>JAATGN010000041.1 GCA_015654615.1 Rhodospirillales bacterium
AGATTTCATACGACGCCTCCGCTCCGCTTCCGGCGGGCTCAGGCGCCGCTCGGGCTCAAGGGCCCGGGACAAAACAAGAGATGCCTTTTGTCCCGGACCCTAAGATTTCATACGACGCCTCCGCTCCGCTTCCGGCGGGCTCAGGCGCCGCTCGGGCTCAAGGGCCTGGGACGGAATAATTTGGCGCCGTCTTCCATAAAGCGATCATTATTCGGCGCTGATATAGCGCATCGGTGTCGTCCCGAAATGCTTGCGGAAGCCGGCGATGAAGGAGCTGACGCTTTCGAAGCCCAGCGACAACGACACTTCGGTCACAGGCTTTTGTTCCGCCAACAGCCGGATCGCCGCCATCAGACGCGCCTGGGTTCGCCAGCGTCCGAAGGACAGGCCTGTCTCGGCCACCATATGCCGGGTCAGCGACCGGCGTGACAGCCCAATCTCGCGCGCCCATTGGTCCAGGCCGCGTGGATCGTCGGGGTGATCCACCAAGGTCCGGCACAGGCGCATGAGCCGGGGCTCACGGGGCATGGGCAGATGGAGCGGTTCCGCCTCGGTCGCCACCAATTCGTCGCAGAGAACGTCGAGCAGCCGGCCGCGACGCTCCTCCGCGGCGATTCCCAGATCGCGCAGTCGCTTGAACAAGGCGATGACGAACGGGGACAAGGCCAGGACTTTGGGCGATGCAGGCAGGCTGGCGGCCCGCTCGGCATCGACATAAAGGACCAACACACGCATGGCGCCGAAGCTGCGCCCGGCGTGGGGCCAGCCCGGCGGCAGCCAGCCGACCCGGCCAGGCGGCATGATCCACCACCCGCTCCCGGTTTCCACGGCCATCAGGCCTTGCTCGATGACCTGCAACTGGCCGAGTTCGTGCCGGTGGCGGGCATGTTCCGCCGGATCGCCACCGCGACCGGCATCCACCAGGACCACCCCCGGCGGGGCGCCGGCCATCAAAACCGTGTCATCCATCCCGATCCTGTCATCTGGCCCGTTTCGAACATTTTATGGCCGGACATCGTTAGAACGTCAAAGGCTCGAAGGCTAGCATCGGTTCCATCACAGTCCTGAAGGAACCGCACCATGCTTATGGACCTGACCTTGTCCCTGTCCCGCGACAATCCCGTTTTCCGCACGTTGCCTCCGTCGCATGAGGCAAGAGTGATGGCGGCCGGTCATGTCGGCACCCATCTCGACACTCTTCTGCATCGGCCCATTCCTCTCGAATGGATGGACCGCACCGGCGTTCTGTTGGACGCCCGTCCGTTCGGCGCCGATATCGGACCGCAGGTGCTGGCCGACGTCGATATCGCCGCCGGGGATTTCGTGCTTTTCCACACCGGCCATATCGGGCGTCAGGCGTATGGAACGGACGCCTATCTGCACGACACGCCGCAACTGGCCTGGTCCGTTGTCGAAGCCCTGATCGACCGGAAGGTCAGCTTCATCGGCATCGACGGGGCCGGGTTGCGGCGTGGAGGGAAAGAGCATGCCAAGGTCGACCGTTTCTGCGAGGAGCGCGGGGCTTACGTCATCGAAAACTTGACCAATCTCGATGCGTTGCAGGAAACCGCGCCGGCGCGGTTTCCGGTCCGCGTGGCCTGGATCGCCCATGGCGGCATGACCGGTATCCCGGTCAAGGTCGTCGCCGTGCTTTCCGACCCGGCGGCCTAATGTTTGGCGTGGACGACATGAAGCGCAGCCTGTCCGGGCGCGAGCCCCTGAACGGCGCGGCCGAACCTGGAGGTGATCTCCTGGAAACCGATGTCTTCGATGTCGGAAAATCCATGCGAGCGAAGAATCGCCGCAATACCGGCCGGCTCGAAACGGCTGGCCAGGCGTTCATCCGTCTTCTCGAGCTGTTCGGTCCGCTCCGTCACGAAGCCCCTGATCTCTTCCGGGAATGCCTCGGACGGTTCCATGTAGTCGAACACCACCTCCGCGTTCGGGATTGATGCCATGTCGTCCAGGGTGCTGCCAATGGCGCCCCGGGTCAGGTAGGGCACGACGCCGAGCCAGGTGAAAAATGCGGGCGTGTCCTGCTGAAAGCCGGCGCCGACGAGCTTCTCCCGCAAATCGTCCCGCTCGAAATCGACCGGCACGAAAACAAGCCACGGCGGAAGCGCCAGCCCGGCTTCAGCCAGGCGCCGGCGTTTCCATGCCTGCGTCGCGGGGTAATCCACCTCATGGATGCGGATCCGTCGCGCGCCATGGGGATTGCGCAGAGCGAAGGTGTCGAGTCCAGCCCCCAGGATGACGATCTGCCGGATCCCTCTTTCGACAGCGTGCGACAAAGCATCTTCGGCGATCCGGCCCCGGGCGGCGGTGAACAGACGTCCGAGGCTGGCCAGGGGATGTTCCTCGGCAAATCGAAGCACGTCCTTTTCGTCTTCGCCCAGAATCGCCATGGCAAATGGATCATGAAGGATCGAGCCATGATCGAGCAGCTGATGAGCGGCCCGGTGCCGGGCGGGGATCAGGGCCGTGCGGCTGGGCTCGTCGGGCGTCATGGTCGAGGTCTCCATTCTCATCGATAGCGGATCGCACGAGCGTCGTATGCAACTGGCGCCGGGCACAGCGAGATCGTCCGTTCAACCGACTCGGACCAGGGGGAGAAAAATCCGATCGACGATCTCTTCGATGTCCTGCGCCGACAACGGTTGCTGCAGGAGCACGAGTTGATGGCGCGCAAGGTCGAAAGGCAGCGCAGCCAGGCGGGGCGTAAGTTTTCCAGCAGCGATTTCGCCGCGTTCGACCCCGCGAGTCAGAATTTCCATCATCATTTTGATACTGCGTTCGTGCACTTCCGCAAAGAGCGAGGCATCGCTCTCGTG
>JAATGN010000031.1 GCA_015654615.1 Rhodospirillales bacterium
CACTGGGATTATTTCACAAGCTCGAAAGCGGGGATCCGGGAGTCTCGGAAACGCCCGCGGGGTGCCCCCTGGATTCCGGCTGATCCAAGGCAATGACGAGAAAAATCGATGATCCAGTCTGATCGCAAATCGCTCTAGAGCGGCCATTGAGGCCGCGGCCAAGCGCGCGGAGGCGCGCGCCCGGCGAGGGACATCAAGAAAAGCCGGAGCGTGATGCCGATTTAAGGCATCGCGCTCTAGCGGCCGATCGGATGCAGCCGAATTCTGTCGATCGCCGCGCCCCCCCTGCGCACCAGAATATCCGTAACGAGGCGCAACAGCGGGCTTCCCGCAAGGGCGGCGGTAATTCCGACGATGACGACGACAAAAGGATCATGGAACAGTTTGGCGGCGGCGGCCAAGAGGATGCCGTGAAGCAAAAAATATTCGTAGATATAGTTTGACACCCGGGGTATGGCAGGAAGGCCATCGGAAACCCTGGAGAAGCCCCAAAGAAGCGCCAACGCGCATGCGCCATAAGCAAAGGACGGAGACAGGAACGTCAAAGCCAGGACGACGGCCGCGGCGACCGGCAGATGACGGTCCCCTTTGCGGCCGGCGATTGCGGACAGGCAAAAGGTCAGAACATGACGGGACAGGGCAATCTCGCTCCGCGACAGGATCAAGGCGACGGAAATCGCCGCACAGACTGCCAGGAAAACCACTGGTTTGCCCAAGGCTTTTGCGATTGCGGTCAGCGCATAGCAAAACAGCAGGAGAGAAACGAACCAGGACACCACATTCACCAAATCCCAGCCATGCGTAAAGTAGCCGGTGCCGGCGAACTGGGAAACGACTTGGTAAAAAGAGAAGGAGCGCCCCGTCAGCGCCGCCCCCGCGAAGCTCAAAAGCATGGCGGCCCAATAGGTTGGGTATAGACGGCGAAGCCTGGCGACGAGCCATCGGCGCGCCGAAGTTTCGTCGGAACAGGCGTAATATCCGGCAATGGCCGCGAACACCGAGACGCCGAACTGCCCCCAGGTCAGTTCCCCGATGAAGGTCCAAGCGTAATGCCCGATAACGGTCGCCGCATGTTGCGCCGTGATGACCACCATGGCCAACAGGCGCAAGCTTTCGATTCCGACGTTCCTCCTCATGCCCGCGGCCGGCGTCCCGTCCCCCCGCCAGGGGATGGTGCGCTCGGCGCGGCATCGGGCCGAACCTTATGCTGGTGACGCTCCATCGCAAGCAGCCCGGTGGTGGGGCCGTCCAACGGAACCGTCTCATTCCGGCGGGCCCAAAGAATGATCAGGCCGACCAGGATGATCGAAAACAGATAGGCGACACCATCCATGTCATCTCCCGGTCTGGACCGTCGCGTTGATTCGATGGCCCTGGACTGCTACACTCATGAGTTGACGGAAAAAGGGTGAAGAGATGCGCCGGGTCATCACTGCGGCGCTTGGAATAGTAGCATCGCTTACGCTGCTTTTGTCAGTTTACTCGCTGAACGCGCAGGAGTTGCCGCACAAACCGGGCTTGATCGGGGGATTGCGCCGCGATACCGACGGAACACTCGTCACGGTCCCACCGGAGCCCCCCGCCGCCGTACCGGCGATCCCTCCATCGTCGATCGTGCCGCCCGCCGTTTCGCCGACACGTCCGCCAACTCTTCCGGCGGCTCCGCACATGGAGATCCCGTCTCGCCAGCCCGAGAGTGCGACGTCCCGTCCGCCCGACCGCATCAAATGCCCCGCGGACGCCGTGGCCTGTGTCGAGGTTTCGGCCGGCACGGGGCAAAAACAGATCCCGGTCACTTTCGCCCATCCTTTTGCCGAAGGGGCGATTCCACAAGGGATTGCGTTGCGGGCGATGGACCAGTCCGGTCAGTCCTTGCCTTTGCAAATGGACCAGCCGATTCGCCATGCCGACGGATCCTTGCGACACGCCATCTTTACGACGCTTATCCCGGCAGGCGATGCGTCCGGCCACCGTGTCATCGCATTGCTGCGCGGTGGGCAGAGCCCCACGGGACCACCGGTTGATCCCCTGGCCGCGATGGGGAACCGTCACGATGTTCGCGTCGATCTGGACGTCTATGCCAGTCAAATCAGCGTGGTGACCTTCGGCCAGCGTTCGGGGGCCCCCTTCATCAAAGGCGAGATGGTCATGTTGGAAATCGGCGACGATCCCCATGACCGATACAGCGTCACCATCGACGACAAAACCGCGGGAAACAGTTTCGAGCCATTCATGAAACTGGCGGCGCTTTTCGTCCCGGCGATCAACGCCGGCGGTCGGTTTTACGCCTATAAAATCGGCGAAGGCGGCGGCTATGAGAAAATATGGATCACCACCCGCGACAAGCCGGGGCAAGCCTTTCAAGTGCGCGTGCGATACGGAGGCAAGGCCCAAATCACCGTGACTTTGGCGCAAGCGCTCGAGCCGCGTCGCCACTTCAGCGCATCCTCCCTCGACGCCTTGCGGGCCGCCGGAGCAAAAGCGCCGCGATGGTTGTCGGGACCGGTGGCATCCGAAGTCGTCTTGTCCACGCCGTTCAAGACGACCGACGGGACATCCCATCCTCGGTTGGCAGCCCGGTTTTACCTGCGTGCCTTTGCCGGGGACGACATCGTGCGGACGGATGTGGTCGTCGAAAATGACTGGACCTATGCGCCCAGTCCAAGAAATGACCGCTATGACGTCACGATTACGCAGGATGGCCGCGAAGTCCTCCGCACGCGGGACCTGGAACATTACCACCATGCGCGTTGGCACCGGGTGTTCTGGACGGGGGCCACTCCGCCGGACATACGCCATGACGCCCGCGCCTTGATCGGCAGCCGGGCGGTGTGGAATTACGACACCTCCCTGGTCGTGCCGGAACAGACGCTGGCCCGCGAAATGGATGATCTGCGCAAGAGCGATACCGGGCTCATGGCGCCGGCGATGCTGACCGAATATCAACCGATGACGGGCGGACGGCCTGACATCGGACCGTTGCCGCGCTGGTCGGCTCTCTATCTCATTTCGCAAGACCGGAGAGCAAAACAAGTGATGCTGGCCAATGCCGACGCGGCCGCGACGGTCCCCATCCACTACCGCGACGGCAAGACCGACGCCGCCGTGTCGATGGATGACCACCCTTTCCTTGCCGTGCGATTTGGCCGAACGGCAAATGGGCCCGATGCCCTGCCGCCGGAGGGCTATGCAGAAACCCCGTGGACCCCCGACGATGCCCATCAACCGTCCTTGGCCTATCTGCCCTATCTGGTGACGGGGGATCTGTTTTATCTCGAGGAGCTCCAATTTTGGGCCAATTGGAATTTGCTCGCCATGAACCCCGGCTTCCGGGAACAGTCCAAAGGGCTGCTGCACGCCCTGCAAATGCGCGGTGTGGCGTGGTCGCTGCGCACCTTGGGCGAGGCCGCTCAATTCACGCCCGATGGGCAACCGCTGAAGCAATATTTCGAAAGGCATCTTTCCCGGAACATCGGCTGGTTCCTCGCCAAGGTGGTTCAGGCGAACGATCCCGAACACGATCCCCCCCTTCATTTTCTCCCCGACGAAGCGCACAACGACCAGATCGCGCCATGGCAACAGGACTTCATGGTCGTGACCCTCGGCCACCTCGCCGATATGGAGGTGGCGGGAAGCGAGGAGTTTCTCAAATGGCTGGCCCAGTTCACCGTGGGGCGGTGGCGAGCGGAAAAGGACGGCTATTGCCATGCCATGGGGCCGGGATATTGGCTTAAGGTTCGCCTTCCGAATGGCGGATATGTGCGAAACTGGAGCGACCTTTTCAAAGCGAATTGGCCGGCGGTCACGACGTGCCCGACCGCTCTGATCGAAAAAGCTTATCCGCAAAGCTATGTGGATGTCGGCCGCGCGTCTTTGGCCGTCGCCGCATCCTTCAAGGTGCCCTTCGCCAAAGATGAGTATCGGCGCCTGGTCCAGGAAAGCCCTGAACTGGACAAAACGTTGCCCGACTATCCGAATTGGGCCCTGGTGCCGCGGGAATAGTCCTTGGCGTCGGTCGAGGGCGCCTCCAACGCTTTTTGCCGCTCGATCATCGCCCTCAGAACGGAGGTCAGCGCCTCCAGCAGCAGGAAACCATCGTAATAGGCCATGCTGAGCGCGGCTCCGCCGATATAAAACCCGACCAGGCTGACTTCCAGCATCGACGCCAGATCACTGGCCCAAGCCAACTCCGGACGCCCCCGGCAGTGCCGCCGCACCCGCCTGATATTGGCAAGAGCGAGCAGACAGGTCAGACCGTAAATTGCCAGCGCGGGAAACCCGTGATCGCCCAAGATCTCGAAATACATGCTATGAGCGGCATGCGGCGTCGCATCCGGAACATATTGATTGAAGATGGCCGAGCGCTCGGCTCCGGCGAAGCCCGCGCCGAACGGGAAATGGTCGCTGGCATAGTCGATCGCCACCTTCCATGCGTTCATTCGTCCCATGAAGGATTCGTCGCTGGTGGCATTGGAAACGGTATTCATCCGATCGAAGAACTGAGATGGCATCATCGACAGGCTACCGACGACCAGAACGACGCCGACGATCAGATAGGCGATCTTATTGCGGGAACGAAGCCAGAATATTCCCAGCATGGCAAGCAAGGCCAGCACGCCGCCACGGGAGTAGCTTCCCAGGACTGTCGCCACCTGCAGAGGCATGATGACAACAAGGCAAAATCTTATCCACCGCTTCTGGGTATGTTGATACAGATAATATATCAAGGGCAAGGTCATGACCACGGCCAGGGCCAATTGATTATTATCACGGATGATCGTGTTTTCCGGCCCCCAAACACGATAAGCCCCCGCCGTCAAAATAGTGAAGACTCCACCGCGGGCACCATAAAAGGCGATCGACATCACCAATATCCAAACGACCGCATGGATTCTCGCTTTACTGTTCACGGTCGCCAGACACAGAAATATGAACACGTAAATCTTGACCGTTCGCTCCCACAAGGGCCATGACCACTCGGGATCCGCCGCGAAAAACGAATTGATCGTCATCCAAATGACCAACAGGATCATCAATTTCGGCACCCAATCCTTTGGCCAACCGGATTTTTCCCGTGATATCGCCCACGTACCGAGGGCGACAATGGCAACCACAAGATTCAACGGCGCCGTGCGCGAAAAGCCGTAAGCCATTTGGTGCGGGTTCATGATGGTCAGCCATTCCCAGGTCAAAACCCCGGCGAACGGAAAGCGCACCGCCATTCCCAAGAAGACCGCAAGCGCGCCGACCAGAATGAGATCACGCATGGAAGACGTTACCTTTCACGAGGGCGGACAACGTAAGTATATGGTCGTGCCCTTAAAATAAGCATTCCATTTAAATAGACCGCCCATCTCCTGCGGCGCTGGCCGAAATCCTTGGCATCGCGGCCACTTTTTGTCGGTTTGGCGGGATTCGCGCGGCGCGAACTTTCCAAAGTGTATGATAGGGCGTGACATCGGCCTTGATAAATCTGGTCTCGACAAGGCATCCGACCTAATACGACCAGCCTGGCCGACACGGTGCTTGCGCCACCGCGTCAAGCCGCGTAGCTTGCAGAACCAGTGGTATTCACCGCTATCGCGGGTGATGCGGCATTTTATCTCTGGCTGCAATCACGCCTGAACCGGCGCCATCGTCATGCGATCCGGATCGAGATCTTCCATGTCACAGCTCGTGCACCTCATTGCCGCGGCGCGTCCGAACTTCATGAAAGTGGCCCCGCTCTATCACGCCCTGCGGCGGCAGGATTGGTGCCGCGTGCAGATCGTGCACACCGGACAGCACTATGACGCCAACATGTCCGACACTTTTTTTCATGATCTGCGATTGCCCGAGCCCGACTACCATTTGGGAGTGGGAAGCGGCAGCCACGCCGAACAGACGGGCGGCGTCATGATCGCCTATGGAAAGGTGGCCGCAGAAGCCCGGCCGGACTGGATCATCGTTGTCGGCGACGTCAATTCCACCTTGGCCTGTTGCCTGGTCGGCGCCAAACTCGGTCTGCGCACCGCCCATCTCGAGGCCGGCCTGCGCAGCCGTGATCGGAGCATGCCGGAGGAATTGAACCGGATCGTCACGGACCAGCTCTCCGATCTCTTGTGGACGCCGTCAGCCGATGCCGACGCCAACCTGCTGGCGGAAGGCATCCCGATCGACCGTATCGAATGCGTCGGGAATATCATGATCGACAGCTTCGAAATGATGAAGCCGCAGATCGAAGAACGCCGAATGTTCGCCTCGTTCGACCTGGTGACGGGCGCGTATGGCGTCGTCACCTTGCACCGTCCCAGCAATGTGGACACACCGTCGATCCTCGCGGTCCTGGTCGATGAGCTGGTGACGATCGGCGCGAAGATTCCGCTGATCTTTCCCGTGCACCCTCGGACCAGGGCCCGGCTTCAGGCGGCCGGTCTGCTCGATCGCCTGGTTCAGGCCGGGATCCGTCTTGTCGACCCGCTGGGCTATGTCGATTTCATGAGTCTGGTCATCAATGCCGGTTGCGTCATTACCGATTCCGGTGGGGTCCAGGAGGAAACCACCTATGTTGGGATTCCCTGTCTGACGGTCCGTGAAAATACCGAACGCCCGATTACCGTCACCGACGGAACCAACCGATTGGTCAAAGCCGAGGGATTGCACCTTGCGGTCGAAGCGGCTCTGAAAGATCGCGGGGCAATGAAACGGCGCCCGGACCTTTGGGATGGACAGACCGCCGGACGCGTGGTCGCCAGCATGGTGCGCCATAACATGTAACGGCTGAAAACTTTGGCTCTATAATCGCTGCCAAGTCTTCGCTTCGATTGCCCACAGGAATTTCACCGTCCTCGGCTTGGACATCGAGCCCGCCAAAGTTGGTTCTGGCATCCTTTGACGCTGCCGTGATCGCAACCGACCATGACTGCATCAATTACCGGGAATTGGTGGATCATTCCAGATTGGTCATCGACACAAGAAATGCCACTCGATCAGCACACGACGAAAAAGAAATTATCATAAAAGCACGACAAGGCCCCACAATATGATAGATATTATTTTTACATCATCGAGATACACGTGATGAAATCGGAGAGAGTCTTTGAGTGTTCGCAAATCTCTTCGATTCTCATTCATTGAGAAATACGCATCGTTTATATTCGCGCTTATCGCGGTCGTCCTGCTGTCGCGTCTGCTGACACCCGCGCAAACCGGCGTCTTCGCCGTCGCATCCGGCCTGGTGAACGTTGCCCAGATTTTTCGCGATCTCGGCGTCGCCACTTATATCTTGCAGAAAAAAGATCTGACCCAGGAACAGCTCCGCTCGGCTTTTACCATCGCCCTGATGATGGGCGTGGGGTTTTGCCTCGTCTTCGTACTGCTTTCCGGATTGATCGCCGATTTTTTCGGCCAGCCGGAACTGCGTCTCATCGTCCTCATCCTTTCGGGCAACTTTCTGTTGGTCCCGTTTGGGTCCATCGGGCTGGCCCTGCTCCGGCGAAGAATGGACTTCAGATCGATCATGCGCATTGGCGTCGCCAATGCTTTTGTCCATTCGGTAATCTCGATTGTTCTGGCGTGGCGGGGATTCGGTCCATTGTCCATGGCCTGGGCGTCGGTAGCCGGCGTGCTGGCCAACATTGTCGCCGCTCAATTCTACTTGAAAGGCGAAGTCTTCATGATGCCGTCACTGGTCGAGTGGCGACCGATCTTTCGCTTCGGTCTCTTCGCCAGTTCGGGTCTGGTTTTGAACGAAGTATCGCAACGTTTGCCGGAAATCACCGTGGGGCGGCTGCTGGGAGTCGCCGATACCGGCTATTACAGCCGCGGCAATTCCTTCGTCACCTTGTTCAATCAAACCGCAATGGACGCCATCTGGCCGGTGGCATCCAGCAGCCTGGCCCAACTCCATCGCGAGGAAAAGCCGCTGAGCGACGCCTATTGCCACTTCGTCTCGTTCGTCACCGGCTTCGCCTGGCCAATGCTGGCGGTTCTCGCGATCATGGCCCATCCGATCATCCTTGTTGTTTTCGGCGACCAATGGCTGCCATCCGTTCCGGTCGCCAAGCTGCTTTGCATGGCGACCGGGGTGTTGCTGCTGGGGCGAATCAATAGCGCGGTCCTGAACGCGACAGGAAACGTCGTTCCAGCGTTCCACGCCCAGGCCGTCGTCGTCCTGCTGCAATTCGCTCTTTTGCTGGTCGCCACGCCGTTGGGCATCGAAAAGGTGGCATGGGTGGCGGTGGCGGTGGCCGCAGTTTTCTCGTTATACACGACGCGCCAGGTCTTGCGGCTGGTGCAATCCGGCTGGCGCAGCCTGGTGGCGATCACGGCCCGCAGCCTGGTCATTACCGCCGGAACCGTCGTGCCGATCGTCATCATGGAAGCTTTTGGTTTTGGTGCCCATCGATCGGAGATGGCATATATGCTGATCTCGGGTGCCGAATGCATCCTTTCGGTCGTCGCCTGGGTGATTTCCCTGCGACTGGCAAATCACCCGCTGATGACGGAAATCACGCTGATTTGGAATTATGCGCGGGGTCGCGGCCTTGGCGTCCCGCCCCTGACCTAGAGCGCGATGGCTTAAATCGGCATCACGCTCTGGCTTTTCTTGATGTCCCTCGCCGAGCGCGCTTGGCCGCGGCCTCAATGGCCATCTAGAGCGGTTTGCGTTCATATTGGATCGCTCACCTTATCTCGTCATTCCCTTTGATCAGCGGGAATCCAGAGGGCGCACCACGAGCGTTTCCGACACTCCCGGATCCTCGCTTTCGAGCTTGTGAAATAATCCCAGTGGCACCGGCGTCCCC
>JAATGN010000348.1 GCA_015654615.1 Rhodospirillales bacterium
ATCCCTGTACCATCGTCCCGGCGAAAAAGCTTGTGAAGCAGGGGAAAGTGGCACCGGCGTCCCTGCCGGTGTCCGCCGCCCCGCGGCGGAAACGTTCCCGTCAAGATCGATCCCTCGGCCGCTCTCGCGCTGCCGGCTTCGCCGGCACACCGGCGGGGACGCCGGTGCCACTGGAATTATTTCACAAGCTCGAAAGCGGGGATCCGGGAGTCTCGGAAACGCCCATGGGGTGCCTCCTGCATTCCCGCTTTCGCGGGAATGACGAGAAAGGTGAGCGATCCAATATGAACGCAAACCGCTCTAGGCCCTTGGTTTGCGCCAAGCCGCTGGGCTATCCGACATGATGGCGTCTTTGACCACGACCTCGGCCGCCGCGAATATCCGCCGGATGTTATCGAAAAAAAACGGAGGGAGCTTGGTGGCAAAGCGCGGACGCTGCAATACGGCCAACATTTCCCCTTCGGTCGCAGCGCTCTTGAGCAGGCCGCCGTGTCGATCCGCCCAGCGCACCACGCTGGCCGGCCATGATGATTCTTTGAACGCCGCGCTCACAAAAACATTGGGTATCGACGACAACTCTCATCAGGGCCGGTGCTGGATGGTTTCCCGCTCTTCATCGATCAGGCGATCGATGTCCGCGTCGCTCCAGCCTTCGGCCCGTGGCCGGGCGAAAGCGCGCGCGCCAGCCAGTCGTCCGGCTCGATCGTGATCATCACCCGCTGATCGGGAGAAATGCCCCGGCGCGCCAACTCGTCCGCAATCTTCCCCGCCGTGCTCTCGATGAATTCAGGTCGCATTGCCATTGTCGGATCGCCTCGCAAAAGCGGTCGAAACGCCCGCATCCGTTCGCTTCATGTTCTCAAACTCTAACACAGGTCGACGCGGTGGGTCAAAAGCGCCTCAACTCTGCAGCCAATAGCGCAGCAAGGCGCTCACCGCCTGCGGCTGCTCCAGGGGGGTCAGATGACCGGCCTCCTCGACGATGACCAATTTCGCGGCGGGAATGCCCTCGGCGATTTCCCGCAGAACGTCCGGCGGCGTGATGCCGTCCTGGCGCCCGCCCGCCACCAGCGTGGGAACATGGATGGCGGCCAGGCCGGGACGGCTGTCGGGACGATCGAGAATGGCCCTTTGCTGGCGAATGAAGGCCTCCGGGCCGATCCGTTCGGCCATGGCCAGGACGGTCGCGGCGATCTGCGGAACCGCCACATGGTCGGGATGCAGCTGACCGGCCAGCATCTGGGAGGGAAGCTTGGCGAAGCCGCCCCGCCTGGCGATATCGATCAGTTCGAAACGCCGCGCCCGCGATTCCGGCGGATCGAGCCGGGCCCGCGTGTCCAGCAAGGCCAGACGGGTCACCCGCTCCGGGGCCCGACGCATGATTTCGAAGGCGACATAGCCGCCCATCGACAGCCCGGCCAGGGCGAACCGCGGCGGCGCCCGCTCGAGAACGGCCGCGGCCAAGGCGGCCACGCTTTCGGCTCCGGTCAGATCGGCCACCTGGGCGTCGGCCACGTCGGTCAGGCTGTCGAGCTGATGGCGCCACAGGGCGGCGTCGTTCAAAAGTCCCGGGCAGAGCAGCAGCGGCGTCTTCGTCATCTCAAGCCTTCCTATTTGACCAGGGCGACCAGTTCCTTGAAGGCCGGCGTGCCGGCCACGCGCAGCCATTCGAACAGGACCATCTCGACGCTCACCGTCGGGATTCCGGCCTGGCGCAGGCGCCGCCAGGCGGCCTCTTCGTTTTCGGGGCGGCGGGAGGCGCTGGCGTCGGCGACGACGAAAGGCGCGAAACCTTTCTCCTGCAGGCCGAGCGCCGACTGCAGCACGCAGATATGGGCCTCGATGCCGGCCAGGATCACCTGCTTGCGGCCGCCGGCGGCCAGACGGTCGAGCAGGGCCGGTTCGTCCGCGCAGGAGAAATGCAGCTTGGCGACGGCGCCTTCCGGCGGCAGCCATTCGCGCAGATCGAAGATCGTCGGGCCGATTCCCTGCGGATATTGTTCGCTGGCCACCACCGGCACGCCCAGCCGCCTCGCCGCCCGCATCAGCAAGGCGCAGCCGCTGATCACCCGCCGGGGATCGGACATCACCGGCGCCAGCCGTTCCTGCACGTCGACGATCAACAAAGTGGAATTCTCGGCACGCATCAACATCCTTCGTTCCTCCACGCTTTCGCTCGCCCGGAACCCTAATGCAATGCCCCCCGCGAACCAAGCCGGAGAGCGAGGCCCGAGCATCATAACGCGTTCCGAATGGGGGCAATCAAGCTGGCAACAGCCAAAATATCCAACCATATGTTTGACAGCACGGCGCGACTCACTATTATCCCGCTGCACATCATCCCGGTGTCATTGTTTTTAACTATTCCGTGGCTGACACGGCTCCATCCGGACAAGAAGACCCATGACGTTTGCCGATCTAGGCCTAGGCCCCGAAATTCTCAAGGCCGTGGAGGAGGCGGGATATGTGAATCCCACGCCTATCCAGGAACAAGCGATTCCTGTGATCCTGATGGGACGCGACGTGTTGGGCGTGGCCCAGACCGGCACCGGCAAGACGGCCGGCTTCACCCTGCCGATGATCGAAATTCTGGCCGGCAGCCGGGCCAAGGCGCGGATGCCGCGCTCGCTGATCCTGGCGCCGACCCGCGAGCTTGCCTCGCAGGTGGCCGAAAATTTCGAGAAATACGGCAAATATCACCGTTTGACGATGGCCAAGCTGATCGGCGGAGAAAGCTTCGGCGATCAGGAAAAGCTGCTGGACCGCGGCGTCGACGTGTTGATCGCCACGCCCGGCCGGTTGATGGACCTGTTCGGCCGCGGCCGCATTTTGCTGAACGACGTCAAGGTCCTGGTGATCGACGAGGCGGATCGCATGCTCGACATGGGGTTCATCCCCGACGTCGAACACATCGTCTCCCTGCTGCCGAAGATTCGCCAGACGCTGTTCTTCTCGGCGACGATGGCCCCGGAAATCCGCCGGCTGGCCGATGCTTTCCTGATGAATCCCAAGGAAATTTCCGTCGATACGCAATCCTCGACGGCGACCACCGTCGAGCAGTTCATGGTGGTTTGCGAAGAGCAGGACAAGCGCGAGGCGCTGCGCAATCTCATCCGCCTGGAAGACGTCAAGAACGCCCTGATCTTCTGCAACCGCAAGCGCGACGTCGACATCCTCTATCGCTCGCTGGTCCGGCACGGATTCGACGCGGTGCAGTTGCATGGCGACATGGCCCAGGCCTCGCGCACCGAGACGCTGGAGCGTTTCAAGACCGGCGCCGTCCGGCTGATGGTCTGTTCGGACGTGGCGGCCCGCGGTCTCGATATTTCCGATCTGTCCCATGTGTTCAATTTCGATGTTCCGAATCACGCCGAGGACTATGTCCATCGTATCGGGCGGACCGGACGCGCCGGAAAACTGGGACGGTCCTTCACCATTGCGACACCCGACGACGGCAAGTTCGTCGGCGCCATCGTGAAATTGATCGGCAAGGAAATTCAGCGCATGCCGATCGAAGGCGTGGCGGAATTGCCCCTCGACCTGCAGAGCGGCGGTCGCCGTCGCGGCGGTAGCAGCAGCGGCGGCGGCGGGCGGAAACGCGACGACCGCGGTCCGGCCCGCGGCAAGGATCGCGAACGCGCGCCGCGCCGCGCGCCGGAAGCCCCGGTGCCGGCCAGTCCCGCCGTCATCGCCGTTCCGGAAGACGTCGCGGCTCCGATCCGTGAAGCCGAACGGGACCAGCGGGGACCGCGGACCAATCGTGGATCGGATCGCGATTGGAACAACCGTTCCCGCAACGAACGTCCGAAGCAGGCGGAGGGCGAGCATGGCCGGGGCGAGCGCAGCCGCGGCGAACGCGGCCGCAATGACCGGGGCGGCCGCTATCGCGACGATCACGGTATCGGCGAAATGTCCCATCCCGACAATGTGATCGGATTCGGCGATTCGCTTCCGGATTTCCTGGCCCGCCCGGTCCCGTTGCCGAAACCGGTCGAAAAGGCCGATGCGCCGGCCGAAACGGAAACGCCGGCCAAAAAGCCGGCGGCCGCCCGGAAGGCCCGTTCTCCGAAAAAGGCCGCCGCGGACGAGCCGTCCGCTCCGGTCGAAAAAAAGAAGCCCGTCCGGAAAAGAGCAGCCAAGAAGGTCGCCGTCGTCGCGAGCGAGCCGGAACAGCCGGCGCCGGTCGAACGGACGGCGAGCGAAACGCCGGCGGCGGATCAGGACGGCTGAGCCCGGGGTCGAAGACACGCGCAGGGAGGGATTTGCCGTGCAAACCATCTTCGTGCAGATCAAAGCAGAATTGGGGCGGGCCTACGAGGTCGCCGACTTGGCCGTCGAAACCGAACGTGTGTCCGAAGTCTATTCGGTTTCCGGCCAATATGACCTGCTGTTGAAGTGCTATCTCGACGACGGTCTGGACATCGGCCATTTCGTTACCGAATCAATTCAAACGCTTCCCGGCGTCAAGGACACCTTCACCTTGATTGCCTTCAAGGCCTTTTCCTGACTTTTGTTCTCTTCCCCCCGGCGCGGGAATAACGGGAGCCCCCGTAGACGGCAGAAGATCGTCAGCCTTCGCTTCCCTATTGCCGGATTTGTTTTTACGCGATGTTCATGCAATCCTGAAACCGGCCCCAGGGGGGCTCGACTGACAGGTGGTTGGAGTAAACAAAACAATCCAAGAGAGAGAGGTGTCATGGCGGCCTATTCTGTATCCGTGGCGTTAACCGGCAGCGGTGGCGCCGGGGCAATGACGGCGGGGCAAATCCTTTTGGATTCGGCCTCGAAAGCCGGATTTTATGGTTTGATGACAAGGTCCATGGGACCGCAGATCCGGGGCGGCGAAGCCGCCGCGCTGATCCGCATTTCATCGATACCGATTACTTCCCTCGATGACCATTACGACCTGCTGGTCGCCTTCGATTGGGGAAACATCAATCGTTTCGCCGCGGAATTGCCGCTGGCCGGCGACAGCCTGATCCTTTGCGACCCCGACCAGGGTCCGGTGCCCGATTCCATCGCGGCCTATGGCGCCCGCGTCGCCTCCTTGCCCTTGAAGACGCTGGCCGGGGCGATTCCCGGCGGACGGGCCAATATGGTCGGCCTGGGCGCCGTTGCGGCGTTGATCGGCCTGCCCGTCGATTCGGTGATCGCCGTATTGACGAAGCAACTGGCCCGCAAAGGCGAGGATGTCCTGGCCGCCAGCACGGCGGCCTTGCGAGCCGGAGCCGAACAGGCGTCCGGCCTGCCGGGCATGACGAAATTGCCCGAAATCCGCCATGACGACTCGCCGCGCTGGAATATCAGCGGCAATGAGGCGGCCGGCCTGGGCGCCTTGCGGGGCGGCATCAAATTCGTCGCCGCCTATCCGATCACCCCGGCCACCGAAGTCCTGGAATGGCTGGCCCCGGCGCTGGACAAGACCGGCGGCGCGCTGATCCAGGCGGAAGACGAACTGGCGTCGATCAATATGGTGATCGGCGGCTCCTTCGCCGGAATGCCGTCGCTGACCGCCACCTCCGGTCCCGGCCTGTCCCTGATGACCGAGGCGATCGGCCTGGCCGTCGCCTCCGAGACGCCCTTGGTGGTCGTCAATGTCATGCGCGGCGGCCCCTCGACCGGCATTCCGACCAAATCGGAACAGGCGGACCTCAATATCGCGGTCTACGGCCTGCATGGCGACGCGCCGCACCTGGTGGTGGCGCCCAATTCGATCGCCGACTGCCTGTTCGCCACCCAGTGGAGCGTCTATCTGGCCGAGGCCCTGCAGTCGCCGGCCATCGTGCTGTCGGATCAGGCCATGGGCCAATCGCGGGTCGTCACCGACAAACCGGCGGACAGTCCTTATGTGGCGAAACGGTTGGTGGCCGAGGCGAATGTCGAGAATTATCGGCGTTATGCCTTGACCGCGAGCGGTGTCTCGCCGATGGCGATTCCCGGCACCGCCGGCGGCAATTATGTGGCCGACGGCCTTGAACACAACGAGCGCGGCACGCCGTCCTCGCAGGCCAGCGATCATCTGTCGCAGTTGGACAAACGGGCCGACAAGCTCGAATCCTTCGACTATGGAAACGAGTGGGCCGACGTCGAAGGCGACGATGGCGGCGATATCGCCATCATCACCTGGGGCGCCACCACGGGACCCGCCCGCGAGGCGTTGGCTCGGGCGGCGGCCAAGGGAATCAAGGCGCGGCTGATCTCGCTGCGGCTGATCCTGCCGGCGCAGCCAGCCAAGTTCGGCGCCGCCCTGGCCGGCGTCAAGAAAGTCCTGGTGGTCGAACAGAGCCACTCTCAGCAGTTCTATAAATTCCTGCGCGCCCATTACGATCTGCCGGCCGAGATCTCGGTGCTCTATCGGCCGGGCCCCTTGCCCATCCGCCCGGCCGAAATCCTCACCCGTCTTGCCGCTTGGGAGTAATCGTCATGACCGTTCAAACCAATTTGACCGCCCAGGACTTCAAGTCGGACGTCAAGCCGATCTGGTGCCCCGGCTGCGGCGACTATGCCGTGCTTTCGGCGATGACCAAAGCCATGGCCGAATTGAACGTGCC
Source organism: Rhodospirillales bacterium (assembly GCA_015654615.1). Lineage (GTDB taxonomy): Bacteria > Pseudomonadota > Alphaproteobacteria > Rhodospirillales > Magnetospirillaceae > Telmatospirillum. Next base: position 6,552 of record JAATGN010000348.1, read on the forward strand.
GCGCGAACAGATCGCCTTCATTTCGGGCATCGGCTGTTCGTCGCGGATCCCGGCCTATACCAATGTCTACGGCTTTCACAGCATCCATGGCCGCGCCCTGGCCATCGCCGCCGGGGTCAAGCTCGCCCGCCCCGACCTGACGGTGATCGCCGCCGGCGGCGACGGCGACGGCCTGTCGATCGGCGGCAATCACTTCATGCATGCCTGTCGGCGCAATGTCGACATGACCTATGTGATCATGGACAACGAGGTCTATGGCATGACCAAGGGCCAAGCCTCGCCGACCACGGCCCCCGATTGGTGCAACAGCAAGCTGACCCCGGAGGGAACCGGCATTTCGCCGGTCGAGCCGGTGCGCCTGGCCCTGGCCGCCGGGGCCAATTTCATTGCCCGGGGCTTCGCCGGCAATCCCAACGAGGTGGCCCGGCTGATCGTCGAAGGCGTTCACCATCCCGGTTTTTCCTTCATCCAGGTGTTGAGCCCCTGCGTCACCTATCGGCCCGAACAGCGCGAGTGGAAACAGGCCGTGCATGCCGACGAGGGCTCGCCTTCGCAATTGATGGCCGAAGCCATGCACCGGCTGGCCTCGGACGACGGCTTCACCACCGGCGTGCTGTTCGCCGGCAATCGGTCGCCTTTCATGCCCCAACGCAAAACCACGGCGAGTTTCGCCGACATCGAGAGGAAGTTTGCGTCATGAGCGAAGTTGCAATTTTTCTGGCGCATGCCATCGCCTTGGAAGCGGAAGCGGCGGAACGCTATGACGAATTGGCCGACGCCATGGAGGTCCACAACAATCCGGATGTCGCCGAGCTGTTCCGCAAGCAGGCGCATTTCTCCCGGCTGCATTGGGCCGACGTCAAGGAAACCGCCAAAGGCCTCGATCTGCCCAAGCTGAAGCCTTGGGAATATCAATGGCATCAGACCGAAGGCCCGGAATCGGCCGCCGTCGAACGGACCCACTACCTGATGACGCCCTACCACTGCGTCCATCTGGCGTTGCAGAACGAGCGGCGCGGCCATCAATATTACGCCGACGTGGCCTATAAGACGACCGATCCCCACGTCAAGAAGCTGGCCACCCAGTTCGCCGAGGAAGAAGCGCAGCATGTGATCATGCTGGAGAAGTGGGCGGCCAATATCGAAGAACCGGAACCCGACTGGGATCTCGATCTCGATCCGCCGGTGGTTTCGGACTGATCGAAGACGAAGATTCCTTCGATTGCGGCAGCGCGGGCGGCTTGCCCGTGCTGCCGTCGTCGGCGGCGTCCTTCCGCTTTTTTCAGGATCCGACGCCGATCAGCTTCTTGAGAGCCCCGACATTCCATCCCCGGGCAATCTCCAGCAGCACGTCGTCCTTGCCGATTTCGTTGCCCTCGACCTGCAGCAACACGCGATCGCCGATCACCATCATCATTTCGCCGGCCCGGGTGGCGGGATCGAAGCGCAGCAGAACGTCCTCGCTGCCCAATTTGAGGCGCGACCAGCCCGGCCGGGTGAGCGGCCCCGTTCCCTGAAACAGCGCGGCCGAGGCGCCGACGGCGGGATTGTCGATGATCAGGGAGGCATTCAGCGTCGCGTCTCCCTTGCTGTAGGCCTCCGTCACGCTCAGCCCCCCGCCGACGCCGTCCAACGACTGCGATTCGGGCGCCGCGGCTTCCCACCCCCGTGGGGCCGGCGGAAGCAGCTTGCCGAATTGGCCGACCAATTGCTGGTTCAATTGATTGACCGCGGCCTGAAGGGCGGCCAGCGCATGCAATGGGTCGCCTTTCCCATAAGCCCCGCGGGCGGCGTCGATCTGGCTGGAAATATCGTCGGCCAAAGCCGGCGACATCGCCCCCAGAAGCAGAAGTCCCCCCAAGCAAACACCATGAAACCGCATGAAAAACACACCCCGGAACAATTCCCTCAAGGGGGGAGTCTAACAGACGGGATGACGGCGTTACAACCCGAGCGCCGCCCGAAGATTTTCGGGCGCTCGACGCAAGGCCGCCGCGGGGCAAGGCGGGCGGACGGGATAAAGATCTGTCGTCCGAACGGAGCTCGACTTTATCGAAAAATGCCGTTCAAGAGGGAACTCCAGAGGGATTTGTGTCGTCGAAAGAGAGGTTCGTTTTCGATGATTTCCTGGATTTCGTCGAGGGTGAGTCTCATCGGCCCGAGAGGGCCGAAGGTACGCCA
>JAATGN010000245.1 GCA_015654615.1 Rhodospirillales bacterium
GAATGGAGCATGAGACTTTCGCCCACTTCCCACACGTCAATCTCATCATCGTTTCCGAGAAGGCGTGCTCGACAACCCTCGGGCCCAATTACCAGCGCGACATGCGGCACTGGAGCCGCTCGCCGAGCAAAATATGAACTGAGTTCCATTTCGCCCACATCGTCTACCGTTGAGAAACGTGGATGGCCGGGGCTGGCAGGATGCGTGTGGATCGCGATGACGGCCATGCCGGTGACCCTGCTGCGGTTTGCAACCTCGATGAGGAAAGACGATTTGAGGATCGCAGATACGCAGGTACGGCTCTCATACGCATCGTCCGGCACGGGTCTGGCGTCGGCGACGATCCATGTGTCACTATGCGCATCGTGATAGGCATAGGCGATGGCACAGCTCTCCAGGTCATTGGCGTCGAGCAGCATCGACGCCAGATCGGAGTAGAGAGGTGCAGGAAAGCGGACGCGGCTCATTGGACCTGCCTCATTCGATCGATCACCACATTCATCCACGTCGACAGACTGTCGCGGTTGGGGTTCCATGGTCCCGTCAAATGCCACGAGAACCAGAGTGCCGGCTCGACGGTCTCCGGGACGGGAGTTGACGCGGAGTTCTGTGGTGGACCTCCATGCGCAAGAAGGAGATCGGGATCCGCCCAGAAGCAGTCGAGCTGCGCAAATGGATATCCAGGCGGGACGATGAAGCGGATGGTGGTCGACGACTTCGACCACCCCTCCGGCAGGCGGACGCTCGGCACGGTGACGAGCGTGGTGCCGCTCGGCAACTGCCGAGTCTGAACGTCGCCGAAGCGCTCCCGCAACTGCTCCAGTTGCATGTCGAGAACGCTAGGCATCAGCCGAAGTTCGCCTTCGGGACCGACGAGAAGCGGCGGACACCGTGCTTCGGAACGAGGCTCACGGCCTCATCATCGGCGATGATGCGGTCCGGGTCGTCGCCCTCACCCTCCAGCGACAAGTCGTGCTGCGGATCCCAGTCAGGCACCATCGCCTTGATCTGCGCGCCGGTCAGCTTCTTCTTATCGGTCTCATAGGGCTTGCCGTTGACGAAGAAGGTGTAGGTGACGTTGTTGCGCGCCGTGATGAACTTCTCGACGCCATCTGCGGTGAGATCCGCAGTGGTATCCGTTTCGATCAGCTTGTCCTTGCCCCCGCGCACCTCCAGGAAGACCGCCTCATCGTCGTTGATGCCAGCGAGCGCGCGCAGCACCGCTTCAGGGATGGAGGAGCGGCCCCACACGATGCGCGCGTCATTAAGCTTGACGCGGTAGAGCGGGTCGGTGCTGAAGGTGATGAAGCGGGAGGCGGCACGGTTGCGCAGATCGACCTCCTCGTCCGCCCGGATATCTTCGAAGTCGCCTTCGGGAGTGACCACGAACAGCGAGTGGCCGTCGATGTCGTTGATGCCAGCCTTCTTCAGGATCTGGCGGCCGAGCGGAACCGGATCGTCGAGGATAAGCGGGTGGAAATCGACGCTGTCGACAGCGAGCGAGACCCGGTAGAGGCCGGGGCGCAGGGGGCGATCTTCCTGCACGGCGAGTGCGACATCGTCGATGTCGGGGTTTTCGATAAGAGACATAGTTCGTTGTTTCCTGCGGACCTTGGCCTGATTGCGTCGGTCTCACAGGGTTAATCTCGCCAGCATCGGCCGACCGGTAATTTTGGTCAGAGATTTTTTTGCAGGCTACCCTCGGCCACTGGACCGCAGGTAAAGAAGGCGGGACAGAAGGGGCACTTGCGGTCGGATCGCTCAGGCGTGAAGCTTCCGCCCTCGATCGCCGCGAAGACCTCGGCAAGCTTTTCAGTTCTCTTGCCGAGCGCCTTATGATCGAACTCGACCTTTGTAGTGTGATCGTCGTCGCCGAGGTGGACGATCTCGACCGTGCAGCCGGGAAGTGAGTTGGCGGCCGCCATCTGGAAGGCGGCGTCGGCGAGGACTTGTCCGGTCTTGGAAGATCGGTGACCCGTCCGAACCATCCGCACGATATGCCGTCCACCAGGTGCGATCACGACATCGTCTGCATTTGCCAAGACGGTGGTCGTTCCGATGTCTGTTCGAAGAGAAGGTGGTATCGAGCGGGTTGTGCCTGCTCGCATCGCCACGAACCGCTGGACAAGCAGGGTCGCAACTTCGCGGTGCAGCCGATACTCGTCCCCAGCCAGTGGTCCTTCAGACCATCTCTGCTCCAGCAATCTCTCCATGTCACCAAGCGACACGACGGAGGGATCAGTGGCGGCGATCTCCGTCACGATGGCGCGCACCAGATCGTGCATTGTCGTCATGGTTGTGGGCGTGCGTCGACCGCCGACGCCAAGCACATGGGTGTACAAAAAGCGCCGTGGGCACCGATCATACAGATCCAGTTGCGCTGTCGTGATCTTGATTTCAGGCCCCAATACGATCGGGAGCAGATCATCCTCGGGGTCCGGTTCCCGGTCCCCGTGCGGCGTTGCCGCACGGGTTGTCGTTACGCCTAGCCGTGCGATGAAATCCGAGGGATTGCGTCGATTGCCGTTCGCCATTCGGGTCGCTGAGTAAAGTAACAGACGGTCCCGCGCGCGCGAGACAGCGACATATAAAAGGCATTCCTGCTCGAGTGCGTGATCCGCAGCAGCCAGAGCAACCGTTCCGCCTTCTCCGCCAGCAATCATGCCATCTGGAACCGGACAGGCCAGCTTACGTGCAGTGCTGGGCATGCTCCCCTTGTTTAGACCCATGACGTGCACGACGGGGAACTCGAGCCCCTTGCTGCCGTGAATGGTCATCAGCCGGACCGCGTTGATACCCTGAGCGGCCAACGGAATTTGTCGCAGGTCCCGCTCATCGGCGAGTTGGACAAGCCGCCTGATCCCATCGAGCGTGCGCTGGATCGGCAGACCCGGCCCTGGATGTTGAGTGCGCAGAAAGCCCATAAGCTGCCAGATCGCCACTCCCATGGCGCGACTGGAGATATCATCCGTGGATGCGATCAGCGCCGCCGTTCGTGTTCGATCTAGGATGACATGCGCAAGCACGGACCAAGGAAGTGCATCGGCGTTAAAGCCGTTCAGAATGCTCGTCACCTGGCGAATAGCGGCAGCGTCAGCGGCATCCAGGATTGGTAACGAGGGCGATGAACCTGACCAGGCAAGCGGTGCGGCGTCCGTTTGCTGAAGGTGCTCAACCACAGCCGCGGCGCCCACCAGGCTCAGCCCCGTCGACAGCCCCTGAAGCGAGGGCTTGCGCACCAGTCCCATGGCTCGTTTGTCGACGAGCAACGACAGGACAGACAGTAGATCCTTGACTTCGGGTCGTTCAAAGAGATTCCCGAGGTAGAGAACGGGAATTTTGCGTCGCTCCAGTTCACGCCCCATGCGGTTGAGCCGGTCGTTGCCGGGGCAGAGCACAGCCTGATGGCGGAAGGCGACGTCCTGAGAGAGGCGCAGAATCTCGTCGGCGAGTGCGTCCGCCTCGTCGTCGTTGTCGCCGAAGGTCACATGCTCAGGCGGCGCACCGCTGGATGGTCGATACGCTTTGAGGCACGCATCGCCGGTGCCAGCCTTCATGCTCGCACCGAATTTCGAAAATGCTCCGACGATCTCGGGCGTCGAGCGATAGTTAATACGCAGCCGATCGCCAGTGCCACTGGGGAAGTCCTCGGTCTTGAACCGGGACATGTTGAACGAGGATGCACCACGGAATCTGTAGATGGCCTGCCGCGCATCACCAACGGCCCAAAGGTTTTTACCAGCATCCGTCAGTCGTTGGAGCAGCCTCACGCTGCTGCGGTTCACGTCTTGATATTCATCGACCAGGATATGGCTATATGTCGCGCGAAGGATCGAGACGGCCTCCGCGTCGGACTCGAGCAACTTTACGGGCAGAGCCACGAGATCGCCGAAGTCCACCGCGCATGCCGCGAGCTTCAACTCCTCGTACTTCTTATAGACGAGCGCAACCTCGGCGCACCGCTCCGCCGCATTGCGGGCGCCTGGGTCGGCGGCCTTGTCCAGCATCTCCTGGGCGAGAGCGGCATATTGGTCAGCGTCCGCGACCTCGTCTTTTGCCCGGGATATCGCGGTGAGCATGTCCTTGAGTGGGCGGTCGGGATTCATGAACTCCCGATGGTGGGTGAGGTTGAGTGCGAGATATTCGCCCTCCATGATCGCGATCGCCTCGCTGCGATCCATCATGCGGGGCTCTCTCGGGAAGCCCAATCGCTTGTGGTATCTTCGCACCAGATCGAGACCGAAGGCGTGGAATGTCCCGATCCACATCGCCGATGCCGCCTCTGGCCGCAGTCCAGCGATGCGCTCAGATAGTTCTCCGGCCGCTTTGTTGGAGAAGGTCAGCACAAGGATTGATCGGGGATCGATTCCTTCATCGACGAGGCCGGCGACCCGCCCGACGAGGGTTTGCGTCTTTCCCGTTCCCGGCCCGGCCTCGAGAAGATATGGAACCCCGCGATGCTGTGCGGCCTCGTGCTGCTCGTCGTTGAGCGGCTTCGGAGGTCTTACTTCAGCCTCCTCGGGTTCCGGCTCGACCGCTGGAAGCAGCAGCGCGTCGAGAAGCTGTAGTGCGACGACGTCGAAGGGCGCCCCCAGCTTCGTCGCGATCTCCGACGCCGTCAGACCCCCAAGGTGGAGTGCGCGAGCCCGTTTGCGCGGCAGCAGGAGCTCGCGACCGAACAGGTCCATCTGCACCTCGCGGCGCTGGCGCCGGCTGTAATCGACGACCCGGTCCTCGCCGACTGGGGCTGCTTCCGCCGGCCGCGTGGGATCGACGTCGTGGGCGACGTGCTCGATCCGGTCGTCGCCAAGCGTCGCGTGACCGAGTTCGTGGCCCACCAGGAAGGCCTTGAAGAAGGGCGTTCCAGAGTCCTCGTGCCTGACGGCTCGATTTATGGGATCGAACTGCGCTCGGCCACCATCTAGGATTGCGCTACCAGGCTCGACAGGCTCGATGTCCAGTTCCAGACTGGATGCGGCAGCTCTCACGAGCGCATCGGGATCCCAGGGGTCAGCGCCCTTGGAGACCACCTCGTCGTGAAGCGCCGCGGCACGCTGCCGCGCGAGTTCGACAGCGTCCATGGGTCAATCCCGTAAGGCCAGCAACTGCTGCCGTCGCTCATCCGGCACCTTGCACTGCTTGAGCAGGTCCTCGAACGTGATCTTCTCCTGCTCGGCGGATGGAGCATCGTCGGCCTTGTAGCTGACGCCAGGCGCAAGTCGAGGTGGTTCTGCCATGAAGCAGCGCAGGTCGTCCACGGTGGAGCGGAGGCCGCGCACAAGAGCGTCCACGAACGACGCGGGCACACTGGCGATGTCCACGAGCCGGGAGCTAAATCCCTGGATCACGCCGCTGGGCACATCAAGAGCACGGCGAAGATTTACCAGTTCCTGGGGCGAGACGTTGGCGAAGGGGTCGACCACCGCCGCGGATGCCTGAACCGGCGACGTGGCTCGGAAGGCCGCAAGGGACGCTTCTACCCACGCCTCATCGGCCGGCGTGGTGGCCTCTCCGGTCGCGCGATGCAGTCTCAGATCGAGGGATAGGTCGATCAGCTCGTCCGCTAGATGTGGATATAGCTGAAGGTAGCGCTCAAGTGTCGAGTTGCCTTGTTCCTGCTCAACTGCGAATGCGAGGAAAATCTCCTCTGCGCTGTCGTTGCGCCTGTCAGTCATGGTCATCTCCAATCGACAGAGCCTGGCGTATCAGTCGGTATGCTTCGTCGCGTCTATTCCGAACGGTTTTTTCGGATTTGACGCCGATCGCCTTTCGAATGGTCATGACGCTATCGTCCGATGAATCGATTGGCATGTCCCTCATGATCAACTCAACGACTCTGCGTAACTTGTCTGGCAAGGCCCTAATCGCGTCAGCTACGCGTGACCGGTAAATCGGATCGTCAGAAAGCAACTCCTCCTTGAGGTCGAGGCTCCCGGCGGCGCGTTCCACTGCGAGCGAGGGTTCGTTTGTTTCCTGGTCCGCCTCAATGGCTTCGGTGCGCACCGCCTGCCTCTTCGCCCTGTGCATGGATGTCGTGCGGAGCGCGGCGATGGCACCGGCAAACATGACCTCGAAATAGTCGAGGGCTGACCCCGGCTCGGCCCGATCCTCGACCAACTTGCGGACAAAGATGTCCTTCACCCTGTCGCGAGCATCCGCGGCATGGACGTTCTCGGACACATCGGTGCTTTCGCCGGCGACGCGTAGCAGTGCAAAGGAGAGTCGGCGCATGAGTTCGCGGTAAAGATCGTTGAAATAGCTCTCGTCGTTGTCATACCGCGTGTCGCGTATCAGATAGACGATACACTCGGACTTCACGTAGTGCGGTGACGACGTGTCGCGGACCTTTAAGGAAGCGACGATTTCCTCGCGGGACTGTTCAATCAGTTTCGCCAACGCTTCCTCAACATCTTTACGACGCGTATAGAGTATGCCGCCAGATCGATGTTTCGTTAATGGTCTTACGTGTCGCGTTTCCAAAATCCCCCCATCCGAAACTCGTCACCAACACTGTATTAGCCTCTAGCAAAACAGTGTCGATACAGCGCATAGCTGCTCTACGCGAAAACCCCATTCACCATCGAATATAGGTTGCCATTCCAGTGCAACCAAAGAGGATAATTCCTGGATTGCAAGAGATTTAATATTTTGTGGCACCTCTATTGTGCGTCACGCTCCTGCCTAGGGTCAGGACTCATAACCAGTAAGCGACGGTAGCGGCGAGGCAGACAGCGGCCATGAAGTTGGTGGCGCTGCGGTCGTATCGCGTTGCGACCCTGCGGAAATCCTTGAGGCGGCAGAACATCCGCTCAATGGCGTTACGGTCGCGATAGAGGTACGGCGAGAAACAGTTTTTCCAGCGCCTGTTGGCTTTCGGCGGGATGTTGGGTGCGGTGCCTTTCTCCTCGATCTTGCGCCGGACAGCGTTGCTGTCGTAGCCCTTGTCGCCGTGAAGAATGCGGGTCGGCGGCATCTGATCGAGCAGGGTGTCGGCTGCCGTGCAATCGGCGACCTGCCCTCCCGTCAGGAGGAAAGCGATCGAGCGGCAAGCTGGATCGGTCAGCGCATGGATTTTCGTGGTCCGCCCACCTCGCGAGCGACCAATCGCCTGCGCCCGTTCCCCCTTTTTCCGCCAGCGGCACATCGGTGCGCCTTCACCGTCGAAGAATCGATCATGACCTCGGCCGGAGGTCCGCCCGCTGACGACAGGGCATGGAAAATTCCCTGCCAGATGCCTTTTGTCGGCCCATCGCACGAAGCGGTTATAGAGCGTCTTTCTCGGGCCATAGGCGATCGGCGCATCGACCCAGCTACGTAGCACATGGACAATGCCGCTGATGACGCGCCGGTCATCCACCCAAGCCTTACCTCGTGTGTCGGTGGGGAGGTGCGGCTCAAGCCGCGCAAACTGATCGTCGGTCAGCCAAAATAGATGGGCGTCCATGGGAAGGCCCCTTTCCGGAACCTTGATGGGGTGGACGGCCCCCGACCAACCTGCTCGACAAGTCGACCGCTGTTGGCACACAGGCGGCTTTCCCATCGCTATCAACATGATGTTTGCTTCCAGGCAGGCACGATGACGGCTTCGATGACCGAAATGGGCGCAGTGCGGGCGTTGGGCGCCTGTTACCCGTGTTTGCGAGGATGCTTAGGGAACTGACGACACCCTACCACGTTGCTTTGGCGCCCTGTTTTGCGCGCGCGGTGACGATGTCCTCTTCGGCCTCCTCGGGATTGCTCCTATAGAAGCTTGACACCTGCCGGCGAAGCTTGCCCAAAAAAGCAAGTTCAATCCGGATAAGCGACCGGGCCTCTTCCAGAGCCATAATGTCAGCGCGTCCGACCTCAGGGGCAGCCGGCAACGCTGTGATGGGATAGGCGAGGCCGGTTTTCCGTGCAGGGCCATGGGTGGTCATCACCTTGACCTCACGGGTCTCTCCATGGACGGTGATTTCCTTGCGCAGCCAGTTGTGAACGGGGGTTCGCCGCCTCCAGTAGATCGCAACGCTGTCCGTTTGAATGCCATTTTCTGCACCTCGATGTGAAGGCTGTAAAAGCGGCGCTCGTTGATGAGAAGGAGGAAGGGGTCGGCTATGGCTGACATGGGTTCATTTTCCACTTCTATTATCTTTTGATACTTCTCATCGAGAAATCCCAATACGCGCGCGCACGCGCGTATTGGGATTTTAGATCGAAAAATCGCTCATCGATGCAGCCCTAAGTGACCAGAAAATTAAGATATTTTTCTCCATCTCAAAGGGATGGTTCGCCGATTTCCGGATCGTTGCCGCCACCGTCATCGACACTCCCGACCTTATCGGAAGTGGAAGCCTGTAGCGGCCCGAGAATGCTCGCCGCCCATTTGTCCAGCTCATCCAATGGATAGAGCGGAACGCGACCGTCTTTCTGGAACCTCGGCCCGCGACCGTCGGATACGGCTAATTTGGCAAGCGTTCCGGGCGCCCGTGAGATTCCCCACCGCTCTAAAAGATAAACTGATGCAGCCGATCGCCGAAGGCGCGGACTTGATGTCTTGATCATAGGTCTTCTCTCCAAAACAACTGGCGACACTATGATCCTCGGGCCGGATTTTGATTCATACGGCCAATAACGAGCAAATTTGTTGGAAATGTTGGAAATCACTGGGTTTCCCCAAGGGCTCCGACGGTGCTTGCCGCATCACTTGACCAGGATTCAAACAGCACCAGTTCCTGTTTCGGTCGCTTACCCCCTGCTTACCTGAAATTCGACCCCAAGCCAGGTAAGCACCGACATCGTCAATCTCTTGAAGGCCAAAAACGCAAAAAGCCGCGGAAAACCGCGGCTTCATCACGAGAAAATTTGGAGCGGGCGAAGGGATTCGAACCCTCGACCCCAACCTTGGCAAGGTTGTGCTCTACCCCTGAGCTACGCCCGCTCAAATCGGCGCTGCCGCCTAGCGGGCGGCTTGGGAGCCCGGATAATACGCAAAGTCGCTTCGTTTGCAAGTATGATTTTCGCTTCATTCGGCCGGGCGCGGTTCGTGGTCCGCCTTTGGGCTTGCCAGAGGCGCCGGGCCGGTCCATCTATTGGCATCAGACGACGTCACCTGAGGATGAAAGGCAAGGACGCGAAGGATGGACATTCTATTCAACAGCGGCGCCAAGGCCGGACAACCGGCCGCCGGCAATTTCGTCAAGGACAGCGATACGGCGAGTTTCGTCGTCGACGTCATTGAAACCTCGATGAAGACGCCGGTCATCGTCGATTTCTGGGCGCCCTGGTGCGGCCCCTGCAAGACCTTGACGCCGTTGCTGGAAAAGCTGGTCGCCGCGGCCGGCGGCGCGGTGCGCCTGGTCAAGATCGACGTCGACAAGAATCCGGAACTGGCCGCGCAGATGCGCATCCAATCGATTCCCGCCGTCTATGCCTTCAAGGGCGGGCAACCGGTCGACGGTTTCGTCGGCGCCCAGCCCGACAGCCAGGTCAAAGCCCTGATCCAGCGCCTGGTCGGCGACCAGGCGGCGCCGGGTCTGGCCACCGATGATCTGCTGGCCGAGGCCAAGGCCCTGCTGGCCGAAGGCGACGCCGCCGGCGCCATGGCGGTTTTTCAGGAAGTCCTGGCCCATGACCCGGTCCATCCGGTCGCTTTTGCCGGCAGCCTGCGCTGCCTGGTCCAGGCAGGCCAGATCGACGAGGCCAAGCGCCATCTGGCCAAACTGCCGGCCTCGCTGGCCGGGCATGCCGAGATCGCCGCCGTGCGGAGCGCCATCGAGCTGGCCGAACAGGCCACCCAGGCCGGACCGGCCGCCGATTTCACACGGGCCCTTTCGGCCAATCCCGACGATCATCAGGCCCGCTTCGATCTGGCCATGGCCTATTTTGCCGCCGGCGAGCGGGAAGCGGCGGTCGACGAACTGCTGGAATTGTTCCGCCGCAACCGCACTTGGAACGACGACGCGGCCCGCAAGCAGCTGGTCAAGCTGTTCGAGGCCTTCGGACGGGCCGATCCGCTGACGCAATCGGCCCAGCGCCGGCTGTCCAGCCTGATGTTCTCGTGACCGCGATGGCGCGACCCTTCCATCCGCGCCTGGAGGACCTGCCCAGGATCCTCCCCATCTTTCCCTTGAGCGGCGCCTTGCTGCTGCCGCAGGGCAAGCTGCCGCTCAATATCTTCGAGCCGCGCTATCTGGCCCTGGTCCAGGACAGCCTGGCCTGGGGCCGCATCCTGGGGATGATCCAGCCCAGCGAACCGACCTCGGGCCCGCAGGATCCCCCGGTCTTCGGCACCGGCTGCGCCGGACGCGTCAGCAGCTTCGACGAAACCGACGACGGCCGCCTGACGATCACCCTGACCGGCGTCTGCCGCTTTCGCATCGCCGAAGAGGTCGAGACGACCCGCGGCTACCGCCGGGTCGCCGCCGATTGGGCGCCCTTCGCCGCCGATCTCGACGAAGATCCCGAGATCGTCGTCGATCGGACCCGCCTGTTGACGGTGTTGAAGCCTTTCCTCAAATTGCACAATATGGAACTCAATTGGAAAGCCGTCGAGGCCGCCGGCGATCTGGCGCTGACCGTCTCGCTGGCCATGGCCTGTCCCTTCGAGCCGCGGGAAAAACAGGCCTTGCTCGAAGCGGCGACCCCCAGCCAGCGCGCCGAAACGCTGATCGCCCTGATGGAAATGGCGATGGCCGAAGGGAACGGCGGCAAGGGCACGCTGCGCCAATGACCGCGACCGCCGCGCATTTTTAAGGAACGACAACATGACCGACCGCACGCCGGGAATCGACCCGAAACTTCTCGAAATCCTGGTCTGCCCGCTGACCAAGGGGCCCCTGACCTATGACGCCGACCGGCAGGAGCTGATCAGCGACAAGGCGCAGCTGGCCTATCCGATTCGCGACGGCATTCCGATCATGCTCCCCAGCGAGGCGCGTCCGCTGAACGATGCGCCCGTGGCGGGTTGACCATGGCGGCCGAACCGACGGAAATCCGCTACGACAAGGCCAGCAAGACGCTTCTCGTCACCTTCGACGACGGCGAGAGCTTCACGCTGCCGGCCGAATTGCTGCGCACCCAGAGCCCCTCGGCCGAGGTGCAGGGCCATTCCCCCGCCGAACGCAAGCTGATCGCCGGGCGTCGTTATGTCGGCATCACCGGCATCGAGCCGGTCGGCCATTACGCGGTGCGCCTGATTTTCGACGACCTGCACGATTCCGGGCTGTTCAGCTGGAGCTATCTCTACCATCTGGGCGAAAACCAGACGGAGATCTGGCAGACCTATCTCGACGAACTGTCCGAGGCGGGCTTGAGCCGCGACCCGCCGGGTCGGGCGTAAAACCTTGGTCATGGCGTTCGGCCGCCCGTGGTGTCGATAGGGCATTCGGCAACACGGACGGACACGGACATCCACGGACGAACGCGGATAAGAAAAGCGCCGCAGGCGTTCCCTATTTTATCCAGCGGAATGCGGACGAAACGAACGCAAGAATGCCTGCGGCGCTCGTCCGTGTCATCCGTGGTTGTCCGTGTCCGTCCGTGTTGCTCTTACTCTCTCACGCCTTCCCGAAGCCGCCGCCGCCGGGGGTTTCGATGACGAAGACGTCGCCTTCGGCCATTTCCGTGCAGCCGGTATAACCCAGATCGAGGACGGTGCCGTCGACCCGTTCGACGCGGTTGCTGCCCGGCTGGCCGTCTTCGCCGCCCTCCAGGCCGAAGGGGGCCGTGCGCCGCCGGTTCGACAGGATGGCGGCGGTCATCGGCTGATTGAAGCGGATACGCCGGATCACCCCGTCGCCGCCGGCGTAACGCCCCTTGCCGCCCGAGCCGTGGCGGATTCCGAAACTTTCGACCCGCACCGGGAACCGCCATTCCAGGACTTCCGGATCGGTCAGGCGCGAATTGGTCATATTGACCTGCACCGCCGAGGTGCCGGGGAAACCGTCGCCGGCCCCGGAACCGCCGGCGATGGTCTCGTAATACTGATACTGGTCGTTGCCGAAGGTGAAATTGTTCATGGTGCCCTGCCCCGCCGCCATGACGCCGAGCGCGCCGTAAAGCGCGTCGACGATGGCCTGCGAGGTTTCGACATTGCCGGCCACCACGGCGGCCGGCGGCCGGGGATCGAGCATCGAGGCCGGCGGAATGATGATCTCCAGCGGCCGCAGGCAACCGGCGTTGAGCGGAATCGGCTGGTCGACCAGGGTGCGGAAGACATAGAGCACGCAGGCCTTGCAGATGGCCGAGGGCGCGTTGAAATTGTTGGGCCGCTGGCCCGAGGTTCCGGTGAAATCGACCACCGCCCGCCGGGCCGCCCGATCGACGCGCACCGAGACGCTGATCCGGCTGCCGTCGTCCATTTCCGTGGTGAAGCTGCCGCCCTTGAGGACCGCCAGGACCTGGCGGACCGCCTCGGCGGCATTGTCCTGGACGTGGCGCATATAGGCATGGACCACCGGCAGGGTGAAATGCTCGACCATGCGCCGCAATTCCTGCATGCCCTTTTCGTTGGCCGCCACCTGGGCCTTGAGATCGGCGACATTCTGGTCGGGCAAGCGGGCCGGATGCGCCCCATCGGCCAGGACGGCGCGGACCGCCTCCTCACGGAACTGATCATCCTGGACCAGCAGGAAATCGTCGATGACGATGCCTTCCTCCGCGGCGTCGCGGCTGTGCGGCGGCATCGAACCCGGGGTAACGCCGCCGATATCGGCGTGATGGCCGCGGCTGGCGACATAGAACAGGATGGTCGTCCCCGCCGCGTCGAAGACCGGCGTCACCACGGTGATGTCGGGCAGATGGGTGCCGCCGTTGTAAGGCGCGTTCATCATATAGACGTCGCCCGGCCGCATGACCGAGACGCGGGCCCGCATGATGGCCTTGACGCTTTCGCCCATCGAGCCGAGATGCACCGGCACATGCGGCGCATTGGCCACCAGTTCGCCCTCGCCGTCGAAGACGGCGCAGGAGAAATCCAGCCGTTCCTTGATATTGACCGAATGGGCGGTGTTCTGCAGCACGGCGCCCATCTGGTCGGCGATCGACATGAACAGGCTGTTGAAGATCTCCAGCATCATCGGATCGGCCTTCGTGCCTACGTCGACGCTGTGCGGACGGGCCACGCGGCGGGTCAGCACCAGATGATTCTTCGCCGTCACCGTCGCCTGCCAATCGGGCTCCACCACCGTGGTCCCGGTCTCCTCGATCAGAATGGCCGGACCGGCGACATGCGCCCCCGGCAGCAGCGCCGCCCGGTCATAGATGCGGGTCTCGTGGAAACGCCCGCCCGACCACATGGACAGCGACGACAGCGGCGCCGGCGCCGTCTCCACGGTCGGCAGCAGCGGATCGTCGGCCGTCTCGCCGACGCCCACGGCCTCGACCTCGACCAGTTCGACGATCAGGGTCCGGCCCGGCGAGACGAAACCGAACCGCTGGCGGTGGGCGGCTTCGAAAGCGGCCACCATCCGGTCCAGCGAGCCGGCCGGCACCGCCAGCGCGGTGTCCGACCCCTGATAGCGCAGATGGACCCGGCGCAGCACGGTGATGCTGCGGATCAGGGACGCCTCCCCGGCCAGGCCGTCGCGGGCCGTCGCCTCCAGGCTGGCGAACTCGCGTTCCAGCCTGTCTTCCAGGGCGGCGGAAAGCGGCATTTCCAGCGCCTTTTCCCGCATCACCCGCAAATCGGCCAGACCGATGCCATAGGCCGACAGCACGCCGGCGAAGGGATGCAGGAACACCGTGTTGATGCCGAGGCGATCGGCCACCAGACAGGCATGCTGGCCGCCGGCCCCGCCGAAGCTGCACAACGCATAGCCGGCGATGTCGCGTCCGCGCTGCACCGAAATGGTCTTGATGGCATTGGCCATGTTCTCGACCGCGATGCGCAGGAAGCCTTCCGCCACCTCTTCCGGTCGGCGGCCGTCGCCGACCCGGTCGGCCAAGGCGGCGAAAGCCTCGCGCACCACCTGTTCGTCCAGCGGCTGCCGGCCGTCCGGGCCGAACACCGCCGGGAAATGGCGGGCCTGCAGCTTGCCCAGCATGACGTTGCAATCGGTGACGGTGAGCGGCCCGCCGCGGCGATAGCAGGCCGGGCCGGGCACCGCGCCGGCCGAATCGGGACCGACCTGGAAGCGGCCGCCTTCGAAATGCAGGATCGAGCCGCCGCCGGCCGCCACCGTATGGACCTGCATCATCGGGGCGCGCATGCGAACGCCGGCCACCATGGTCTCGAAGGCGCGCTCATAAGCGCCGTCGTAATGGCAGACGTCGGTCGAGGTGCCGCCCATGTCGAAGCCGATGATGCGCGGAAAACCGCCCATTTCGGCGGTCCGTACGCAGCCCACCACGCCGCCGGCCGGACCGGACAGAATGGAGTCGCGGCCATAGAAGCGTTCGGCCGAGACCAGGCCGCCGTTGGACTGCATGAACATGATCTTGACGCCCGGCATCTCGGCCGACACCTGGTCGACATAGCGGCGCAGGATGGGCGAGACATAGGAATCGACCACCGTGGTGTCGCCGCGCGCCACCAGCTTCATCAGCGGGCTGGTCTCATGGCCGGTCGACACCTGGGTGAAGCCGATGGACCGGGCCAGCCCGGCCACCTGTTTCTCGTGGTCGGGAAAGCGATAGCCATGCATGAAGACGACGGCCGCCGAGCGGATGCCGGCATCGAAGGCCGCGGTCAATCCGGCGCGGGCGGCTTCGAGATCGAGCGGCCGCAGCAGCGTCCCGTCGGCGGCAAGGCGTTCGGGAACCTCGACCACCCGTTCGTAGAGCTGTTCCGGCAGCACGATATGGCGGGCGAAGATGTCCGGGCGATTCTGATAGCCGATGCGCAGGGCGTCGCGGAAGCCAGCGGTGATGGCCAATACGGTGCGCTCGCCCTTGCGTTCCAGCAAGGCGTTGGTCGCCACCGTGGTTCCCATCTTGACCACCTCGATCAGCCCGGCCGGGATCGGCACCCCGGCGGCCAGACCCAGCAGGTCGCGGATGCCCTGGATCGCCGCGTCGCGATAGCGCTCCGGATTGTTGGACAGCACCTTGTGGGTCAAAAGGACGCCGTCGGGACGGCGCGCCACGATATCGGTGAAGGTGCCGCCACGATCGACCCAAAACTGCCATCCGCTCATACCCGACGTCCTTTCGGTGGACATGATCATAACTGATAGAAAATATTTATTGACTTGCCGTTCTATCCATAAATAAATTTGCATCAAAGCCGGAGAGGCGTCAAGACGCCGTCTATTTGTAAATATGGGTACGCTTCGGGATGCCGAAGGGCTTTGGGCAACACGGACGGACGCGGACGACGGTCTGCGCCGCAGGTATTTTCGTACGCGACCACACTTTTGTTGGACGAAGCCGGTTTTGCCTGCGGCGCTTATCCGTGTGCGTCCGTGGCTGTCCGCGTCCGTCCGTGTTGCCACCATCCTATCCCCACCACCAGCGGCGGGATGGGTCGCGAGGATGAATGATGGATCTGAAAAATCTCGAAACCTTCGTCTGGGTAGCCCATCTCGGCGGTTTCCGCACCGCTGCCGACCGCCTGAACGCCACCCAGCCGGCCATTTCGGCCCGTATCGCCCAGTTGGAGGAAGAACTCGGGGTCCGTCTGTTCGACCGGGAATCGCGGCGCGCCACGCTGACCGAAAAAGGGCTGAACCTGCTGGGCTACGCCGAACGCATGCTGGCGCTGCGCGCCGAGATGGTGCAGGCGGTGGCGGAAAAGGGCGCCATGCGGGGCATCATCCGCCTGGGCGTGGCGGAATCCATCGTTCACACCTGGCTGTCCCGCCTGGTCGAGCGCCTGCATTATCTCTATCCGGCGGTCAGCCTGGAGATCGAGGTCGACACCTCCAACGTCATGCGCCAGGAACTGCTGGCCCATCAGCTGGACTTGGCCTTCCTGGTCGGTCCGATCACCGAACCGCAACTGAAAAGCGTGCCGCTGTGCAGCTACGAGGTGGCCTGGGTGGCCAGCCCCAGCCTGCCGCTGCCGCCCGAGCCGGTGCCGCTCAAGGATCTGGCCCGCTGGCCGATCATCACTTTTTCCCGCAACACCCGGCCCTACGGGGCCATCCAGGAAATGTTCAGCGGCGGCGACATGCCGATGGTCCGCCTGTTCGGCAACAGCTCGCTGGCCACCGTGGTGCGCATGACGCTGGACGGCATCGGGGTCAGCGCCATTCCGCCGGTGGTGATCGGCCGCGAACTGGCCGACGGCCGGCTGAAGGTTTTCCAGGCCGAACAATCCCTGCCCCGGTTGGATTTCGTTGCCGCTTATGCCAAAAAGCCGGATAGCCTGATGGCGGCGACCATCGTCGGTCTGGCGACGGAAGTGGCGGGCCTACCGACCGCCGCTCTCTCCGCCTGATCAATTTTCGTTATGTCCATCCATAGAAAATCCAGATTGGACAGCTGGTGGGGACCGTGCTGAGATATTAAGCAGTGATGAAAAATGAGGCAGTCGAGTTGTTGGGGGCGTGCAGCCGCACGTCGAACGAGCTTTGAGGAGGGAAGCATGAAGCGATTGTTCCGTGGGTTCTGCCTGGGTGCGCTTGGCTGTCTTTTGCTGACCGGCGCGGCCCGCGCCGAAGACGAAATCCGCATCGGCGCCATCTATCCGCTGACCGGCGCCGCGGCGAGCACCGGGGTCGAACTGAAGGCGGCGGCCGAACTGGCGGCGGCCATCGTCAACCAGGAAATTCCCCTGCCCGGCAATCTGGCGGCCGGAGCCGGCCTGCCCAATCTCAAGGGCGCCAAGATCAAGCTCATTTTCGGCGATCACCAGGGCAATCCCCAGGTCGGCGCCACCGAGGCCGAACGGCTGATCACCCAGGAACATGTGGTCGCCCTGATCGGCTGCTATTTCAGCAATGTCACCGCCACCGCCAGTCAGGTGGCCGAACGCTACGGCGTGCCCTTCCTCAATGCCTCCTCCTCCTCGACGGCCTTGACCGAACGCGGCTTCAAATGGTTCTTCCGGACCAGTCCGCACGACGATCTGTTCGTCGCCAATTTCTTCGAGTTCCTGAAAGCGGTCGAACAGAAGAAAGGCATCCAGCTGCGCAAGCTGGCGCTGTTCAACGAAAACACCCTGTGGGGCGGCGAGACCACCAAGATCGAGGCCAAGCTCGGCGAGGAACAGGGCTTCCCGGTGGCCGAGAAGATTCTCTATCCCGCCAAATCCACCCAGATGACCTCCGAGGTCCAGCGCCTCAAGGCGGCCGATCCGCAGGTGCTGATGCAGTCCTCCTATCTGGGCGACGCCATCCTGTCGATGAAGACCTATAAGGAATTGGGCTTCGCCCCGCCGATGATCCTGGCCAACGACGCCGGCTTTTCCGACAGCGAATATCTGAAGACTCTGGGCAAGGACGGCGATTTCGTCCTCAGCCGCGAGGTCTGGGCGCTCGACCTGGCCGAGCACAATCCGCTGATCAAACAGGTCAACGACCTGATGAAGAGCCGCAACGGGGTCAATCTGAACGGCAATTCGGCCCGCGTCTTCACCGGCGTCGCCGTGCTGGCCGACGCCATCAACCGGGCCGGCTCGACCCAGCCCGAGGCCATCCGCAAGGCGCTGCAGGAAACCGACATCCCGCCTGAGCGCATCATCATGCCGTGGAAGGGCATCAAATTCGACGAGAAGGGGCAGAACGTCCTGGGCACCGGCATCATCGTCCAGGTGCAGAACGAGCAATATCGCACCGTCTGGCCGTTCAACGTGGCGACGACCGACGTCGTCTATCCCTTCCCCAAGTGGGAAGGCCGCTGAAGCGAACCTTGAGGGAGGCCGGTCGGGCCGGCCTCCCGTTTCCTTCCATCCGGCTCCGAGGCCCCATGACCCATTTAACCGTGACCTTGCTGGCGCAGACGGTCGTTTCCGGCCTGATGATCGGCCTGATCTATGCCCTGATCGCCGTCGGCCTGACCCTGATCTTCGGGGTGATGGACATCGTCAATTTCGCCCACGGCGAATTCCTGATGCTGGGCATGTACGCCAGCTTCTGGGGGGCCTCGCTGTTTTTCCTCGATCCGCTGTTCACCCTGCCGCTGACCGCCCTGATGCTGTTCGCCGTCGGCGTTCTGGTCTATCGCCTGGTGATCAAGCGCATCCTGTCGGCCCCGATGCTGTCGCAGATCTTCGCCACCTTCGGCATGATGATCCTGCTGCGCGGCGTCGCCCAGTTCCTGTGGAAGCCCGATCACCGCACCGTTTCGCACAGCCTGGTCGAGGGCAAGGTCAGCCTGATGGGCCTGCAGTTCGGCACGCCGCAGCTCACCGCCAGCCTGGGCGCCGTCCTGGTCACCGGCGGCCTGTGGTGGTTCCTCAACCGCACCCGCTTGGGCACCGCCCTCGAAGCCACCAGCATCGACCGCGAGGCCGCCACCCTGATGGGGATCAATTCCGAGCGGATGTTCGCCCTGGCCTGGGGGTTGGGCGCCGCTTGCGCCGGCGTCGCCGGCGCGCTGCTGTCGACCTATTTCCCGATCTTCCCGGAAGTCGGGGCCGATTTCATCCTGATCGCTTTCGTCGTCGTGGTGCTGGGCGGCTTCGGCAGCGTGGTCGGCGCCTTCTGGGCCGGCATCATCGTCGGCGAGGTCGAGGTGCTGGGGGGATTTTTCGTCGGCCCGGCCTATAAGACGGCGCTGGTGCTGTCCCTGTTCCTGCTGGTCCTGCTGTTCCGGCCCAAGGGCCTGATGGGGAAAGCGTGATGGATCGCCTGACCTTGCTCAAGAGCGTCACCGGCGGGCTGATCCTGCTGGCCGCCGTCGCCTTCCCGCTGGTCGTCACCCAACCCTCCCAGGTCAATTTCGCCATCCTGGTGCTGATGGCGGCGCAGCTGGGGGTGGCCTGGAACATCCTGGGCGGCTACGCCGGCCAGGTCTCGCTGGGCCATGCGGTGTTCTACGGCATCGGCGCCTACACCTCTTCGGTGCTGGCCGCCAAGTTCGGCCTGTCGCCCTGGCTCGGCATGCTGGCCGGCGGCGTCATCGCCAGCCTGTTCTCCCTGCTGGTCGGCTGGCCCTGCTTTCGCCTGAAGGGGCACTATTTCGCCATGGCCACCCTGGCGATCGCCGCCATCGTCGAAATTCTGGTCACCAACTGGGATTATGTCGAAGGGGCCATCGGCATTTCCCTGCCGATGACCAACTCCGGATGGGACGTCATGGTCTTCACCCGCAGCAAGACGCCCTATTTCTACATCGCCCTGGGGCTTCTGCTGTTCTCCTTAACGGCCAGCTGGCTGCTCCAGCGCTCCTACATCGGCTATTACTTCCGCGCCATCAAGGAGGACCCCGACGCGGCCCGGTCGCTGGGGGTCAGCCTGTCCCGCTACAAGCTGGTCGCCATCGCCGTCTCGGCCTTCCTCACCGCCATGGGGGGCACGCTCTACGCCCAGAAGGAACTGTTCATCGATCCCGGTTCGGTGCTGGAGGGCTCGCTGTCGATCAAGATCGCCCTGATCGCCATTCTGGGCGGCGTCGGCACCCTGTTCGGGCCGGTGATGGGGGCGGTGGTGCTGATCGCCATCGAGGAATTCACCCGCCAGCTGTTCGGCAGCACCGGCATGGGCACCGATATGATCATCTACGGCACCATCATCGTCGTCATCGCCATGTTCAGCCCGGGCGGCATCGCCGCGCTGATCGGCGAGCAGGAACGGGCCTGGCGGACGCGCCGCCGCAAGATCGTCTACAGCCCGCCGGGAGACGGCATATGACCGCCGCCCCGCTGCTGGCCGTCGAAGGCCTGCATATGATGTTCGGCGGCCTGGTGGCCAACCGCGACATCTCCTTTGCCGTCGAGACCGGCGAAATCATCGGCCTGATCGGGCCCAACGGCGCCGGCAAGACCACGCTCTTCAACTGCCTGGCCGGCTTCTATACGCCCACCGCCGGCGCCATCCGTTTCAACGGCGTTTCCGTCGGCGGCCAAAGCCCGGAGCAGGCGGCGCGGCGCGGCATCGCCCGGACCTTTCAGATCGTCCGCATCTTCCCCGAGATGACCGTCCTGGAAAATGTCATGGTCGGGGCCATGCTGCGCACCAAGAAGGTTTCCGCCGCCCGCGCCGCCGCCGAAAACGAGCTGGTCTTCATCGGGCTGGAGCATCGCGGCGACGTCAAGGCGGCGCAGCTGACGGTGTCCGAGCAGAAGCGGCTGGAGGTGGCCCGCGCCCTGGCCACCCGTCCCCAGCTGATTCTGCTGGACGAAATCATGGCCGGCCTGACGCCGACGGAAGTGCGCGAGGCCTCGCAGATGGTGCAACGGATCCGCACCCGCGACATCGCCTGCATCATCGTCGAGCATGTGATGGAAGGCATCATGCCCATTTCGGACCGCATCATCGTGCTCGACGCCGGCGTCAAGATCGCCGAGGACGCTCCGGCCGCGATCGCCCAGAACCCGGCGGTCATCACCGCCTACCTGGGAGATTGAGCGATGCTGGAGGTCAAGAACATCCGTGTCAGCTACCGTCGCGTCCCGGCGCTGCAGGACATCAGCTTTTCGCTGAAGCAGGGCGAGGTGGTGTCCATCGTCGGCGGCAACGGCAACGGCAAATCCACGGCCCTTCGGGCCATCGCCGGCCTCAATCCGCTGGACGGCGGCAGCGTCGTCTTCAAGGGCGAGGATCTGAGCGGTATTCCGGCGCATCAGCGGGTTCGTCGCGGCCTGGTGCTGGTCCCGGAAGGCCGGCGCCTGTTCCCGCGCCTTTCGGTCGAACAGAATCTGCGTCTGGGCGCCTTCACCTGCGACAAGCAACAGGATATCCGCGACGGCCTGGACTTCGCCTACCAGACCTTCCCGGTGCTGTTCGAACGCCGCCACCAGCAGGCCGGCACCCTGAGCGGCGGCGAACAGCAGATGCTGGCCATCTGCCGCGGCCTGATGTCCAAACCGGAACTGCTGATGCTGGACGAGCCGTCCTGGGGGGTGGCCCCCAAGCTGGTGACCCGCATTCTCGACACCATCCGCGCCGTCGCCCAGCGGGGCATCACCATCCTGCTGGTCGAGCAGAACGTCCACCGCGCCCTGGAGATCGCCGACCGCGCCTATGTCATCCAGACCGGGCGCATCGTCATGCAGGGCAGCGGCCGGGACCTCCTGGCCAACGACCAGATCCGCCAGGCCTATCTGGGAATTTGAAACAGCGTGTCATGGGAACACGGATGGACGCCGATGATCCACGGATGAACACGGATGGGATTGCGCCGCAGGCCTTCCCCTGTCCTTCCGCGCTTTCGTCGCCGGGCAAGCCGGATGATTGCCTGCGGCGCTCATCCGTGTCCATCCGTGGATCATCGGCGTCCATCCGTGTTCCCCAACCCCATCGCAACCCGCTGACACGGCCATAAGGAGACCACGATGACCCTACCCCTCAGCCCGCTGGCCGAACGCCTTCGCATCCGCAGCGGCGATTTCGCCGGGCAGACGGCCGGGCTGGCGCCCGGTTACGTGCAGGGCAACATCGCCATCCTGCCGGCCGATTACGCCAATGAATTCCTGCGCTTCTGCCAGGCCAATCCCAAGCCCTGCCCCTTGCTGGCGATCGGCGAGCCGGGCGAGCCCATGCTGCCGGGACTGGGCGAGGACGTCGACATCCGCACCGACGTGCCGCGCTACCGGGTCTTCCGGGACGGCGTGCTGGAAAACGAACCCACCGACATCCGGGAGATCTGGCGGGACGATCTGGTCACCTTCGTCATCGGCTGCTCCTTTTCCTTCGAAGAAGCGCTGATCGCCGACGGCATCCCGCTGCGCCACGTGCAGATGAACCGCAACGTCGCCATGTACCGCACCTCCATCCCCTGCCGGCCGGCCGGGCGCTTCAGCGGCACGATGGTGGTCTCCATGCGGCCCCTGAAAGCCGCCGATGCCATCCGGGCCGTGCAGATCACCTCGCGCTTTCCCAATGTGCATGGCGCGCCGGTGCACCTGGGCCGGCCCGACCTGATCGGCATCACCGACCTGGCGCGGCCGGACTTCGGCGAAGCGGTGCCGGTCGAGGCGGACGAGCTGCCGGTGTTCTGGGCCTGCGGCGTCACCCCGCAGGTCGCCATCGCCAACGCCAGGCCGCCTTTGGCCATCACCCATCTCGGCGGCTCGATGCTGATCACCGATCTGGTCAATTCCCGTTTGGCCATGCTTTAGCCCCGATGTCGTTCCTGGCCCGCCTCACCCGCCATTCCACCGGCGCCATGGCGGTGGCGGTGGCGGTCGGTCTGGTCTGGCCGGCGGCGGCATCGACCTTTCAGCCGCTGATTCAGCCGGCGGTGCTGCTGCTGCTGACCGGCTCGCTGCTGCGCATCGACATGGAGGCCTTGCGCCAGGCCCTGCTGCGGCCGGCGTCCTGCCTGGCCGGACTGGTCTGGGTGCTGGTGGTCGGGCCTTTGCTGGCCGCGGCCGCCCAGGCGGCGGGATGGCTGGGCGGCGGCGTCGGGGAAGGCATCCTGTTCAATGCGCTGGCCCCGCCGCTGATGGCGGCGCCGGCCCTGGCCCTGATCCTCGGATTGGATTTCACCCTGGCGGTGGTGGTCACCGTCGTGTCCTCCGTGCTGTTTCCCCTGGGGCTGGCCATGGTGGTCGGTCTGGGCGGCGCGGCGGCCATTCCCGGCGGGGTGCTGGCCATCGCTCCCCGCGTCTTGCTGATGGTCGGCCTGCCCATCGCTTTGGCGGCCGGCGGCCGGCGGCTGCTGGGAAGCGGGGGATTGCTCCGCCATCGCCAGACCATCGACGCGGCCATGGTGGCCTTGTTGCTGTTCCTGGCCGTCGCCTTGATGGACGGCGCCAACGGCGTCCTCCGGTCCATGCCCGGCCGTGCCCTGACCCTGATGGCCGCCGCCTGCCTGTTCAATCTGCTGGGCCAGGCGGCGAGCTTCGCGATCTTCCGTTGCCGCTGGGACAGCCGCCGCGCGTTGACCATGGGATTGTTGGGAGGCAATCGCAACATGGGCCTGATGCTGGGAATTCTCACCGGCCTCGCCGGTCCGGATTTCGCCGCCTATGTCGCCTTTGCCCAGATACCCATCTACACGCTGCCGGCGGTGAGCAAATTCCTATTGCATCGGATTTTCCCGGAATGGACCGTCCGGCCTCATTCCTGATCGCAATCGATCGCCGGCACCATGGTTCGCTTGTGGATGATTTCCGCCAGCCGGTTGTCCCGCACTTCGACGACGATTCCACGATGACGGACGCGGGCGACGCAATCCTCGATATCCCGGGCGAAAGCGAGGGCATCCGCTTCGCCGTCGAATTTACCAACGATGGTGGCCAGAATATCAAACACCGGATTGACCTCGCGGTATCGCCTTGAGCGAAGGGCAACCAAGCCTTTCCCGCTTGCCACCCGGCTCAAGTACTGTATATGGGCAAAGCTGAATTCGATTTGACAAAGGGGTGCCGGAGGTTCGACCGGCTGGAGTTTTTCCGTTCCAAGACACAACCTACGGCTATAGCACGTTTTGTTGTGAAAATAAAATACGAATAGTTGTTGGCGTAAGTATGGTTGGCCGGGCGAAAAAGCACCTATGGAAGGTCTCGGCGAAAAATTACGTCAGCGGGCCCGTGAATTGGGTCTCACGGATACGGAAGTGGCACGCCGGCTCGGCCTCAGCCAAGCGCGCTACGCCCATTACGTGAACGACAAACGCGAGCCCGATTTTCGGACCTTCGTCAATATCTGCCGCATCCTGTCCACATCGTCGGATCATCTGTTCGGCATCGACGGGACCAACCCTCCGCCGGGCCTCAGCGAATCGCCCGTTCCCGCCGCTCCCGGCGACTGGCCCACCCCGGAAAGCGAGGCCCTCCTGCTGCGCGACCGCATCCATGCGGCCCTCGAAGCGATGACCGTCCCGACGCTGCGGACCGCCGCCACCGTCCTCGATGCCCTGGTCCGGGTCCAGTCCGAAAAATAGGGCGGACTAAAGCGGTTTGCGTTCATATTGGATCGCTCACCTTATCTCGTCATTCCCTTTGATCAGCGGGAATCCAGAGGGCGCACGACGAGCGTTTCCGAGACTCCCGAATCCCCGCTTTCGAGCTTGTGAAATAATCCCAGTGGCACCGGCGTCCCCGCCGGTGCGCCGGCGAAGCCGGCAGCGC
>JAATGN010000330.1 GCA_015654615.1 Rhodospirillales bacterium
CCTTCATGGCGATCATGGTGCTGGCGAAGTTCGACTTCTCCTTTGAGCAGCTGTTCGCCAAAGCGGTCGAGATCCATCCCAAGCATCTCGCCGTGATGGCGCCGGGCGCCTTGGTCAAGGATCCGGTGGCGGCGATCAGCTTGGGCGTGGCGCTGATGTTCGGTACGGCGGGTCTGCCGCATATTCTGATGCGCTTCTTCACCGTTCCCGACGCCAAGGCCGCCCGCAAGTCGGTGTTCTTCGCGACCAGCTTCATCGGCTATTTCTACATCCTGACCTTCATCATCGGCTTCGGCGCCATCGTGCTGGTCGGCGGCCATCCGGAATATCTCGATGCGACGGGCAAGGCCCTGCGCGGCGGCAACAATATGGCCGCGGTGCATCTGGCCCATGCGGTCGGCGGCGATTTGTTCCTGGGCTTCATTTCCGCCGTGGCCTTCGCCACCATCCTGGCGGTGGTCTCCGGTCTGACGCTGGCCGGCGCCTCGGCCATTTCCCACGATCTTTACGCCAATGTGTTCTACCGCGGGCGGACCAACGAACAGCATGAGGTGATGGTCTCCAAGGTGGCCAGCATCGGTTTGGGCGTCATCGCGGTGATCCTGGGCATCATCTTCGAGAAGCAGAACGTCGCCTATATGGTCGGATTGACCTTCGCCATTGCGGCAAGCACCAATTTTCCGGTGCTCGTCATGTCGATGTTCTGGCGGGGGCTGACCACCCGGGGCGCGGTGACCGGCGGCTTCATCGGTCTGGCCGCGGCGGTCGTCCTGACCATTCTCGGGCCGACGGTGTGGGTCGACGTGCTGCATTACCCCGCGGCCGTCTTCCCGCTGAAATATCCGGCCATCTTCTCGATGCCGCTGGCCTTCATCGCCACCTGGTTCTTCTCGGTGATCGACAACAGCGCGCAGGCCAAGCGGGAACAGGCCGCGTTCGACGCCCAATTGATCCGCTCGGAGACCGGTCTGGGAGCCGAGGGCGCCGTCGCCCACTAGGGAGCCCCCGAGTCGACATTCATTCAACCCTCCCCCTCGACGGGGGAGGGTTGGGTGGAGTGATGTCGAGAACGAAATCAACCGCCCTGTTTTTAGGTCCGTCAAAGCGATGCGAAGGCGCGGCAATCCAGGGGCCGCCCCCTTGTTGCCGGATTGCTTCGCTTGCGCATCGCTGTGACGCGATTATTGCTTAACGAGCCCTTGGAATATCCATATGATATCATTGATCATATGGTTCCCCAGCTCGATCCGCCGTCCATTACCGTCTTATGGCCATGACTCGAAAAAATCGCCCCGCGCTCGCCGCGCGCGTCATCAAGGCTGCGGAGGCGTCGCTCGCCGCGCAGAATTACGTCAGCCCGATCGACATCCTCGTCGGGATCGGGTGGCTCGACCGCGGAGAAGTCGAGCGGTGGCGGCAGGGGCGGATCGATTGTCTCGAGAGCGTTGTCCGGACCAATCTGCCGCGCATCTCCGAAGCCATGGAGCTGTTCCGCGCCTGGGCCGCCGAAAAAGGGCTGCCCGCCAGCGAGACGGCGTATGTGGCCCGCACGCCGCAACGCCAGGCCTTGCGTTTCAGCCGGAGCGGCGATCCGACGATCGAACGGCTGTACCGAACGCATAGGCTTTCGCCGGCGTTGCCGGAGAAGAAGCGGGAAAGCTTGGCGGCGAAGTCGAACCGCGCGCCCGAGCTCGTGGTGATCCGGCCGCTGAACGACGCCTGGACCTGCCATCGCTGCAACGGCACCGGCACTCTTCTGGTGATGGAAAATGCCGGTCCGGCCTGCCTGCGCTGCGTTGGCCTCGACGATCTCGAATTCCTGCCGGCCGGCGATGCGGCGCTGACGCGTCATGCCAAGGCGAAAAGCGCGCGATTCGCCGTCGTCGTCCGTTTCAGCCGAAGCCGTCGCCGCTATGAACGGCAAGGCCTGCTGGTCGAGCGGCAGGCCTTGGAGGACGCGCGGCGCGAGGTCGGCCCGCAACCTCCGGCTCGATGACGGCGCCGACCGGCGCCGTCGGCAATTTCAGGACTGTCGCAGAGCCCGCCGTTGAGCTTTGCCGCCGGACCTTCTATGACCATGCGGTTCACTCGTGATGAGGACGCGATGCGCCTGTTTGTCGATGCCGATGCCTGTCCGGTCAAGGACGAAGTCTTCCGCGTGGCGCTCCGCCATGCCTTGCCGCTGATCTTCATCGGCAACAGCTGGATGCGGGGCTACGACCATCCCCTGGTCGAACAGGTCGTCGCCGCCGAGGGCCTCAACGAAGCGGACGATCGTATCGTCGAACGCATTCTGCCGGGCGATATCGTGGTGACCGCCGATATTCCGCTGGCGGCGCGCTGCCTTGAAAAGGGGGCGCGGGGGATCGATCCGCGCGGCAAGCATTTCGACGAGGATTCCATCGGCATGGCGGTGGCCGTGCGCGATCTGATGACCGATCTGCGCGATGCCGGCGCCATCACCGGCGGTCCGTCGTCTTACTCCAAACAGGACCGGTCGCGCTTTCTCGACGGTCTGGAGCGGCTGATCCAGGCGATGAAGCGGCCGTGACGAGGCGCCGCGCTTGTCTTATTTGATCCGCAGATGGCACAGATGAACGCAGATATTTCAAGAAAACATGGCCATCATTGCGAGTTCCGCACCGGCCGGTGCGGAACTCGCAATGACAATCATAAATTAAAGATGAATGAAGCCTCATTAGAGCGCGATGCCTTAAATCGGCATCACGCTCTGGCTTTTCTTGATGTCCCTCGCCGGGCGCGCGCCTCCGCGCGCTTGGCCGCGGCCTCAATGGCCGCTGGAGCGCTTTGCGATCAAACGGGATCGATCCCTGTACCATCGTCCCGGCG
>JAATGN010000229.1 GCA_015654615.1 Rhodospirillales bacterium
ATGGTCAGGACTTGATCCGGCCATCCACGTGTCGGGGCCGAACGTCGCCGCTTGATCGAGCCACGTGGATCACCGGGTCAAGCCCGGTGATGACGAATGATGGTTGTCTATCGAAGCTAAAAAACAACCAAAATCCTTAAACCGGACAGCCGTGGATCCAAGTCCGGCCATGACGGAAATGAAAATTGCTGCACTTCCGTGCCCGGACTTTTGCCCCTCTTACGGCAAAAGCCGCTAAGTGCCCGTTAAGGAATAACCGCGTCATGGCGCGTTCCGCACCGGCCGGCGGCCGACCCGTCCTGGAAGAATAAGGAAAAGTAGCACCGGCGTCCCTGCCGGTGTCCGCCGCTGGCGCGGCGGAGTTTTTTCTCCACCGGCAGGGACGCCGGTGCCACTGACGCTTTTCTTCCAGGGCGGAGCGAGGCAATGACGCGGTTATTGCTTAACGAGCCCTAAGTCCTCGGACTTAGCGGCTTTTTGTTGGTCACCGGCTGGAAATTGGCACCGCGGGGGCCTGTGTCCCGCCGTCCGGATCGCCTCTTCCGGCCGTCCTTGTCAGGCGGCGCGCACGCCGCCCAGGAAACCGTTCACCACCTCCTTGAGATCGAAGGCCTCCTTGGCCAGGGACTGGGCGGAGGCCAGCACCTGATGGGCGGCGGCGCCGGTTTCGCCGGCCGTCCTGGTGATGCCGGCGATATTGTCGGACACCTGATGCGTCCCGGCGGCGACCTGCTGGACGTTGCGGGCGATTTCCGAGGTGGCGGCCGATTGCTGGTCCACCGCCGAAGCGATGGCGACGGCGATCCGATTGATCTCCTCGATGCGGGACACGATGCCGGCGATGGCCGTCACCGCATCCTTGGTGGCGCCCTGCACCGCATTGATCTGGGCGGAGATTTCCTCGGTCGCCCGGGTGGTCTGGTTGGCCAGGCTTTTCACCTCGCCGGCCACCACCGCGAAGCCCTTGCCGGCCTCTCCCGCCCTGGCCGCCTCGATGGTGGCGTTCAGGGCCAGCAGATTGGTCTGGCTGGCGATATCGTTGATCAGACTGACCACCTCGCCGATGCGGGCCGAACTCTGGACCAGGCCGTTGACGGTCTGATTGGTCTTGTTCGCCTCGTCGGAGGCGGCCCGCGAGATTTCATTCGACTGCGTGACCTGGCGGCCGATTTCGCGGATCGAGGCGGCGAGTTCCTCGGCGGCGGCGGCCACCGTCTCGACGCTGGCCGTTGCCGTCTCGCTGGCGGCGGCCACCGTGGTGGCCTGGCGATTGGTCTGCTCGGCATTGGCCGACATCGACTGGGCGGTGGCCTCCAGCTGGGTGACCGCCCCGGAGACGATTTCCAATGTTCCGGTCATCGTCCGATCGAAGCCCTGGGTCAAGGTTTCGATCGTCTGGGCCCGTTTCTGGCGCGCCGCCTGGGCGGCGGCCTGCTCGGCGGCGAGATGGTCGGCGCGGATGGCATTGTCCTTGAAGACCTCCACGGCGCGGGCCATCTCGCCGACTTCGTCGGAACGGTCCACCGAGGGAATATCCACCTGCAGGTCGTGATCGGCCAGGCGTTCCATGATGCCGGTCAGGCCGACCAGGGGGCGGGCGACGCTGCGGCCGATGACCACCACGGCGCTGCAGGTGACGACCCCCACCACCAGGAAGACCAGCAGCAGTTCGATCAGGGCCGATCGGAAATCGGCATCGATGTCGTCCATATAGAGGCCGGTGCCCAGCCACCAGCCCCAGGGGGCGAATTCGGCGGAATAGGCCACTTTGTCCAAGGGCCGGGGCGCCCCCGGTCTGGGGAACTTGAAGAAGGACACCCCGCCGCCGCGGGCGGCCGCCTGCTGCATGTTGCGCACGAAGGGAACCCCGTCGGGGTCGGTCTGATCGATGAGGTTCTTGCCTTCGCGTTCCGGCAAGGTGGGAACGAGAATGGCCACTCCGCTTTTGTCATAGATGAAGAAATACTCGTTTCCTTCAAACCGAAGATCCCGGACGGCGGCCAGCGCCATGCTTTTCGCGGTCGCCTCGTCCAGCTTGCCGTCGGCCGCCAGCTGCTGGAAATGCTGGAGAATTCCGCGCGCCACGTCGACGAGATCGTGGGATTGATTGACGCGATCCTTGATCATCTGTTGACGCAGAGTGTATCCCGCATCCGAGATGAGCAGGATCATCCCGACGCCGCAAACCAAGCCTGCGATCATCAGGCGCCAGGTTATCCTCACGGAAAGATGCTTGATGGAAAAACTCATCGGGGACCTCTTCGGGCTGATTGAAATGGGCCGGAACATCGCGGGCTTGTCCTGTTCGTGCCAAGCTTGCGAAGGTATGGACGCCGATATCGCCGCGTTATTCCACGACCATGATTTTTTGGGACAGCGTGAAGACATGCCCTCGATTCGCATTCGCGCCGCAAAAGATCGTATCGCGGCATCGGCAGCCGATTAGTGTAGAAATAATGTAAAGGCTTTGAAGAAAATCTTCACAAAGGGCGGTGCGGCGCCGAATGTTGCGGGAGCGGCAAGACCTGCCGCCGTCCAGCATCATTTCGATCGCTCCGATGATCGGCTATGCTCTTTGAAGAAAAACTACAAAATTGAGGGTCTCGGCATAAAATGATTTCGATGGCGGGAATACGGCAGGACCAATTGGAAGGATTGGTCACCTTCGTCTGCGTGGCCGAACACCGGAGTTTCTCGGCCGCCGCCGTCCAGCTCGGCGTGTCTCCCTCAGCGGTCAGCCAATCGATCCGCAACCTCGAACGGCGCCTGGGCGCGACGCTGTTCAACCGAACCACGCGCAGCGTCAGCCTGACCGAGGTCGGGGCCCGCTTTCTCGAACAGATCGTCCCGTCGATCCGCAATCTCGGCACCGCCTGCGCGGCCCTGGGGGATACGGCCGACCGGCCGTCGGGGCTCCTGCGCCTCAATGTTCCGCGCGGGGGCTATATGATTACGCTGCAGCCGGTCCTGCGCGCCTTCCTCGAAACCTATCCCGAGATCAATCTCGAGGTCACCATCGAGAATTCGCTGGTCGACATCGTCGGCCGCGGATTCGACGCGGGCATTCGCTTCGGCGATCTGGTCGAACGCGACATGGTCGCGGTCAGGATCGGCCCGCCGATCTTCGCGCATGTCATCGCGTCGGCCGATTATTTCGGCCGATCGGGCATTCCCCGGCATCCGCGCGACCTGCTCGACCATGATTGCATCTGCTTCCGGCATGTCACGACGGGTCAGATCGAACGCTGGAAATTCGCCATGGCCGGCGAGGAGATCGAACTTGCCGTCTCGGGCCGCCTGATCATCAACGACTCGGCGGCGCTGGTCCAGGCGGCGCTCGACGGCGTCGGCGTCGCCTATATGATCAACGGCTATATCGAGCGGTTCATCGAAGACGGACGCCTGGTCCGCGTCCTGGCGGACTGGAGTCCGCCGCTGTCGGGACTGACCCTCTATTATCCCGACCGGCGGCGCGTCCCGTCGAAGCTGCGCGCCCTGATCGATTTCCTGCGCACCCATCTTCCCGGCGCGCAGCCCGCCACCGACGGCAGCATCGCCTAGTGGTAGGAATCTGCCAACGCCATCCGTCAGATTCCTACCACAATTCAATCGGTTGGTGGGCCGACCGGGATCAGGAGAAACCGACCACCGGGTGCGGAACATAGGGCGCCTCCAGCAGGGCAATCTCCTCGGCCGTGAGCCGCAGCGACAGGGCCGCCACGGCGTCGTCCAGGTGATGGGACTTCGAAGCGCCGACGATGGGAGCGGTGACGCCCGGCGTCTGGGCGACCCAGGCGAGAGCCACCTGGGCCCGCGGCACGCCGCGCCGGCCGGCGATCTCCGTGACCTGGGCCACCACCGCGCGGTCGGCATCGACGGCGCCGGTGTAAAGCGTGCTGCCAAAGGCATCGTTCTCGGTCCGCTCGGTCGTTTCGTTCCAATCGCGGGTCAGCCGGCCGCGGGCCAGCGGGCTCCACGGCAGCACGCCGATCCCCTCCTCCCGGCAAAGCGGCAGCATCTCCCGTTCCTCCTCGCGGTGGAGGAGGTTGAGATGGTCCTGCATCGTCACGAAGCGCGTCCAGCCATGCCGCTCGGCCGTATAGAGCATCTTGGCGAATTGCCACGCATACATCGACGAAGCCCCGATGTAGCGGGCCTTGCCGGCCTTGACCACGTCATGCAGGGCCTCCAGCGTCTCCTCGATCGGCGTGGCCGGATCGAAGCGATGGATCTGATAAAGATCCACGTAATCGGTGCCGAGACGGCGCAGACTGTTGTCGATCTCCGCCATGATCGCCCGGCGCGACAAGCCCTGGCCGTTGGGGCCCGGACGCATGCGGTTGAACACCTTGGTGGCGATCACCACCGCGTCGCGGCTGGTGAAATCCTTCAGGGCGCGGCCGAGGATCTCCTCGCTGGTTCCGTCCGAATAGGCATTGGCGGTATCGAAGAAATTGATGCCGAGTTCGAGCGCCTGCTTGATGATGGGGCGGCTTTTTTCCTCGGTCAGCGTCCAGATGTGATTGCCGCGTTCCGGCACGCCGTAGGTCATGCACCCCAGGCAGAGCCGGGACACGTCGAGACCGGTCCGACCGAGCTTCACATAATCCATCGTCTTCGTCCTCGCGTAAAAGATATGGCTGCGCAACGACGGCCGAAAGCGACAGGCGCCCGCACGCTGAAATCTGGAACCGCCAACTTTAAAACGACGCCGACCGTTCGACTAGCGGGGCAGACGGAAATGGCCTTTGAAGAATTTTTAACAAATCCCCCCGCGCAACCGCGGGACCACCGCCGTTTCCAGCGCGATATTAATCAGCCAGGCTTCAAAGGGCATCGACGATTATGCAGATTATCAAGGCCCATCCCGAGTCCTAGTCTGTTTCGCACGACATTCTCTCCAAAGATTCGGGAGCCGTTCTCATGGCCAACGCAGCATTCAAGACCTTTTTCATCACAGGCGTCAGTTCCGGCTTCGGCCGCGCGCTGGCCGAAGCCGCCCTGGCGGACGGGCACAAGGTCGTCGGCACGCTGCGCGACGAGGCGTCGCGGGCCGATTTCGATCGGCTGTGTCCGGGGCGTTCTTTCGGCCGGCGGCTGGACGTCACCGACAACGCCGCGATCGCGCCGGTCGTCGCCGGGGTGGAAACGGACATCGGCCCGATCGATGTTCTGGTCAACAATGCCGGCTACGGCCATGAGGGCAGCATCGAGGAATCGTCGCTCGACGATCTGCGGCGGCAATTCGAGGTCAATGTGTTCGGCGCCGTCGCCGTGATCCAGGCCGTGCTGCCCTTCATGCGCGGGCGCCGCTCGGGCCACATCGTCAATGTGACCTCGATGGGCGGGATCATCACCTTTCCCGGCCTCGGCTTCTATCACGGCAGCAAATTCGCCCTGGAAGGCCTGTCCGAAAGCCTGGCCAAAGAGGTCAGGAGCTTCGGAATCCACGTCACCGCCGTCGAACCCGGCGCCTTCCGGACCGACTGGGCCGGCCGTTCGCTGGTCCGGGCCGAGCGCAGGCTCGCCGATTACGACGCCATCATCGACCCCTTGCGCAAGCGCCGGCGGGACTACAGCGGCAAGCAGCCCGGCAATCCCGCCAAGGCGGCCCAGGCCATTCTGAAACTGGTCGCCGCCAGGGAGCCTCCGGTCCATCTGCTTCTGGGACGGGACGCGGTGAATTTGGTGCGCGAGAAACTGGGCACGCTGAAGGCCGAAATCGATGCCTGGGAGCAGACCTCGCTCTCCACGGACTTCTCCTGAAAAATCCACCGGACCGGGGAGCGAGGGCTTCCGCCGCCGCCGCTCCGCTCATCGCGCGGGCCCGAACGCCGCCCGGGCTTCAGAGCGCGCGGAGGCGCGCGCCCGGCGAGGGACATCAAGAAAAGCCGGAGCGTGATGCCGATTTAAGGCATCGCGCTCTAAGTCTCGAGGCGATAATTGGGGTGGCGCGCCGAATCGGAACCTGATACCACCCGAAGCAACGCATGTCTTCGGGGCAGAGGCCGGGGGTCCGTGTCGCTCCGACCCAATCGGATCACAAAAACCCGTCGGGCCGCGAAGGCTTGGCGGGTTTTTTGTAAGGATGGCCGAAGGCCATCGGCGGGAAACGGGCGAAATGCCGGGTGTTCGCGTTTCCAGGCCCACAGTCGAGGGAGAAATGGACAGATGGGAAATGTGCAAAAGGTCGTCAAATTCGTCACCATGCTGTTTCCGCTGTGGGTGATCGTCTGCGCGGCCGTGGCCTATCTGGCGCCGGACCCCTTCAAGCCTTACAGCACATGGATTCCCTGGCTGCTCGGCGTGGTCATGCTGGGGATGGGCCTGACGATGAGCCTTGACGACTTCAAGCTGGTCTTCAAACGTCCGAAGGATGTCATCGCCGGCGTCCTGCTCCGCTATCTGATCATGCCGGGAGTCGCCTTCCTGGTCGCTAAGGTCCTCGGCTTGCCGCCGTCGCTGGCGGCCGGCCTGATCCTGGTCGGCTGCTGTCCCAGCGGTACGGCCTCGAATGTCATGACCTTCATCGCCAAAGGCGACACGGCCCTGTCGGTGACCATCTCCAGCATCAACACCTGCCTGGCGCCGGTCGTCACGCCCTTCATTTTCCTGTTCCTGGCCGACACCCTGATCCCGGTCGACGCGGCGGCGCTGTTCGTCGACATCCTGAAGATCGTCCTGGCGCCGATCGCCATCGGCGTCGCCATCAACATGATGGCCGGCGATGCCGTCAAACGGATCATTTCCCTGGTGCCTTTGGTCTCGGTGGTGGCGATCATCGCCATCATCACCATCGTGGTCGCCCTCAGCGCGGCCAAATTGGCCACGGTGGCCGTCATCGCCTTCGTGGCGGTGGTGCTGCACAATGCGCTCGGCCTCAGTCTCGGTTACGGAGCCTCGCGCGGGATCGGCATGACGCATCGGAAGGGCAAGGCGGTCGCTTTCGAGATCGGCATGGAGAATTCGGGCCTGGCGGTCGCCCTGGCGATCGCCCATCTCGATCCGATCGCCGCCATTCCGGGCGCCATCTTCAGCGTCTGGCACAATTTCAGCGGATCATTGCTGGCCGGTTATTGGGCCGGCCGGGACGGGGATGCCCTGCTTGACGGATCCCAAGGCGAACTTCTCGTCACCGAACGGCGTCCTTAACCAGGATACGGTCGACTTTGGCCCCCGTGGCGCCGGCGCTCCTGCCCGCGTCTTGGCGGATGAGGCGGGCGCGGAGGCCCGCCCCATCCGCCAGAATCAACAGGCGGAATTGTCCGCGCCTTGCTAAGCTCGCGCCATGCTCAGCCCGTCCGCACCGCGTCTCGCCCGCCTTCGCCCCCTTCTCGGCTATCTGCGGCCCTATCGATCCCATGTGGTCGGCGCCTGCCTGGCGCTGATCGTCTCGTCGCTGATGGTCCTGTTGCTGGGCCAGGGGCTGCGCCACATCGTCGACCAGGGATTGCGGGCCGGCGATACGACGCTGCTCAACCGCACCGTCGTCGCCTTCGTCTTCGTCGTCGTGCTGTTGGCCGTGGCGACCGGGGCGCGCTTCTATCTGGTCTCGTGGATCGGCGAGCGGGTGGTGGCCGACCTCAGGAATGCCGCCTTCCGCCGGGTCATCGCCCTCAGCCCCGCCTATTTCGAGACCACCAAGACCGGCGACGTGCTGTCGCGGCTGACCACCGATACCGAACTTTTGCAAACCGTCATCGGATCGAGCCTGTCGCTCGCCTTGCGCAACAGCCTGACCCTGGTCGGCGCCATCGTCATGCTGGCGCTGACCAGTCCCAAGCTGACCGCCATCGTGCTGATCGTCGTCCCGGCCGTGGTCGGTCCGATCATCTTCTTCGGCCGGCGCGTCCGCACATTGTCGCGAAAAAGCCAGGACCGGGTGGGCGACATCGGCGCCTATGTGGAAGAAACCATCAACGCCATCCGCACGGTCCAGTCCTTCACCCATGAGACGATCGATCACCAGCGTTTCGGCGAGCGGGTGAATGCGACCTTCTCCGCCGCGACGGCCCGCATCCGGATGCGGTCCTGGCTGATGGTGGCGGTGGTCTTCCTGGCGTTCGGCGCCGTCGCCGTGGTTTTGTGGGTCGGCGGCTATGACGTCATCGCCGGCCGCATGACCGGCGGCGCCTTGTCGGCCTTCGTTTTCTACGCCATCCTGGTGGCGGTTTCCGGCGGCACGGTCTCCGAGGTGATCGGCGAATTGCAGCGGGCGGCCGGCGCGGCGGAACGTCTTCTCGAACTGATGGAGACGACACCGTCCATTACCGCGCCCGCCACGCCGCTGGCGCTGCCGGATCCGTCGGCCGGCCGGGTCGCGTTCGAGGCCGTCACCTTCCATTATCCGGCCCGGCCCGATCAGGCCGCCCTGCACGACTTCTCGCTCGCCATCGCCCCCGGCGAGACGGTCGCCCTGGTCGGCCCGTCCGGAGCCGGCAAGAGCACGGTGTTTCAATTGCTGCTGCGCTTCTACGACCCGGCGGCGGGCGCCGTTCGAATCGACGGCGTCGACATCAGGAACGCCGACCCGGCCGAGGTCCGCCGCCACGTCGGCCTGGTCGCCCAGGATCCGGTCATCTTCGGCGCCTCGGCCCGGGAAAACATCCGCTATGGCCGGCCCGAAGCCAGCGACGACGAGGTGCGGAGCGCCGCCGACGCCGCCGCGGCCAGCGAATTCCTCGACAGCCTGCCGGAAGGCTTCGACACCTTCCTCGGCGAAAAAGGCGTCCGTCTTTCGGGCGGCCAGCGCCAGCGCATCGCCATCGCCCGCGCCATCCTGCGCAATCCGCCGATCCTGCTGCTCGACGAGGCGACCTCGGCCTTGGATGCCGAATCCGAGCGGGCCGTGCAGGCGGCGCTCGAACGCCTGGCCGCCGGACGCACCACGCTGGCCATCGCCCACCGTCTGGCCACCGTGCTCAGGGCCGACCGCATCGTCGTCGTCGACCAGGGCCGCATCGTCGCCGAAGGCACGCACCAGTCCCTGGTCGAGGCCGGCGGCCTCTACGCCCGCCTCGCCGCCTTGCAGTTCACCGACGGCACGGGGACGCCGCTAAGTGCCCGTTAAGGAATAACCGCGTCCTGGCGCGTTCCGCACCGGCCGGCGGCCGACCCGTCCTGGAAGAATAAGGAAAAGTGGCACCGGCGGCCCTGCCGGTGTCCGCCGCTTGCGCGGCGGAGTTTTTTCTCCACCGGCAGGGACGCCGGTGCCACTGACGCTTTTCTTCCAGGGCGGAGCGAGGCAATGACGCGATTATTGCTTAACGAGCCCTTAGCTCGACTTTATCGAAAAATGCCGTTCAAGAGGGAACTCCAGAGGGATTTGTGTCGTCGAAAGAGAGGTTCGTTTTC
>JAATGN010000226.1 GCA_015654615.1 Rhodospirillales bacterium
AGAGAAGTCAACGGAGACGCGACCACGATAAACACCGCACTCAACAGTCGCGTTTCGGTGCATATCTTCCCGCGCTACGAGCCGGATGGTTTTTGATCAAGAGAGGAGGAGAGGACGATCCCGAGTCATCGCGCTCTAGCCCGCCCACTCCAGGCCCTTAGGGCCCGTTAAAGTTAACCGCTATGCTTTTGGGTCCGTCTTTGCGCGTTCATCACCGCCCTAGGTCTAGCCCCTTCGGTGAAAACGCCGTCATTGCGAGGAGCGAAGCGACGCGGCAATCCAGAGTGCCGGGCTGTCCTGGACTGCTCCGCTGCGCTCGCAGTGACGGCATTTTCACCCAGGAGGCGACCTCGGTCGGTGCGGAACGCGCAATGACGGACCTAAAAACAGAGCGGTTAACTTTTAACGGGCCCTAAGGGCCTGGAGTGGGCGGGCTAGAGCGCGATGACTCGGGATCGTCCTCTCCTCTCTTGATCAAAAACCATCCGGCCCTTAGCGCGGGAAGATATGCACCGAAACGCGACGGTTGATGGCCTGGTTTATCGGCAGCGCCTTGCCGTTGACGTCGCGGTTGGAGACCTTCGGCCGCGTATCGGCGAGGCCTGCCGCCGCCAGTCGGGTCGGATCGATGCCATTCTGGATGAAGGTGCGGACGACGACGGTGGCGCGGGCCGACGACAGCTCCCAATTCGACGGAAAGGCCGGCGTATTGACCGGAGTATCGTCCGTGTGGCCCTGCACCTCGATCTGGAAGGCCGAATAGCGCGGGGAATTGAGGGTTTCCGATAATTTCGCCAGGGCCGGAAGCAGTTCGTCCTTCAACTTGGCGGAGGCCGGTTCGAAGAAGGTGCCGGCATCGAACTCGAGCACCAGGCCGCGTTCGTCGGACCCGAGGCTCACCTTGTCGTCGTCGAGCTTGAGACCCCGCAGGACCTGGCCGACCTCGGTCTTCAATTCCTGCAAAGGCTGCGCGGTTTGATGCTTGCCGATGTCGCGGGCCATGCCGCCCTGGACTTTCTCGAATTTGACCGGGTCGATATGCGACATCGAAATCAGCAGGGCGAAGAAGGAAAGCAGCAGCGTGATCATGTCGGCATAGGACATGAGCCAGTCTTCCGTTTCCTCCTTCTTGGGCACCTCGAAGCGCTTGTCGGCCATGGCGATCACCCCTTGTTGCGCAGCATGCGATCGATGTCGAAATGCAGGGCGGGGTCGAGGAAACTGTTCATCTTGTCCTGGATGTAGCGCGGACTGCGGCGTTCCGCCAGGAGGGCCAACCCCTCCGCCACCAGATACTGCCGGAAGCGGACGATTTCCTCGCGCTGCTGCACCTTGCTGGCGGTCGGCATCAGGATGATGCG
Source organism: Rhodospirillales bacterium (assembly GCA_015654615.1). Lineage (GTDB taxonomy): Bacteria > Pseudomonadota > Alphaproteobacteria > Rhodospirillales > Magnetospirillaceae > Telmatospirillum. Next base: position 1,362 of record JAATGN010000226.1, read on the forward strand.
GGCAAAGGTGACGCCGTAGAGCGTGCCCATCAGGCCGACCGCCATGCCCGGACCGACCTTCGAAGGGTCGGAGCCCATCTTGTCCAGCATGACGACCAGACCGACCAGGGTGGCGATCATGCCGAACGCCGGCGCGTTGTTGGCCATCTGGCGCAGGATGTCGGCCGGCACGACATGACGGTGAAAGGTCGTCTCGACGGTATTGGACAGAATCTCCCGCACCTCCTGGCCCGTATAGCCGGAAATGACCAGATCGATTCCGAAGGCCAGGAAACTGTCCTGTTTGCGCAGAACTTTGGCGTCGGCTTCCAGGGCCGGCAGGCCGGCCTTTTGCACCATGTAGCCCCAGCGGATCATGCGCCCGACTTCGTTGGTGAGCACCGAGCGGCCGATCTTATGGGTGAAAAAGATCGAAAAGGTGATGCGCATGGCCTGGAGGACATAGCGCGGTTCGAAAGCGACGAAAGTTGCGGCCGTCGTCCCGCCGATCACCATGATGAAACCGGCGAGATGGAGGAAAATCATGTAATTGTCGGTACTGAGGAGGATCGAGAAGATGAACAACCCGATACCCAACAGAAAACCGATCAGGGTCGGAAACGACATTTCCTAATAAACCTTTTGCGCTGATCGCCCCATGGCATACGAATGGGGCGGTATTGTGAGGCAGAATCGATTTATGAGCAATAAGAACAACCAGATGCATGCCGACAGTTATTTCTCAGTCGGTGGGGATTGGCTCCCTCTTCCATTGTACGAGTTGTCGGCCACGGCATGCGATTGCCTGGCTATGCCTGCCGTACAACCTGGAATATGCTGATCCGCTGCAAGGGGACTGGAGACGGCTCTTTATTTCGAGACCGAAAGACGCGCGTCAGGCGTCGGCGGTCGTCAAGGCGACGGGCATCCGCAGGTCCAAGCCGACCTCGACGATTTCGCCTTCGACGTAGCGGAGGCGCTTGAAACCCAGGCTTTCGACGAATTTCAGCATCCGCGTATTGTCGGTGAGGACCTGTCCGACGATTTCGCCGGTCCCGCGGCCGCGGCAATAGCTGATCATCTTCATCATCAGCTTGCGTCCCAGGCCCGTTCCCTTGAGATCGGAGCGCACCATGACGGCAAATTCGGCGCGCTCGTTGTCCGGGTCGCTGACGGTGCGCACGACGCCCAGGGTCTCGCCCTCGACCCCGTCGTCATGGCGGACGGCGATGAAGGCCATCTCGCGGTCGTAATCGATCTGGGTCAGCCTGGCCATTTCCGAATGCGGCAATTCTCCGACCCGTCCGAAAAAGCGGAAACGGATGTCTTCCGGCGTCTGTTTCGAGACGAACACATGATGCGTCGGCTCGTCCTCGGGCCTGATCGGCCGCACCAGAACCTCGCTGCCGTCGAACAGCCGCAGAATTTCCTCGAGGGACTTCGGATAGGGCCGGATCGCCATGCGGTCGGGACCGAAGGCGTTGGCCGTGACGCGGATGCGCGCGTCGAGGGCCAGGACGCCCTCGGCGTCGGCGAACAGCGGATTGATGTCCAACTCGACGATCTCGGGGAAATCGATGATCAGCTGCGAAATCTTCATCAAGGACATGCAGATGGCGTCGAGATCGGCCGCCGGCCGATCCCGAAAGCCGTGCAGCAGCTTCGAGACCCGGGTCCGCTGCACCAGTTCGCGGGCCAGGCTCATGTTCAGCGGCGGCAATCCGACGGCCGAATCATTGATCACCTCGACGGCGACGCCGCCCTGCCCGAACATGATGACCGGGCCGAAGATCGGGTCGGTGGTCACCCCGATGATGATCTCCTGGGCTCCGGGCCGCCGGGCCATGGTCTGAACGGTAAAGCCCTGGATGTGCGCTTCCGGAATCTTTTGGGCGACCTTTTCCAGCATCACATTGGCCGCCTTTTCGACCTCGAAGGGGCCTTGCAGATTGAGCATGACGCCGCCGACATCGGATTTGTGGGCGATGTCGGCGGAAAGGATCTTCAAGGCCACCGGGCCGCCCATTTCGCCGGCCAGGCGGCTGGCCTCGGCGGGGGTGCGGGCGATGTGGGTTTCGACGGTGGGTATTCCATAGGCGGTCAGGATGGCCTTGGCTTCGGGCTCGCTCAGGATGGTGTTGCCGGTGGCCAGGGCGTTCTCCACCACCAGGCGCGCATTGGCCGTCAGTGGCGTGAAATCGGCCAGGGCGGAGGCCGGCGTCTCCATCAGCATGTCCTGGTTCTTGCGGTAGTTCACCAGATGCATGAAGGCCCGCACCGCGGAGCCCGGCGTTTCGTAGGTCGGAATGCCGGCTTCGCGCAGCAGGCGCCGGGCCGGGCCGGCCTGCTCCTGTCCGACCCAGCAGGTCATCACATTGGCGCGATGGGCCTTGACCGATTTGATCACCTGCTCGGCGATTTCGCTGGCCGAGGTCAGCGCGGTCGGCGCGTGCATGACCAGCACCGAGTCGATTTCCGAGGCTTCCAGAAGGATGTCCAGGGCCTTGACATAACGTTCGCCGTCGCCGCTGCCGATCTGTATCGGGTTGGCGTGCGACCAGACGGGCAAGGCCGCATCCAGTTTCTCGATGGTGCCGGGACCGAGCTCGGCCAAGTGGCCGCCGATCTCGATCAATTCGTCGACGGCCATGACGCCGATGCCGCCGCCGTTGGTCAGGACCGCCAGATTGGTGGCCCGCGTCGGCCTGGCGCGCGACAGGGTTTCCACGGCGGTGAACATCTCGTCGAGATCATAGACCCGCAGCATGCCGGCCCGGCGCAAGGCGGCGTCATAGACGGCGTCGGTCCCGGCCAGGGCCCCGGTGTGCGAGGCGGCCGCCCTGGCTCCTTCGGCCCGGCGACCCGCCTTGATGGCCAGAACCGGCTTGTTGCGGGCGGCGGCGCGAGCGGCGGACATGAAGTTTCGCCGCTGACGGATCGATTCGATATAAAGCAGGATGGCCCGGGTCGAGGGATCGGACCCCAGATAATCCAGAAGATCGCCGAAGTCGACGTCGGCCGACTCGCCCAGCGAGATGAAATGCGAGAAGCCTATCCCCTTCGGCCGCGCCCAATCGAGAACCGCGTTGCAGAGCGCCCCCGATTGCGAAACGAAGGCGATGCGGCCGGGCAGGGCGCTCTGGTGGGCGTAGCTGGCATTGAGGCCGACCGCCGGGACCATCAGGCCGAGGCTGTCGGAGCCGAGGATGCGCATGTCGTGGCGGCGGGCCGCGTCGATCATGTTCGCATGCAGGGTCCGTCCATCGGGGGCCAGCGTGGTGGCCAGCCCGCCGGTCAGGATGATGGCCGCGTGGGTTCCCCGGGCCCCCAGCCTTTCGATCTGCTCGGGAACCTCGGCGGCCGCGACGCAGATCACCGCCAGATCGGGGACCACCGGCAGACTGTCGACATCGGGATAGGCGAGGACGCCGGCGACGGCCTGCTGCTTCGGGTTGACCGGCATGATCGGACCGGAGAAGCCGCCCTGCATCAGATTGCGCATGGCGATGGTGCCGACGGCCTTTTCCCGTTCGGTGGCGCCGACGACGGCCACCGATTTCGGGCGGAACAGCGCGCTCAGGTTGCGAACACTCATCGACGACCTCGTCTGCAAAGTTCCGGCATGCTGATTCCCTGTGCCATCGAGACGTCGGAACTTTTGATGAGCACCATATCACTTAAATATTATAGGGAAATAGCCCTTCCATTGTGCAGTGCAATAATACCTCCATTCGGACAGTTTTACACCCATGTTCTCCCCCCCCTCCTCGCGTTAGGGGATGTCCCTATTTTCGCCCTTCTCCCGCTTGGCGGGCGAGGTCATCGAAAGCGAAAGGCCAGGCAAAATAGTGTCATCCCGAGCGGAGCGAGGGATCTCGCCCCGGCGACCTTCGTTCGAGGATTGGGGCTTGGCGCGTCCTTTGCCCGTCTTTCGGCCGATTCTCTTCAAAATGTCATCTTAAACGTCATCGGTGTTCATCTGTGCCCATCTGAGTTCATCTGTGATAACCGAAAAAATGGCCAGAGGCTCTATCGGGCAGCGTGATCGGCGTCCGCGCCGTCATGGGGCACCGCGAGGGGCGATGCGCTGGATCGGCCGGCATTCCTTCCGGAAGATCCGCCGTTTCGCATATCTCTGCGGCGGTGTTCGACCGGCTCGGAATCGATGAACGGAACACAGATGAACGCAGATTCCCACAGATGAACACAGAAAAATACCACGGTATTTGAGATAGGTGCGTCCCCTGGCTCCGTCGCGGCGGGCTCGATTACGGACCGTTCCCGTCGCGGGGCGGGACGGTCGGCACCCGGCCGCGGCGGATGGGCAGGCCGACCGCCGTTCCGCCGGCCGGGCCGTCGGCGGCTCCGAAAAGCGGAATGGCGCGTCGCTTGAAGACCGGCAGCAGGACCAGTCCGCTCAGGAAACCGCCGATATGCGCCCAGAAGGCGACCCCTCCCGCCGCCGCCGGGGCTTCGGCGGCACTGATCAGCTGAACGGCGAACCACACGCCGAGGACCAGCAGGGCGGGGACCTTGACCACCCGGATGAACAGGAGGACGACCACCAGGACCCGCACGTTCGCCTTCGGGAAGAGCACAAGATAGGCTCCGAGAACGCCGGCGATGGCCCCCGATGCGCCGATCATCGGAATTTCCGAATCCGGCGCGATCAAAGCCTGGGTCAGCGCCGCGACGGTGCCGCACAGCAGATAGAAGAGGATGAAGCGCAGCGGGCTCATCGCATCTTCCACATTGTCGCCGAAGATCCGCAGGAACAGCATGTTGCCGATGATGTGCAGCCAGCCGGCATGCAGGAACATCGAGGTGACCACGCTCATCCAGGGTGGAACCACCACCAGGTCCGGCGCCAGGTCGGCCTGCCCCAGCACGACGATCGGTATCATGCCGAAAGACAGGGCGATCGACTGGCGCGCCTCGGGCGGCATGGAAACCTGCCAGAGAAAGGCGCCGATACAGATGCCGATGATGGTCCAGGTAACGATGGCGGCGCGCTGGGTCGGGTTGTCGTCGTCGAACGGCAGCGTGAACATGGCCGATCCCTGCCTCCTCGCTCGCCGTCGCCGTCATTGCTTCGCCCGGGCTCAAGGGCCCGGTTGAAATGACGCGGTCGTTTCGTTCCGGCCCCTCAGTCGCCTCTCTGGCCTTTCAGCATGTCGGTGACGGTGACGCCCAGACGATCGTCGACCACGACCACTTCGCCGCGCCCGACCAGCATTTTGTTGACGAACAAATCGATCGGTTCGTTGATCTTGCGGTCCAGTTCGACCACCGCGCCGCGGCCGAGCTTGAGAAGCTGCTTGACCTGCACGTTGGCATGGCCGAGCACCGCATAAAGCTCGACCTGAATGTCGTAGGCCGCTTCTCGCGCGGTGCCGCTGCCCAGCACGGCCTCGGCCATGGCGCTTTTCTCGTCGTCAGCCATCCTATGCGTCTCCGTTGCCTTGCGTTGGATTCAAGATATGGTCGCTGTTCGATCGTCGAAATCACTATATCGGTGATCTGTTAAAAAAATCAAAAGAACAGGGGCCTCTTTCCTTGCCACCGGCGCGGCCGGGTGGCACAACGGCGGCGTTTCGGAGGACCCATGAGACACGCTGCAGACGCACTTCCCGCGGCCATCCTGTTCGACCTGGACGGCACCCTGGTCGACAGCTTGCCCGATCTGGCCTGGTCGATGAACCAATTGCTGGGCGAATTGGGCCGAGAGCCGACGACGCTCGCCCACATGCGCACCTGGGTGGGGGACGGCGCGGCCGTTCTCGTCGAACGGTGCCTGCTGGCCACCGGCGGTCTGCCGGAGCCGTCTCCGGCCGAGGCCGTCAAGCGTTTCCTCGCCTTCTATCGCACCCACGCGGCGGTCGAGACCCGCCCGTTTCCCGGTGTGCTGGAGACGCTGACGGCGTTGCGCGCCGCCGGTCATCCGCTCGGCGTCTGCACCAACAAGCCGACCGATCTTTCGCGGCTTCTGCTGGACGAACTGGAGATGACCCGCTTTTTCTCGGCGGTGGTCGGAGGCGACGGCGCGCCGGAGCGCAAGCCGCATCCCGGGCATTTGCGGGCGACGCTGGATGCCATGCGGATGGCGGACCGCAAGGCGCTGATGGTGGGGGACAGTCCCAACGACGTCGCCGCGGCGAAGGCCGCCGGCATTCCCGTCGTCGTGGTCAGTTTCGGTTACACGCAAATCCCCGCCGAAGCTCTGGGGGCCGACGTGGTGATCGGCGACTTCGGGGATCTGCCACGCGCCGCGGCGAATTTCTTATAGTCCGGCATATGCCGACAGGAGGATGGCATGGAGAAATGCTCGGATTGCCTGTCGGGATGTCCGTGGTGCGGTTCCCGGCGCTGGCAGATCAGGGATAGAGGCTGCGGTTCGGTGCCGAAGGGCGGGGAAGGACGTCCCTGCCGCAAGTCCAAGCGCATGAAGGGGGTGCCCTGTCCGAAGTGCGGGCACACGCCGGGGAAATCGGACGAACAGGATACCGGCCGCCCTTGAAGAAAAGGCATCCGGCTGGAACGGCATTGCCGGCGCCGTGACGGACCGCCGCCTGGCGATCGGCCCCGAGCCCATCGGCCGACGCCGGAAGACGGTGATCACGTCTTCCGGGGCGATGCCGATGTTCCTCTGTCCGACCGGACCGGGCGTTCAGCCCCAATTCCCGCCCGTTACGCCGTCTGGATGAGTTTCAGCAGTTCCTGCGGCAGCTGCGAGGCCTGGGTCAGGGCGGCGACCGAGGCCTGGGTCTTCACGTCGACGGACGACAGGGTGGCCTTCACCGAGGCGACGTCGGCATCCTGCACCACCGAGGCGGCGGCGGTGATGTTCTG
>JAATGN010000439.1 GCA_015654615.1 Rhodospirillales bacterium
GCCGGAAAGGCCGGCCGGATCGCGGTTGACGGGGCTGACACAACACCCGCAACGTCTGATTCTGGCCGGTGAGGTCCATGCCCGGCCCTTCGAGAGTCTGGAGTCGCCGGTCCGCGCCTCGCATCTGGCCCTGCTCGGTCCCTCCGCCGCCGCCGAGCGGCGGCACCTCGCCCTGCTGCTGGAGGCGCACGGCGCCGAACCGCCGGGCCAGGGCGCCATCTATTTCAGCCGCGATCTCGGCGGCATGCGGCTGCGCTGGGAACGCCACAGCGAATTCTCCACCTACACCTTTCTGCGCTTCGATGCCCTGTCCTTGCCCTTCGCCGAAGCCGCCATCGATCTGGTGCCGGCCGATTGGCTGGAGCAGCTGCCGGGACATTTGCTGACGGCCGTCCACATCGCCGCGGCCCGCGATCTGCCCGACGACCTGACCGCGGCGTTCGGCGGCAATCCGCTGGTGGGAAGCCGGGTGCAGGGCGGGGCCGCCGAAGTGTGGACCGATTTCCGCCTGCACGCCGACGGCTTCGGCCGGGTGCTGGTGCGCGACCGCGGCCTGACCCGCGGCCAGACCGGACGGCTGGTGCAGCGGCTGCTGGAAATCGAGACCTATCGCATGATGGCGCTGCTGGCCTTCCCGCCGGCCCGCGACGCCTCCGGCGAGGTTGCCCGCATCGATCGCGAGCTGGCCGGCATCGTCACCCAATTGGCCGACCCGGCCGTGCAGCAGAACGACCGCGAACTGCTGGAACATCTCACCCGCCTGGCCGCCGAAGCCGAGCAACTCGACGCCGCCATCGGCTTCCGGCTGTCGGCGGCGCGGGCCTATAACGCCATCGTGCAGAGCCGCATCGCCGAACTGCGCGAGGAGCGCATTCCCGGCAGCCAAATGGTCGCCGAATTCATGGAACGGCGCCTCGACCCGGCCATGAAGACCTGCGAATCGGCGACCGAGCGATTGCAATTGCTGTCCCGGCGCGTCTCGCGGGTGGGCGGGCTGCTGCGGACCCGGGTCGACATCGCCCTGGAGGAGAAGAATCGCGACCTGCTGAAATCGATGAATCGCCGCGCCAAACTGCAGCTTCGCATGCAGGAGACGGTCGAGGGTCTCTCGGTGGTGGCGATCAGCTATTATCTGCTGGGCCTGCTGGGGTCGGTGGTCAAGGGCCTCAAGGCCGCCGGCCTGCCTTTGGACGGCGATCTCGCCGGGCTGATCGGCCTGCCGGTGGTGGTCGGCATGGTCTGGCTGGGCGTCCGCCGCCTGCGCCGCGCCATCGGCGACGGCGTCGAAAAGGAATAACCTCAAAACTCGCCCTCTCCCTTAAAAAGGGCGAGGGGCAAAAATGTGCGCATCCCGTAGCCCCCACAAGGGGGCGAGGGTCGACTGGCGGATAGGACGTTTGAACCGATGGATCTGAAATGGCTCGAGGATTTCGTCAGCCTGGCCAATACCGGCAGTTTTTCCCGCTCCGCCGCCGAACGGAGCGTCACGCAGCCGGCCTTCAGCCGCCGCATTCGCGCGCTGGAGGTCTGGCTGGGCACCGAACTGATCGACCGCTCGACCTATCCGACCACGATGACCGCGGCGGGGCGGTCGTTTCGGGCGACGGCCGAGGAGGTCTTGACGCTGCTCGGCCAGCAACGCGACGAGTTTCAATTGGAGCGGGCCCGCACGCGGCCGGCGCTGCGCTTCGCCGCCCTCAGCACGATCAGCCTGACGTTCTTTCCGCGGTGGCTGCGCGACATCGAAAGCCATCTCGGCGCCCTGACGACGCGCCTGTTTTCGGGAGACATGCATGATTGCGTCGAGGCCCTGAGCGAGGGGCACTGCGATTTCCTGCTGTCCTTCGCCCATCAGGCCGTTCCCATCATGCTCGATCCGACATTGTTTCCCTCCGTCCTGGTCGGCCAGGACCGCCTGCTGCCGGTGGTCGCCTCGGCTGTCGACAAATCGGCCTTTCCCGGCCTGAAAGACACCCCGGTTCGCTATCTGGCCTATTCGGCCAATACCTATCTCTGCCGGATCGTCGAACATATCCTGAAGCGCAACCCCTCCCATCATCTCAAGACCTGTTACGAGAATTCGATGGCGGAGGCGTTGAAGGCCATGGTTCTCGAAGGTCATGGCCTGGCCTGGCTGCCGGTCAGTTCGATCACCCAGGAACTCGAACGGAAGAAGCTGCTCCCGGCCGCCGGACCGGAATGGGAATTGTCGCTCGACATCCGTCTTTATCGCTCGGCCAACCGGCTGCCGCCGCTCGCCGCCGCCGTCTGGGAACATGCCGTGGCGGCGTCGCGGCAATCCGCCGGTGGCGGCTGAGACAAAACGCGCCTCAAACTATAAATCTTATGCATAACCCTTTCCGTTTCGGCATTGGACAGGTCAGGCCACATGACCGACCATTCCCTTAGCAAACTCGGGGACTTCTGGCGTACGACCGGCGAGCCCCGACTTGTCATTTCAAGGAAATGAAGATGAAAGATGCCGCTCTCCGCTATCACCGCTCCCCAAATCCGGGCAAATTGGCCATCGTCGCCACCAAGCCGATGGATACCCAGAACGATCTGGCGCTGGCCTATTCGCCGGGTGTCGCCGTGCCTTGCGAACTGATCGCCAAGGAGCCGCATCTGGCCCGGGAGTATACGGCGCGCGGCAATCTGGTGGCGGTGATCAGCAACGGCACGGCCGTCCTCGGCCTGGGCGACATCGGCGCCCTGGCCGCCAAGCCGGTGATGGAAGGCAAGGCGGTCCTGTTCAAGAAATTCGCCAATATCGACGTCTTCGACATCGAGATCGCCGAGAAGGACCCGGCCATGCTGATCGAGGTGATCGCCCGCCTCGAGCCGACCTTCGGCGGCATCAATCTGGAAGACATCAAGGCGCCGGAATGCTTCGAGGTCGAACAGAAACTGCGCGAACGCATGAAGATTCCGGTGTTCCACGACGATCAGCACGGCACCGCCATCGTCGTCTGCGCCGCCGCCCTGAACGCGCTGCATCTGGTCGGCAAGAAGATCGAAGAGGTCAAGCTGGTCACCATCGGCGCCGGCGCCGCCGGCATCGCCTGCCTCAACCTGCTGCACAGCCTGGGGCTGAAGCGCGAGAACGTGACGCTGATCGACAGCAAGGGCGTCGTCTATGCCGGACGCACCGCCGGCATGAACAGCTTCAAGCAATCCTATGCGCGGGACACCGAGGCCCGGACCCTGGACGACGCCATCGCCGGGGCCGACGTTTTCCTCGGCCTGGCGGCGGCCGGCGTGCTCACCCCCGCCATGGTCGCCAAGATGGCCGACCAGCCGCTGATCTTCGCGCTGTCCAATCCCGAACCGGAGATCCGTCCGGAACTGGCCCGCGCAGCGCGCGCCAATGCGATCATCGCCACCGGCCGCTCGGATTACCCGAACCAGGTCAACAATGTGCTCTGTTTCCCCTTCCTGTTCCGCGGCACGCTGGACGTCGGGGCGACCACCATCAACGAGGCGATGAAGCTGGCCGCCGTCCGCGCCATCGCCGAATTGGCCCGGGCCGAACCCCTGGCGGCGGTCGCCCGGGCCTATCCCGGCGAAAACCTGGCCTTCGGACGCGACACCATCCTGCCGAAACCCTTCGACCCCCGTCTCATCGTCGAAGTGGCTTCCGCCGTCGCCAAGGCCGCCATGGACAGCGGCGTCGCCACCCGCCCCATCCAGGACTTCGCCGCCTACAAAAAGCATCTGGCGGAGATGATGGCTCCGGCAAAACCGGTCCTGGCCAGCCAGGCCGCCGAATAAACGACGAAAGAGCCCGAGTCGCGACGCGCGAATCGGGCTCTTTCTTTTCCGGCTGTCATGGCTTCGCCGGAGGATCGTTTGTTGCTATCTTCGTCCGCACGACATCCGTTGAACGCCGGTGAGCGCCAACGGGATCACGGGGGACGCCTTCGATGAATCAGACCAAGCCAATCCAGATACAAGGCAAGCCGCTGGGTGACGGCGTGCTGCCGATCATCATCACGCCGCTGGTCGGCAGGACGATGCCGGCGATCCTCGAAGAGGTCGCGGCGATCGTCCCGAAGCGGCCCGACCTGCTGGAATGGCGGATCGATTTCTTCGGCGGCATCGACGACACCAAGGCGGTGATCGAGACCGCACTGGCCATCCGCCGGGCGGCGGGCGGCATTCCCGTCCTGTTGACCCGGCGCAACGCGACCGAGGGTGGAGAACCGATCGCCATCGCCGAAGCCGCGGTCGTCGAAATGTACGCCGCGGCCTGCCGGGCCCGTTGCGTGGAGATGATCGACTATGAATTGTCCAACGCGCCCGACGACCTGCGGCGGCTGCGCGAGGTGTCGGCGGCCAACGGCGTCGTCATGATCATGTCCTACCACAATTTCCAGCTGACGCCGGACGCGGCCACCCTGGACGGCAAGTTTGCGGCCGCCGAACGCCTGGAAGCCGACGTCGCCAAGCTGGCGGTCATGCCGAAGGACGTCCAGGACGTGCTGGCCCTGCTGGCGGCGACCGATCGGGCCCGGCAGACCATCAAGCTTCCCCTGATCACCATGTCGATGGGCGGCATCGGCTCGCTGTCGCGGATCATGGGATGGGTCTATGGCTCGGCGGCAACCTTCGCGGTCGGAAAAAGCAGCTCGGCGCCGGGGCAGATCGCCATCGAGGACTTGCGCGCCACGCTCGCCGTCGTGCGCAAGTCGGTGGGAACCGGGCAATAACCATCGACCGGTCCGCCAAAGCCGTCACTGCGAGCGTAGCAAAGCAGTCCAGAACATCGGCCGATCTGGATCGCTTCGCCTGAAGGGCTAGAAAGAAAAGAATCAGTGGCACCGGCGTCCCCGCCGGTGGAAAAGACTCCGCCGCTTTGCGGCGGACACCGGCAGGGACGCCGGTGCCACTTTTCCTTATTCTTCCAGGGCGGATCGGCTGCCGGCCGGTGCGGAACGCGCAATGACGCAGAAGCAACCGAAGCCGTCATTCATCACGGACCCCCTCACCGCCGAGCCCGCCCTCGGGCGGGGCCTTGGCGCCTTGGCGTTGAAAGAACGGTGGCGTCGCCGACCCCGTCGACGCCACCGCACGTCATTTCACACGGCTTCCGCCACCTCGGCGAACGCGGCGATCCGGTCGAAGTTCATGTAACGATAGATGTCGGCCGCCTTCTCTCCGACGACGGTCGTCCGTTCCAGATATTCCGCCACCGTCGGGAGGCGTCCGAGCAGGGCGCAGACGGCGGCCAGTTCGGCCGAGCCCAGATAGACCCGGGTATCGATGCCCAGCCGGTTGGGGAAGTTGCGGGTCGAGGTCGAGATGGCGGTCGAACCTTTGCGGATTTGCGCCTGGTTGCCCATGCATAAGCTGCAGCCGGGCATTTCCATGCGGGCCCCCGATTTGCCGAGCACGCTGTAATATCCCTCCTCGCTGAGGATCATCGCGTCCATCTTGGTCGGCGGGGCGACCCACAGGCGGGTCGGCAGGTCCGACGTGCCGTCGAGGATCTTGCCGGCCGCCCGGAAGTGCCCGATGTTGGTCATGCAGGAGCCGATGAACACCTCGTCGATCTTGTCCCCGGCCACTTCGGAAAGCAGCTTGACGTCGTCGGGATCGTTCGGACAGGCGACGATCGGTTCCCTGATCTCGGCCAGATCGATCTCGATCACCGCGGCGTAGTCGGCGTCGGCGTCGGGCGCCAGCAGCGCCGGCGCGGCCAGCCAGGCCTCCATCGCCGCGATGCGGCGTTCCAGGGTGCGGCGGTCCTGATAACCCTCGGCGATCATCCATCTCATCAGGGCGACGTTGGAGCGCAGATATTCGGCGATCGGTTCGGGATCGAGCCGCACCGTACAGGCCGCCGCCGAGCGTTCGGCCGAGGCGTCGGACAGTTCGAAGGCCTGTTCCACCTTGAGATCGGGCAAACCCTCGATTTCCACGATGCGGCCGGAAAAGACGTTCTTCTTGCCCTTCTTCTCGACGGTCAGCAGGCCCTGGCGGATGGCGTAGAGCGGAATGGCGTTGACCAGGTCGCGCAGCGTGACGCCGGGCTGCATCCTGCCCTTGAAGCGCACCAGGACGCTTTCCGGCATGTCGAGCGGCATCACCCCGGTGGCCGCCGCGAAGGCCACCAGGCCGGAGCCGGCCGGGAAGGAGATGCCGATCGGAAAGCGCGTGTGGCTATCGCCGCCGGTGCCCACCGTGTCGGGCAGCAGCAGACGGTTCAGCCAGGAATGGATGACCCCGTCGCCGGGACGCAGGGACACCCCGGCCCGCGTCGAAATGAAGGCCGGCAGCTCATGGTGCGTCTTGACGTCGACCAGCTTCGGATAGGCCGCGGTGTGGCAGAAGGACTGCATGACCAGATCGGCCGAGAAGCTCAGGCAGGCCAGGTCCTTCAATTCGTCCCGGGTCATCGGGCCGGTGGTGTCCTGCGAGCCGACCGTCGTCATCTTCGGTTCGCAATAGCTGCCGGGACGGATGCCCTGCCCGTCCGGCAGACCGCAGGCCCGGCCGACCATCTTCTGGGCCAGGGTGAAGCCCTTGCCCGACTTTTCCGGAACGCCCGGCAGGCGGAACAGCGTCGAGACCGGCAGGCCCAGCGCCTCGCGCGCCTTGGCGGTCAGGCCGCGGCCGACGATCAGCGGGATCCGTCCGCCGGCCCGCACCTCGTCGAACACCACCGCCGACTTCACCTGGAATTCGGCGATCACCTGCCCGTTCTTCAGGGCCTTGCCGTCATAGGGGCGCAGTTCGACCACGTCGCCCATCTCCATCTGCGCGACGTCGAGCTCGATCGGCAGGGCGCCGGCGTCCTCCATGGTGTTGTAGAAGATCGGCGCGATCTTGCTCCCTAAGCAGACCCCGCCGAAGCGCTTGTTGGGAACGAAGGGGATGTCCTGGCCGGTGAACCACAGCACCGAATTGGTCGCCGATTTGCGCGACGAGCCGGTGCCCACCACATCGCCGACATAGGCCACCAGATGCCCCTTGGCCTTCAGGCTCTCCAGCAGCCTCAACGGCCCGCGGGCGCCCGGCTCGTCGGGCGCGATGCCCGGCCGGGCGTTCTTCAGCATGGCCAGGCCGTGCAGCGGAATGTCGGGGCGCGACCAGGCGTCGGGGGCCGGCGACAGATCGTCGGTGTTGGTCTCGCCGGTCACCTTGAAGACGGTGACGGTCAGCGAGGCCGGCACCTCCGGGCGCGCCGTGAACCATTCGGCCTCGGCCCAGGATTGCAGCACCGCCCGGGCGTTGGCCACGCCCTGGTCGGCCAGCTGCTTGACGTCGTGGAAGAAGTCGAAGACCAGCAGGGTCTTCTTCAAAGCCTCGGCGGCGACGGCGCCGACGGACGGGTCGGCCAGCAGCTCGATCAGCGGCCTGATGTTGAAGCCGCCCAGCATGGTGCCCAAAAGGCGGGTCGCCTCGGCCCGCGAGACCAGGCCCACCGTCAGCGTGCCCTTGGCCACCGCCTCCAGAAAGGCCGCCTTGACCTTGGCCGCGTCGTCGACCCCGGCCGGCACCCGATGGGTCAGCAGCTCGACCAGGAAGGACTCCTCGCCCGGCGGCGGGGCCTGCAGCAGGGCGATCAGCGCTTCGGTCTGCGCGGTCGACAGGGGCAGGGGCGGAATACCGAGGGCCGCCCGTTCGGCGGCGTGTTGGCGATAGGCTTCAAGCA
>JAATGN010000323.1 GCA_015654615.1 Rhodospirillales bacterium
CGCCGCAGGCATCTTCTCTTCTTCCAGTCGAAGACGGATGGAAAAACGTAAGTGCCCGTTAGACAATAACCGCGTCATTGCGAGCGGAGCGAAGCAATCCAGCAACACGAAGCGGCCCCTGGATTGCCGCGCCTTCGGCTCGCAATGACGGACCCAAAACTTTTAACCGGCCCTAAGAATGCCTGCGGCGCTTGTCCGTGTCATCCGTGTCCGTGTCCGTCCGTGTTGCTCACAGCCCTCCAGTATCCCCCGTTACGTCGGCTTTCGGTCGAAGCCATCCACCTTAGCGCGGAATTGCCGTCGCCTGCAGCAATGCCTTGGTGTAGCCCAGGCAGAAGGAGAAGAACCGTTCGCGATCCGGATCGACGTCCGAGAGCGGAACGTGATCGGGGCAGAGCATTCCGTCGTAGCCGACCTCGCGATAGGCCTGGATGCATTTCAGCATGTCGACCGAGCCCTCGTCCGGCAGGGCTTCGCGGAAGTCGAGATAACCGCCCTTGATATTGCGGAAATGCACCATGAAGATGCGGTTGAGGCCGCTGCCTGGACCGAAAGCGCGGATGGCCTCCAGGACCGCTTCGGTGGGGTGCGGCGACATTTCCGCCACCGTTCCCTGGCAGAAATTGAAACCGTGCGACGGGCTTTCCGGGGCCAGATCGATGAAGCGGCGCATTCCGTCGAGCGAGCCGAGGACATGGTGCACCCCGTTCAATCCGCCCGGCGGATAGGCCGGATCGTGGGGATGGCAGGCCAGGCGCACGCCGGCCTTTTCCGCGGTCGGCAGCGTCGCCGCGACGAGATATTCGATGGCCTTCCACCCTTCGGCCTCGCTGATGCCGCCCGACTCCGTCGCCATGACCTGACCGCAGGTTTCGGGAGCGCCCAGCACGTCGCGCGGCGATTTCGATCCTTTGCTTCCGTCTTCGGGCAGGACGACGCCCCAATAGGAAAACCGCGCGTCGGCCTCGGGGTGGTAATCGGCGGCCCGGAAGGCGCTGCATTTCATTCCGCCGCGGCCCGGAACGACGCCGGTGCGGGTGATGCCGACCATGGCGACCGTATATTTCAGCGTGGTCACACCGCCCTCGGCGGCGGCCAGAATGTCCTTTCGCAGCCGTTCGGCGATGGCGGCGGCCCGCTCGGGCTGGCGCAGGCTGTCGAGAAGGATGGAGCCGACGTCCAGGGCCATGACCTCGAGACGCAGGCCGAAGCCTTCGACCCAACGCCGCAATTCGGCGACCTTCCCGCCGTCCCACGCCCCGTCCTTTCCCTGGACGGCCGCATTGGGCCGGGTGTCGATGGCGATTCCCGAGACGCCGAGCTGGGCCGACAAGCGCAGGCGGGCCTCGGTCGGATTGATGAGCTGTTCGCCAAGATACATTTCCTGTTTCCTCAGACTTTGAGTTCCATGCGTTTGATCTCGCCGACGACCGCCAGATAGCTGACGGCGGCGACCAGGGCGTTGGCCCCGACGAAGACCAGGGCCCAGTTGAAAGACCCCGTCGTCTGGATGATGTAGCCGATGACGATCGGCGTCGAAATCGACGACAGATTGCCGCACATGTTGAAGACGCCGCCGGCCAGGCCGGTGATCTGTTTGGGCGCGGTATCGGACAGCACCGCCCAGCCGAGCGCCCCCACCCCCTTGCCGAAGAAGGCCAGCGCCATCAGCGCCACCACCACCCACTGAAGATCGGTGTAATTGCAGGCGATCATGGTCATCGACAAGAGCATGCCGAGAACGATGGGCGTCTTGCGCGCCGCCGACAGCGAAGACCCGTTGCGCAGCATGTAATCCGACAGGATGCCGCCCAGGATGCCGCCGGCGAAGCCGCAGACGGCCGGCAGGGAGGCGACGAAACCCGCCTTGAGGATCGACATGCCGCGCGCCTGGACCAGATAGACCGGAAACCAGGTGATGAAAAAATAGGTGATGGCGTTGATGCAGAATTGCGCCAGGAAAATGCCGGCCATCATGCGATTGGCGAAAAGCTGGCCGATGTAATCCCATTTCGGCCCCTCGGACGGCGTCGCCGTCTTTTTCGCCTGGTCGAGGTTGACCAGGCCGCCGCCGGCGGCGATGTAGTCGACCTCGGCCTGATTGACCGAGGGATGGCTCACCGGACTTTGCATGGTTTTGAGCCAGACGATGGTCATGCCGATGCCGAGACCGCCCATGACGCCGAAAACCCACGGCCAGCCGAAAGAATAGGTGATCCAGCCCATCAGCGGGGCGAAGATCACCGTGGCGAAATACTGCGCCGAATTGAAGACGGCCGAGGCGGTGGCCCGCTCCTGGCTCGGGAACCAGGCGGCGACGACGCGGCTGTTGCCCGGAAACGACGGCGCCTCGGCAAATCCCACCAGGAAGCGCAGGCCGAACAGCAGGGCGATCGCCAGCCCGCCGGTGAAAAATCCGACCAATCCCTGGCACAGGGTGAAGACCGACCACAAAAAGATGCTGAAGGCGTAGACGCTCTTCGAACCGAACCGGTCGAGCAGCCAGCCGCCCGGCAATTGCCCGACCACATAGGCCCAGCCGAAGGCCGAGAAGATGAACCCCATCTGCGCCGCGTCCAGGCCGAGGTCTTTCGAAACCACCGGCCCGGCGATGGCCAGGGTGGCACGGTCGGCGTAGTTGATCGCCGTCAGGACGAACAGCAGAAGAACGACGTAATATCGAAAATGCGTTCGCTTTTCCCGAGAGACCTTCACATCGACGGCCATGATTCTCTACCTCCCATCTGTGAGCCGTTCCTTGGGCTCGCTTTTTTCGATGCCGCGTCGGCTCTCGTGGCCCTTTGGACGCATCGATCCTTGAAATGCGGAAAAATTGCGGACCGTCGGCCTTGCCGGCGAACCGGGTTACGGCAGATCGACGATTTCGACCCAATTCGCGTCCTTGCCGACCGGATAACGGTCGAGCAGGGAAAGGCCGCCGGTGCTCTGGTCGATCTTGTAGACCGACAGGCGATCCGACTTTTCGCCCGAGGCGACCAGATAGGTCCCGGTCGGATCGATCCTGATGCCGCGCGGCTGCGTTTCGGTCGGGTAATTGGTCACATAGGTGAGCTGGCCGGTGCCGGGAGCGACGCTCAGCAGCGCGATCTTGCTGGTCGTCCGCTCCGTGGCGTAGAGGAACCGGCCGTTGGGGGTGATCTGCAAGTCGGCGGCCCAGGTCCTGGGCTTGCCGTCTTCCGCGACTTTCGGATCGGCCGCCAGGACCTGCGGCGAAAATCCCGGCAGGAGGCCGGCCTCCGCCGGCACGCTGGCGGTGTAACCGATTTCCGTCAAGGTTCCCTTGGTTTTATTTACCGCGAATTGCGCAATATTTCCCGTCAGCTCATGACTGACGTACATATACTTGTCGTCGGGAGAAAAAATGATGTGTCGCGGACCATTTCCCGGTTGCGACTTGACCAGCGGCGGATCGTTCGGAGTCAATTTTCCGGTTTTGGCGTCGAAGCGGAATTGGAGAATCTGATCGCTGCCGAGATTGGTCGCGTAAACGAATTTGTTGGAGCCGCCGGGGCGAATGCAATGGGCGTTGTGGCCGGTCGGGACGACCTGAATGGCCGGCGCGTCGACCAGCCCCGCCGCATTGACGGCGCTCACGGCGACTTTGTCGCCGCCGTAAGAGGCGGAAAACAGGAAGCGGCCCGACGCGTCGATCGATATATAGGCCATGCTGTCGGGAAGCGGCGCCGCCATCTTCTGCGTCAAGGCGCCGCTCGACGGATCGATGGCATAGGTCACCACGGTAAAAGGCTGCGATCGAACGGCGGCATAAAGGAATTTCTTGTTCGGGCTGACCGCCATCGGCATGACCATCTTGCCGGCCGCGGTCTTGCCGAGCGCGGTCAGGGCGCCGCTCGCCCTGTCCATGACGAAGCCGTCGATGTCGCCGTCTTCCGCATTGGAGACATAGACGAAAGTTTTCGCCGCGGCCGGGGCCGCCCCGGTCGCGGCGAAAACGGAAACGGCAAGACAGAGGATTCCCAGCGTTGTCGACAGTTTCTTCATTGATTTCCTCCTTCTATGGTTTTTCTTCCGTGCTCTTCCTTCTGATGAACGGATCGAGACCGGCGCCTTTCGCTTGCCACGACGCTCTTCGCCTTGGCCGCGGCGGTGCGGACGTCCCTGCCCCTCGTCCGGCGGAAAGGCGCGCGGCGGCCCGCCTCACCGGCAAAGGCGGCTCAATCCTTGAATTTTGCCGCCAATTGCTCCGAGCCGCGGGCCAGCAGGCCGAGGTCGGACCCGACCGCGACGAACAGGCAGCCCTGTTCGACGTAATGCCGGGCCAGCGCCTCGTCCGGCGTGAGAATGCCGGCCGGTTTTCCGCAGGCCCGAATGCGTTCGATGGTCTTGTCGATGATGCCGAGCACTTCGGGATCCTTGGGGTTTCCGACGTGGCCGAGGGCGGCGGACAGATCGCCGGGTCCGATGAACAAGCCGTCGACGCCGTCGACGGCGGCGATCGCCTCGAGATTGTCGAGCCCCTTGCCGGTCTCGATCTGCAGCAGGACGCAGATTTCCTCTTCGCAGATCTGCGGATAATTCTTCACCCGGCCGTACAGGGACGCCCGCGGCGCGGCCGAATAGCCGCGCACGCCCCTTGGCGGATAGCGGGTGGCGGCCACGGCGCTCTTCGCCTCTTCCGCCGATTCGATGGTGGGAATCAGCAGGGTCTGCACGCCGATATCGAGATAGCGCTTGATGTCGACCGTGTCGTTCCAGGGAATACGCACCACCGGATGGGCGGTTCCGCCCTGCGCCGCCTGCAGTTGCGACATCACCATCGGCAATTCGTTGGGCGCGTGTTCGGTATCGAGCACCAGCCAGTCGAAACCGGCCCCGGCAATGACCTCGACGGTCACGTGACTGGACAGGATGGACCACAGGCCGACCTGGAGCCGACCGGCCTCGATCGCATGTTTGAAGCTGTTCACGGGGAGTTTCATCGGATCCCTCATCAAAAAATCAGGCTTTCTGGCCGATTTCGAAATCGGCCAGGGTCTCCAGGGCGCGGACCATGCCGGAATGATCCCAGGCCTTGCCGCCGTGGGCGGCGCAGGCATTGAACAATTCCTGGCAGGTGGCGGTGTTGGGAAGCGAAAGGCCGATCTGGCGGGCGGTCGACAGCGCCAGGTTCAGATCCTTCTGATGCAGTTCGATGCGGAATCCCGGCTCGAAATTGCGCTTGACCATGCGCTCGCCGTGCACCTCGAGAATGCGCGACGCGGCGAAGCCGCCCATCAGGGCCTGGCGGACCTTGGCCGGATCGGCCCCGGCCTTGGCGGCCAGCAGCAGGGCCTCGCCGACCGCCTCGATGGTCAGGGCGACGATGATCTGGTTGGCCACCTTGCAGGTCTGGCCGTCGCCGTTGCCGCCGACCAGCGTGATGTTCTTGCCCATCAGGTCGAACAGCGGCCTGGCCCGCTCGAAGGCGGCCTGGCTGCCGCCCGCCATGATGGTCAGCGAGGCGGCCTTGGCCCCGACCTCGCCGCCCGAGACCGGGGCGTCCAGGTAGTCGGCGCCCAGCGCCTTGATCTTCTCGGCGAAGACCTTGGTCTCGATCGGCGAGATCGAACTCATGTCGATGACCA
>JAATGN010000289.1 GCA_015654615.1 Rhodospirillales bacterium
CTTAGGGTCCGGGACAAAAGGCATCTCTTGTTTTGTCCCGGGCCCTTGAGCCCGAGCGGCGCCTGAGCCCGCCGGAAGCGGAGCGGAGGCGTCGTATGAAATCTTAGGGTCCGGGACAAAAGGCATCTCTTGTTTTGTCCCGGACCCTTGAGCCCGAGCGGCGCCTGAGCCCGCCGGAAGCGGAGCGGAGGCGTCGTATCAAATCTTAGGGTCCGGGACAAAAGGCATCTCTTGTTTTGTCCCGGACCCTAAGGGCACGCCGGTGAGCCGATCGAGGTTCGCGATCAGCCGGTCGAGCAGGGCGACGAATTGCGCGATCTCCTCGTCCGTAAACCCGGCCATCGCATCGCGATTGCCTTGGAACAAGGTCGCGATGGCCTCCGGCAGGCGCGCCAGCGCGCGCTTCGTTAGTGTGATGCGACTGCTGCGCCCATCGTCGGGGTCGGGGGCGCGGTGGATCAGCCCATCCCGCTCCATGCGAGTGAGCATCTGCGCCATGGGGGGCTGCTGGATCTGCGCGAATCGCGCCAGATCGCGTTGCGTGTCGGCCCGGCCGGTTTCGAGAGCGACCAGAACCGGCAAATGGCCGACTCCGAAACCCAACGGCTTGAGGCGAGCCTCGCTCAGGCGTGCGAACCCGCGCGCCGCCAGGCTGATCAAATGCCCGGGCGTCGAAAGAACGTCCGCGTCCGTATCGCTCTCTTGCATTGTGCGCCTCTTGTTATATATGCACATATATAAATGCCGATTTCTTCCCGGGCAAGGCGCGGCGCTCCCGTTCCGCCGCGCCCCGGCACTTCGTCAAAAGGAGCAAGCCAATGGCTGACGACATCGCGGTTCTTCGGGCCATCTATCATTGCTTCAACGCGCGCGACATCGACGGCGTGCTCGCCGCACTCACCGATGACGTCGCCTGGGCCAATGGCATGGAGGGCGGCCACGTCCATGGCCGCGAGGGCGTCCGCGAATATTGGACGCGTCAATGGGCCATCGTCAGCCCGCACGTCGAGCCCTTGCGCTTCGGCCGGGGCCCGGATGGATCGATCGTCGTCGAGGTCAGCCAATCCGTGAGGGATCTGCAAGGCGGGCCGCTACAAGATCAAACGCACGGGCTCAAGGACAAAACGGTCGGCCACGTCTTCCACTTGCGGGACGGCAAGATCAACCGCTTCGATATCCGGGACGATCACTGAGCAGGTCGGCGGCGAATGACCTCGCACGGCCCTGACATAGGGTGGTCCAGGGCGAACAACACTTCGCTTTGCAAGAGAGACCAGGGACCAGCGGGAGGCCGGGTAAGGGACGGGCGTTTCCCGGGACGGGTCAGCCGGCCGTGACGGCCTGGAAATAAGCGACGGCGAGCACCGCGATGCCGGCGAGGAACAAACCGGCCGCCATGTAATTGAGTTCGAAACCGCACTTCGCCAGAAAACGGCGAAGCATGCCCGCCTCGGCCGGGCTCCGTCCGCCGTGGGCGGCCAAATCCTGATAAGCTTTGCTCACGAAAATGCTCCTTTGGGCCGATATCGTTTGTCGCAAGGGGGGCGATGTCGCCGTTTCCCGTGCCACGATGCCCTTGGGACATGGTCCGCCACGATCTTCCGTTCGACAAGCGGAAATCCTTCCGGCCGCCGGCACCCGACGTCCCATGCCGGACAGAGCCGCGCCCCGGGGCGTTCTGAGTAGTTTCCGGTCCTCACGCCGAACCCCCGGAACGGTCCACTGTCTGCCCCACGCGGGACCGTCCGGATGGCGTGGTGAAAAAATGTCAGATGTGATCAGTGCGGCAGTGCCAGGCTTGGCGACCACCGTAACCAAGAAAATAGGTCGTTACCGGTGGACGATCTGCGCCTTGCTGTTTTTTTGCACGACCATAAACTACATGGACCGGCAGGTTCTCGGCCTCCTGAAGCCCACCCTGATGGGGGAGCTGCATTGGACCGAAACCGATTTTGGCGACATCGTCGCCGCCTTTTCGCTGTTCTACGCCTTCGGCTATGTCGGCGTCGGTCGTCTGATGGACAAGATCGGCGTCAAGCTCGGCCTGGCCGGCTCCGTCGCCGTCTGGAGCCTGTTCGCCTGCCTGCATGCGCTCATGAGCAGCGTGTTCGGCTTCAAAGTCGCGCGGGCCGGCCTCGGCCTGTCCGAGGGCGGCAATTTTCCGGCCTCCATCAAGACCGTGTCGGAATGGTTCCCGGCAGAGGAACGCGCCCTGGCCACCGGCATCTTCAACGCCGGCAGCAATGTCGGCGCGGTCGTCGCCCCCATCCTCGTGCCGCTCATCGTGATGGTCTGGGGCTGGCAACCGGCTTTCCTGGTGACCGGCGGCATCGGCTTCGCCTGGGTGATCGCCTGGCTGCTGATCTACAAAAAGCCGGAAGATCACCCGAAGCTCTCGGCGGCGGAACTGGCCTATATCCGCAGCGATCCGGTGCTGCCCACCGTGCGGATTCCCTGGATCAAGCTGCTCGGCTATCGCGGGACCTGGGCCAATATCGTCGGCACCTGCTTCAGCGCGCCGGTGTGGTGGTTCTACCTCAACTGGGTTCCGGGTTTCCTCTCCAAGCAGTATGGCGTCAATCTGATGGAGGCCACGCTGCCCCTGGTGGTCATCTATGGCATGGCCGACGTCGGCAGCATCGGCGGCGGCTGGCTGTCGTCGCATCTCATCAAGAAGGGCGTCCGCACCTTGACGGCCCGCAAGATCACCTTCCTGGTCTGCGGCCTGTGCGTGGTGCCGGTCTTCATGGCCTCGCAGGCCTCCAACATGTGGGTGGCGGTCCTGCTGATCGGTATCGCCGCCTCGGCCCATCAGGGCTATTCGGCCAATGTCTATACCATCGTGTCCGATACCATGCCGCAGAACGCGGTCGGCTCGGTGGTCGGCATCGGCGGTTTCTGCGCCTATATCGTCGGCATGTTCGTCTCGATGGGGGTCGGCCGCCTGCTCGACGCGACCAACGGCAATTACC
>JAATGN010000150.1 GCA_015654615.1 Rhodospirillales bacterium
CGAAGCCGGCAGCGCGAGAGCGGCCGAGGGATCGATCTTGACGGGAACGTTTCCGCCGCGGGGCGGCGGACACCGGCAGGGACGCCGGTGCCACTTTCCCCTGCTTCACAAGCTTTTTCGCCGGGACGATGGTACAGGGATTGATCCCGTTTGATCGCAAAGCGCTCTAGGACGGAATAACCGCACAGCCCGAGCGGAGCCGAGGCGTCATATCGAAGCTTGGGACCAGGTACGATGATTTCGTACCAATCCGCGGTTTGGTTTTCTCTCCGTCGTCATCCGGCGCCCAGCAACGGAGGAACGCCGGGCACGGACGCGCCTTCTTCCAGGCGATCCGGATCGATGCGGAACCGAGGCGCCAGCGCCGTCGCCTTGGTGGCGTAGTCCGGTTCCGTGCTGCGCCAGGAATAGAAGCAGACCGGGCAAAGATGCATGGTCCAGACGTCGGGCACGGGAGATCTGGCGACGATCCGCGCCGCTTTCGTCGAACAGCGCGGGCATTCCAAGGCCGCGTCGCCGTCATGCCGTGGCTCAGGCATTCTGAAGCTCCATCAAACGGGTTATCCATTCCGCGACGCCGGGAGGCTGATCCAGGGGCTGCGAATAATGGCCGCGGACGTCCGGGGCCACCGGCGTCGTCGCGTCCATGATCATCTTGTGGGTGATGCCCGGCGGGGACGAACTCGGGTCCAGGGGAACGACGGACAGGTCGGGAATGACGACCAGGTCGTGGGCCGGATGGAACTTCGTCGACAGCGCCCACATGACCTGTTTCAGATCGAAGGGGTCGACCGTCTCGTCGACGACGATGACGATCTTGGCATATCCCAGGCCATGCGGCGTCGTCAGGACCCGCAAGCCGACATTTTTGGCGAAGCCGCCGATCCGGCATCGCGTCGAGACGATGACGACGAGACCGTGGGTATAAGAGGCGTTGACGGCTTCTATCTCGGGAAACTGCGTCTTGAGCTGGACATAGATCGGCGCCGACGTATTGATCGCGGTCAGATAATCGCATTCCTTCCACGGCATGCCGATGTAAAGGCTCTCGAGGATCGGGCTCTTGCGGTGCGACACCTTCGTCACCTCGACGACCGGCATCCGGCGTCCGCCGGAATAATGCCCGGTAAATTCCCCGAAAGGGCCTTCCGTCTCGCGGACGCGGCTCTTGATGTGGCCCTCGATGACGATTTCCGCCCCCCAGGGAACGTCCAGACCCGAAAAGGAGGAATGGACGACCGGATAGGCTTTTTGCCGAATCGCCGCCGCCATGGCGTATTCGGATTGCTCATAGAGGATCGGCATTCCGGCGACGCAGGTCATGACGGGATCGTTGCCGATGACGATGGCGACCTTCAGGTCCAGGCCGCGCTCTTCGGCCTGACGAAGATGAATGGCGATGTCATGGGCGGGGATCGGCTGGATTCCCAGCCGGTTGGGGCCTTTCACCTGCAGGCGGTAGATCCCGACATTTTGGCGATCGACGTCGTCCGGACGGTTGGGCTCCCGGCTGACGACAAGGGCCTTGTCGATGAAGCAGCCGGCATCGTTGCGGTTGACGCGGAAGACCGGAAACAGCTCGTAGAGATTGATGTCCTCCGGCCTGTCGATCACGCATTCCTGCCAGGGAGCGTCCGGCCGGTGCTCGATCTCGCCGGGAAATGTCCGATAGCGCCGCACGAATTCGTGGAATTGCGCCTTGACGGGCGTCTTGCGGTCCATCCCCATCATCAGCGCGTGGTTCGGCCAGGAGCCGTGGATGTTCAGCGCCACGCGCGCGTCGAAGAAGCCCCGGATCTTTTCGAAAAGCAGGGCCGGGGCGTTCTCGCCCAAGTCGTTGACCGCATGTCCGGCCGCGCCGAGATCCGGCTCGGGCGCCACCTCGTCGGTGATGGTCAGCAGTTGGCCGCTCTCCTCCAGAACCTTGAGAAAGTCCCTCAAGCTGTCGGCCGTCATGGCAGGTTCCTCTCGTCCGTTGAAGGCGTCCGCCGGGCAGGCGGAACGATCCGGCGTGGAGATGCCTGCGCTTCGGCGCCCTCTCTCACGTCAAAGGTTTCTACGATCGCCCCGACAGTGGCAGACGGCAATCTCCTGTTCAATCAATCGAAACATGCTATTTTGATAAGAAATTTGCATGGATTAACCATGGAGCTACGGCGCTTTCGCTATTTCATCGCCACGGCGGAGGAACTGCACGTCGGCAGGGCGGCCGAACGGCTGGGCATCGCGCAACCGGCCCTCAGCCAGCAGATCAAGGTGCTGGAAGCGGCTCTCGGCGTTCGGCTCTTTCACCGCATCCGGCGCGGCATCGAGCTCACCGATGCCGGGACGGCTTTCCTGCCGGAGGTTCGCGCCGCGGTCGCCCAGGCGGACAAGGCCGTCGAAATCGCCCGCGGCACCGGGCGGGGCGAACTCGGCAAGATCGAAATCGGCTATGTCGGCTCGGCGATGATGGAACCGCATCTTCCCAGGCTGATCGGCCTGTTCCGGCAACGATATCCGGCGATCGAGCTGCGGTTGACCAAGATGGCCGTCACGGCGCAGCTCGAGGCTCTCAAGGATGCCAGGCTCGACATCGGTTTCATCCGCGCCACCGCGTTCGAGGCGGACAAGCGGCTCCGGCGGGAAATCTTCTCGCGGGCGCGCCTCGCCGCCGCCGTGCCGGCGTCGACGGCGGCCCGGCTCGACCGGCAGACGACGCTTGCCGCGCTGGCGGAAGACCCCTTCATCGTCCTGCAGGACACGAACGAGGAGGGGTTCTTCGCGCAAACGACGATCGCCCGGTGCCATGCCGCCGGATTCAAGCCGCGTATCGTCCTGCGGGTCGGAGAGGTTTCTTCCCTGATCGGCCTTGTCGCCAGCGGGCAGGGCGTCGGCCTGGTTCCCGACCTGATGTCGGCACTGGCCATGCCGAACGTCTGCTTCCGCGCGCTTCCCGAACTGCACATGCCGATCGAGCTTTACCTGGTCAGCCGGGCCGACACGCGTTCCCTTGCGGTGAAGAACATGCTCGAAATTTCGAAAGACGTGGTGTCCGCCGGCAGCAGCCAGGTTTGACGCGACATCGGCGCCGGCGATCGAAGCCGGCGCTCAATCGCATGGCCGTATCCGGAAAGGCATCGGTCACACCATCCGCACGGGGCCGGGATACCGCGCCACCAGCAAGCCGATCGCCGGCGGCGGCTCAGGCCCCGCGCCGGCTTTGGACTCCATAGACCGCGTAATTGACGTCGAGCGAGGGGCAACGCTCCCAGCGGTCGCGCAGCAGGTCGTAGCGCACGCCTTCGAAGGATTTCGGGGCGATGCCGGCCTGCCGCAGGGCGGCGGCGAATTCGGACGGCCGCAGGAATTTGCGCCAGTCATGGGTGCCGCGCGGCAGCCAGCGCAGCAGATATTCCGCCCCGACGATAGCCAGGGCGAAGGATTGCGGCGTGCGGTTCACGGTTGCCCCGAAAAACGCCCCGCCCGGTTTCAGGCGATCGCCGACGGCGCCGAGAAACGCCTGAACGTCGGGCACATGTTCGACCACCTCCATCGCCATCACCACGTCGAATTGGCGGTCCAGGGTTTCCGGCGTGGCGCAGCGATAGTCGATGGCCAGGCAGCTCTGCTCGGCGTGCAGACGTGCTATGCCGATGTTCTTTTCGCCGGCGTCGATGGCGGTGACGGCGAAGCCCAGGCGCGCCATCGGTTCGGACAAGAGGCCGCCGCCGCAGCCGACGTCGAGCAGGCAAAGCCCCTCGAAGGGTTTTTCGACGGTGACGTCGCGCGAAAAATGGGCGGCCAGGTGATCGCGCAAAAAAGCCAGGCGCGGCGGATTCAGCCGATGGAGCGGCTTGAAGTCGCCGTCGGCGTCCCACCAGGCGTCGGCCATCGCCTGGAAGCGGGCGACCTCGTCGGGAGAGGCGGTGGTGGGGGGGAGAGGCTCCATCGGATGCTCCTTCTTCGGCCGAGACGGCAGGGGGTGGGGTGGTCTTGCGTCGGCTGACGAACTTAGAGTATGTATACGCGCCTTCGCTTAAGCGGCAACCCGGCTATCTATAGATTCTTTCAAGGAAATAAACGATGGCGCGCATCGTTATGAAATTCGGCGGCACATCGGTCGGCGACTGCGAACGCATCAAGAATGTGGCGCGCCGCGTCAAGGCCGAGGTCGATCGGGGAAATGAAGTCGCGGTCGTGGTCTCCGCCATGTCGGGCGTCACCAATCAACTGGTCGACTATTGCAAGCGGATCGCCCCCCTGCATGATGCCCGCGAATATGACGCGGTGGTGGCGACCGGCGAACAGGTGACCTCGGGCCTGCTGGCCATGGCGCTGCAGGCGCTCGACGTGCCGGCGCGCTCCTGGTCCGGCTGGCAGATTCCCATCCGGACCGATGGGGCGCATGGCAAGGCCCGGATCGAAGCGATCGAGACGGCCGAACTGGAACGGCGCATGGCGAGCGGCCAGGTGGCCGTCGTCGCCGGTTTTCAGGGGATCGGTCCGGACAGCCGGGTGACCACCCTGGGGCGCGGCGGGTCCGACACCAGCGCCGTGGCGCTGGCCGCCGCGGTGAAGGCCGATCGATGCGACATCTATACCGATGTCGATGGCGTCTATACCACCGATCCGCGGATCGTTGCCAAGGCGCGCAAGCTCGATAAGATCACCTATGAAGAGATGCTGGAACTGGCCTCGCTGGGCGCCAAGGTGCTGCAGACCCGTTCGGTCGAAATGGCGATGAAGTACCGCGTGCGGGTGCAGGTGCTGTCGAGCTTCGTCGATGCTCCCGGAACTCTGGTTTGTGATGAGGATGAGATCGTGGAAAAGGAATTGGTGAGCGGCATCGCCTACAGCCGCGACGAGGCCAAGATCACCTTGGTCAGGGTGGCGGATCGCCCCGGCGTTGCCGCCGCCATTTTTGGCCCTTTGACGGATGCCAATATCAATGTCGATATGATCGTGCAGAATGTGTCGGAGGACGGCAAGCATACCGACATGACCTTCACCGTCGCCAAATCCGACCTCGACCGCGCCGTCAAGGTGTTGAACGAAAAGACGGAAGACCTGAATTACCAGCGCCTGGTGCCCGACAGCAATGTGGTCAAGGTCTCGGTCATCGGCATGGGCATGCGCAGCCATGCGGGCGTCGCGCAGAAAATGTTCAAGACCCTGGCTGTAAAATCCATCAACATCCAGGTGACCTCCACTTCGGAAATCAAGCTGAGCGTGATCCTCGCCGAGGAATATACCGAACTGGCGCTGCGCGCCTTGCACACGGCCTACGGCCTGGATACGCATTGAGCGCCGGTTCGGAAATGGCTTGGGGCTGTTTCCGGACCGGACTTCAAGGTCGATGGCGTAAAGGAGAAAAGAAGGAATGTCCTTGGCCCGGACGCATTTGGATCGATTGTGGCGGCGAGGCCGGGACTTTCTCGGCACCGAAGTGGCGATCATGGGGGGCGCGATGTCCTGGGTGTCGGAACGGCATCTGGTGGCGGCGATTTCCAATGCCGG
Organism: Rhodospirillales bacterium; assembly: GCA_015654615.1. Classification (GTDB taxonomy): domain Bacteria; phylum Pseudomonadota; class Alphaproteobacteria; order Rhodospirillales; family Magnetospirillaceae; genus Telmatospirillum. The sequence goes on from JAATGN010000150.1 coordinate 5,500, forward strand.
CGGTTTCGGCGTACTGGCCTGCGGATCGATGCCGCCGGCCTTGCTTGCCGCCGAGATCGAGGCGACCCAGGGGCTGACCGGCAAGCCGTTCGGGGTCAATCTCATCACCATGCACCCGCAATTGCCGGAATTGATCGAGGTGTGCGGCCGCCTGAAGGTCGGCCATGTGGTCTTGGCCGGCGGGTTGCCGCAGGCCGCCTCGATCAGCCGGGCCAAGGAATTGGGCGCGAAGGTGCTTTGCTTCGCGCCGACGGTCCTGTTCGGCAAGAAACTGGTCCGGCTCGGCGCCGATGCCCTGATCATCGAGGGAACCGAAGCCGGCGGCCATATCGGACCGGTGTCGACCAGCGTCCTGGCCCAGGAAATCCTGCCCGCGGTGCGCGAGGTGCCGGTTTTCGTCGCCGGCGGCATCGGCCGCGGCGAGGCGATTCTGTCCTATCTCGAGATGGGGGCGGCCGGGGTGCAATTGGGAACGCGGTTCGTCTGCGCCAGCGAGTGCATCGCGCATGCCAATTTCAAGCGGTCCTTCATTCGCGCCAATGCCCGCGATGCCGTGCCCTCGACCCAGGACGATCCCGGCTTCCCGGTGATCCCGGTGCGCGCCTTGGGTAATCAGGCCACACGGCGTTTCGTCACCTTTCAGCACGAGGTGATCGGCCGGTTCCGCAACGGCGAG
>JAATGN010000053.1 GCA_015654615.1 Rhodospirillales bacterium
CGAAGCAGTCCAGGACAGCCTGGCACTCTGGATTGCCGCGTCGCTTCGCTCCTCGCAAGGACGGCCTTTTCTTGTTAGTTCGACCCCGACCGCGCGCGGCCGACCCACCCTGGATGAAAATGGCAGATTTCTGCGCATTATTGGGGGAGGTAAATCCTTTTTTCTGTCTAGCGAAGCGAAGCAATGACGAAGAAGAAAACGAAGCCGTTATTCATCACAGGCTCTTAAGGACCGGAAAGCGGTCTCGGCCTGACCTTGGACCATCGCACCGAGGCCGGCCGACCTCGGAAGAATAAGGACAAAGTGGCACCGGCGTCCCTGCCGGTGGAAAAGACTCCGCCGCGCCAGCGGCGGACACCGGCAGGGACGCCGGTGCCACTGGCGCTTTTCTTCTAAAAGTTAAGCGCCCCGGACATTTCCCGCGAAATCCTTCGTCAGGCCGCGACGATCGGGTCGGCAAAGCCGGCGCCCATCTGGAAGGCTTTCTGGCAATCCTGCGGAAACACCTCTTTCCGTCTGGCGGCCTTCTTGGCCGGATCGAAACAGTCGGCGACCATTTTCGTGTAATCGAACTGGTATGTGTCGAAACTGCAAAGGGTTTCCGCGTGGCCGAACACCCGCCTCAGGAAACCTTCGTTGTTGTCCATGTGCGCCCGGTAGCCGCGGTCCTGCATGTCCTGCTCGGTGACATTCATCGTGTAGATGAGACCTGTGTGTATTTTGGCCGGAAACAGCGACGAATGGTCGGCATTGTAGGCCAGATAGGGAAACATCAGGCGCTCCATGAAGCATTTCATCTCGCCGCTCACCGAGCCGAAATAGACCGGCGAGCCCAGGATGATCGCCCCGGCGTCGGCGCTCTCCTCCAGAAACGGCGTCAGCGCGTCGCGGGCGGCGCATTTGCCGTAGCTGCGCCCGCCCTTGGTCTTGCAGGCGAAACAACTCTTGCAGCCGGTGAATCGCAGGTCGTAAAGATGAACCAATTTGGTTTCCGCGCCCTTGGAGGCGGCGCCTTCCAGGGCCTTGCCGAGCAGCGTTGCCGTGTTCCCGCTTTTCCGCGGGCTGCCGTTGAATGCGATCACTTTCATCGATAAGCCTCTTGATTTCTGTCCCGTCGGAATCCCGCGCCCTCCTCGCCGGACCCTTGATCCCCCCAGCCCAAGGAATATTATCCGTCCTGGACGGAAGTTCCCAGCCCTCGATTTGCCGTTGCCCGAGCCGGGAACGAAAAGGCCGCCCGCGGTGTTTGGTGTTACGGATAGTGGCGGGCCGAAAAACCGGCCCAGCATTGCCGACAGGACCATTTCAGCGAAGAGGTATGCCATGAAAGTCGTCAGTCCAACCGGCACCCATGCGTCTTCCGGACATTCGTCGGCGGTCGGCGACTGGTTCGTCACGCGCCTTCTTCGGAAAATGTTCGGCTCCGTCATCCGCCGCGGCACGCTTCAGGTGACGATGGCGGGCGGCCAGACGCTCACCTTCGGAGACGGAAGCGGAAAGCCCGTGGCCATCCGCTTCACCTCGCGGTCGGCGCAGCTCCGGACCCTGCTGGATCCCGACCTGAAGTTCGGAGAATCCTATATGGACGGCACGCTCGTCGTCGAACGGGGAAGCCTCGCCGATCTCCTGGCCCTGCTGTTTTCCCAGAACCGCTCGGGCCAGCCGACGGCGTGGACAAAGCCGCAGTGGTTCCTGCGGTATCTTTGGCGCCGCCTCGAACAGTTCAATTCGCGCCATCGCGCCGAGAAAAACGTGGCGCACCACTATGACCTCGACGAGCGGCTCTATGCCCTGTTCCTCGATGCGGATCGCCAATACAGCTGCGCCTATTTCGAAGCCCCCGGGCAAACGCTCGAAGCGGCTCAACTGGCGAAGAAGCGGCATATCGCCGCCAAGCTGATGCTGAAACCCGGCATGAGCGTGCTGGACATCGGATCCGGCTGGGGCGGGCTGGCCTGTTATCTGGCCGAAACGGCAGGTGCGCAGGTCGACGGCGTCACCCTGTCGCGCGAGCAGTTGGCCTATGCGACGGCGCGCGTCGAGAAAGCCGGCCTCGCCGACCGCATCCGCTTCCATCTGACCGATTACCGCGACGTCGACCGCCGCTACGATCGCATCGTCTCGGTCGGGATGTTCGAACATGTGGGCGTCGGCTTCTACGACGAATATTTCCGCAAATGCGCCGCCTTGCTGGCCGACGACGGCGTTTTCCTGCTGCATGCGATCGGCCGTTCCGACCGGCCGGGAATCACCAATCCGTGGCTGGCCAAATACATTTTTCCGGGGGGCTATATTCCGGCCCTGTCCGAGGTCCTGCCGGCCATCGAACGGGCCGGGCTCCTGGTCGACGACATCGAAATCCTGCGCCTCCACTACGCCGACACGCTCAAGGCCTGGCGGGAGCGTTTCCTGGCGCGGCGGGACGAGGTGACGGCCCTTTACGACAAACGATTCTTCCGGATGTGGGAGTTCTATCTGGCCGGCTCGGAGATGGCCTTCCGGGAGGAAGGAATGATGGTCTTCCAGATTCAACTGACCAAGCGCCAGGGCGTCGTTCCGACCACCCGCGACTATATCGCCCGCGACGAGACGCGGCTGCGCGGCCGGGAGCCGGCCGCGACAGCGTGACGGCCGCCCAGGGGACGATCAGGACGGCGGATGCCGGCCGCATATCATGGTATAGTGACGGGCGACGGATCGCTTTTCGGAGACGGCCATGACGCAAATGGATCGGATTTCGGCATCGCTCGGCGTGAACGCCTCTCTCAACCAGCAGCAGGTCAAACGGGCCGCCCTGCTGCGGGAGATGGCCAGCGGCACCAGCCAATCCTCGATCGCCAACGCCCTGGCCGTTCCCCTGGAGACCGACATCAACAATCTGGGCGTCGTCCAGCAGAATGTGGCGATTTCCGGCAATGTGCTGTCGACGGCGCAACAGGCGCTGACCAGCGTCGGCAACACTTTGATGAAGATGCTGAGCACCGCCGCCCAGGCCCTGAGCGCGCCCCCCGCGGTCGAGGCCGCGCTGGCCCGGCAATTCGACGCGCTGCTGCAGCAGACCGCGGGCTTCGTGGCCAATGCCTCGGTCAATGGGCTCAATCTGGTTTCGACGGGCTCCAGCCCGATGACGGTCAACACCACGACGGAGGGCGGGCAGATCACCGTCGACAGCCAGGCCTCCGATGCCGCCTCCCTGGGCGTGACCGCCGCCGGTTCGGCGGGGTGGAGCGACCAGGCGGCGATCAAGGCCTCGATCGGCCAGGTGCAATCGGCCCTGGCCCAGATTTCCTCCACCCAGGCGCGTTTCGCCGCGGCGCAGAACGCCCTGTCTTTCGCAGGCCAGGTCAATCAATCGAGCCTGCTCGGCACCATGCAGTCGCAAGCCGCGCTATCCGGCGCCGATATCGCCGCCACCGCCGCCGCGGCGAAAACCGGCAAGGCGCAGTCGGAACTGGCCGTGGCCGCCTCGACCGCCCGGAACAAGCTCGACAAATCGGTTCTCGCGCTGTTCAAGGCCCATTGACCGGCTGGCCCGTCCCCTCCCCTCAGGCCGCCGCGAAGGCGGCGACCAGCGCGTCGGTGGTGAGGATCGCATGCGCGAAGGTCGGTCCGTTGATCGCATGGGCCGCATGCATCGCCTCGCGGCTGAAGGCGGCCGTCGCGTCGGTCACCAGCGTGACGTGATAGCCGAGTTCCATGGCGAAGCGGGAAGTCGATTCGATGCAGGTGTTGGCCAGCATGCCGACGACGACGACCCGTTCGATGCCGTGCTGCTTCAATTGCTGGTCGAGATCGGTATTGGCGAAGCCGCTCTGCGCCCAATGTTCCTTGATGACGATGTCGCCGGGCCGCGCCTGGAAATCGTCGTGGAAGGTGCCGCCCCAGCTGTCCTTGGCGAAAGTCTGGCGCTGGCCCGAGGCGATCTGCGTGTGGGTCGGATGCTTCCACTGCTCGTAGTCGCCCGGCTCCCAGCGATGGTGCGGAACGAAGACGATGCGGATGCCGGCCTGGCGCGCCGCGGCGACGATGCTTCGCAGATGATCGAGCAGACGCACCTCCTCGGCGATTTCCTTGGCGAGCGGCCACAGCTTGCCGCCTTCGCTCAGAAAGTCGTTGTAGGGGTCGACCAGCAGGATGGCGGTCGAGGCGGCTTCATAGGGTGACGGGGACTGCGGCTCCATGTCGGATCTCCTCGGACGGTGGGAAACGATCGGCGATGTCGGAGGGGCGACGATCGCCCGTCCGCCCGGCCTCGCATCGCGAGGGCCTTGCGAAACTCCGACAGGACGCTAAAATAGCGTATGATTGAACTCTAATCAATAATAGAGTTCCACCGTACGCTATTTTGGAGATCCTTGCCCATGGGCCGATCCAGCAGAAGCCAGGCGGAGCAGAACCGCGCCCGCATCGTCGCGGCGGCGACCGGCCTGTTCCGCCGCCGCGGCGTCGCCGCCGTGAGCATCGCCGACATCATGGCGGCGGCCGGCATGACGCAGGGAGGCTTCTACAAGCATTTCCCCTCGAAGGATGCGCTGGCCGCCGAGGCCTGCACCACGGCGTTCGCGCGATCGGAGGAGGCCTGGAAGGAGGCGGCGCGGCAGGAGGACGACGGCGGCAAAGACGCGCTTCGGGATCTGGTGACCTATTATTTCGCGCCCAAACCGCCGGAAAAGACCTGTCCGATGATCGCGCTCGGCCAGGATGCCGCGACCGGAGAGGCGGATCAGCCCTTGCGCGAAGCCTATCGCGAGGGGGCCCGGCGGCTCTTCGAGGCCTTCGGCGCGGCGGCCGAAACGAACGCGGCGACCGCGCTGCCGCGCGAGCGCGTCGTCCTGCTCTTCGCGGCGATGGTCGGCGCCAATCTTCTGGCGCGGGCCGCGGGCGGGGCGTCCTGGGTCGAGGATATGCAGGAGATCGTGCGGCGCTCCGTCGATATGTGACCGGAGAAACCTCCCCAAACGCCGAAAGGCCCCGGCAGGCATTCCTTGACGAATTCAAGACGACCGGTCATATTTAATTCATCATGAGGCGGCAGGCAGCCCGACACAAAGGATATCGACATGCAAAAGACCTCTTTCGCCGCCGCCCTCATCCTGGCAATTCTCGCGGCCGGATCGGCGAACGCCGCGCCGGCCGTCTCGGAAGATCCGCTGGACGCCCGCACCCTGGGCACGATCGGAGCGCGTTTCGGCGCGCTCATCGATTTGGCGAACCGGCATGACACCGAAGCCTTGCATGGAATGTTCTGGCAATCCCCCTCCGCCCTTCTGGTCGCCAAGAGCGCCGTGCCGTCCGAAGGCAATTGGGCGGGATTTTGGGGCAACGACGCCATAGATCGAAAGCTGCGGGACATCGCAGCGTCGGGGCCCGTCGTGCTCACACCGGACCTTTCCAGGCTCAAGGTGGTCGGATTGACCCCGGAATTGGCCGAATCCTACGCACCGCTGGACATTAGGGTGTCCTATGCGGGGCAAGACGGCACGCCCAGGCCGTTTCTGATGATCATCAATTGGATCAAGGTCTCGGAGGACTGGAAGATCGCCTCGGAGATCATCTTGCCGGTGCCGCCGGCGCCCGCCGCCAAAAACTGAAGCGGCGCCGACCGCGAGGCCCGGCGCGGTCTATCGAGGCGCGTCGCAGGGATTTTGCCGCACCACGTCGCGCAGCGCCGGCAGAAGACTGCCCGGATCGGCCTTGGCCAGGACGAGCCGGCCCGGCGCCAGACTGACGTCCGGAGCCATGATCGGCCCGCTGAGGCGGACCGGAATATCCAGGGCGAAACCGCTGGTCGTCACCGACTGGCTGCCGATCGTCAGGTCGATCCGGCCGCCGGGAAGATCGAGCCGTCCCTGGCCGGCGATCGTGCCGTCGCTCGTGCGGATCCTGAGCGGCGAAACGGTTCCGATGCCGCCGCGCATATCGATCACGCCGAGCAGGCAAGAGACCGGAACCATGCCTTTGGGAGTCCGAAACAGCCGGCGGACGTCGATCGAGGCCTTTTCGAACAGATCGCGCGAAAGACCGCCCCCCGTCATCCATATCACGGCGGAAACATGGGCGGACCGCGCCGCGTCCGCCAGGGTCTCTCCCGCCGCCTCGGCCTCGATCCGCCCATCCAACCGCCCCAGCATCGGCACGGCGATACCCGCCTGCCGAAGCTGTTGCAGATCGACGCCGGCCATCGAGGCCTGGGCCCCGAGACGTCCGCCGCGATCGGCCGAGTCGGCCTGCCCCGAGGCCTGGACATGGCCGCCGAAGGCCGTCATCGCCAGCCCGTCGAGCCTGATCTGTCCGGGCGCGACGGCCCCCGACAGCGTCATGTCCGTCGCCCCGTAATGCCGGAAAAAGAGCGCGCGGGCGCTTATCCGGCCATCGAGCAGCGTCCCCGGCCGCGGCTCGACCGCCAGCGGCGCGCCCTGCTCGTCCTGGGCGATATCGTCGGCCAGAAGAGGATCCAGGGCCAGACGGTCGAAGACGAGGTCGAGGCTCACATCGTCGGCCTGGGCGCGACCGCCTTCCGCCAGCCGCAGGGTGGAGGGCATCAGCACGCTGTCGTCGAGTTTTCCGGTGGCCCCGGCCAGGACCCACAGGTCGCCGGTTCGGGTCAGCGCACCGGAAAGCGCGAGCGACGTCTTGCCCCCGCCCCGCATCCCGCCCATCGCCAGAATCGGCCGCAGGGTGGGGGCGCGCAGCGTCAGCCGGCCTTCGGCCCCGTCGACGTCGAGCGGCCTCGTCATCGTCCCGGCAAAGCCGAGCGTGGTGTCGCCGGAAGAAAGGCGGAGGTCGGCGCCGTAAGGAACGGTCGCATCGCGCAGCAGGGCGACGGATTGCAAATCGGCCTCCAGTCCGACCGGCGTCTCGTGATAGGAGCCGACGGCGCTCAACCGCACCGGCGCATCCGGACCGCTCGTGCGCCATGTCGCATCGTCGAGCCGGGTCCGCAAAACGGCGCCGCCGGAGGTCCGAAAGGTGATCTCGCTCGCCTGGACCCGAAGGTCGAGCACCAGGGGAATCCAGCCGCGGTCCTCGGGCCCGGCGGGACGGCGGGGCGAAGCGCCGCGACGCCAGTTCCGCGTGCCGTCGTCCGCGTGCTCGAGCAGCAGGGAGAGGCCGTCGATCTCCAGACGCCGCACGACGGCGGGCCCCCACAGCAGCGACGCGGCCTCGACCTCGGCCGCGAGGTGCCGCATCTGCGCCATCACCGGCCGCGAACCGCCGGGAATGTTCGCCACCTGAAGGCCCCGCATCTCGATGGTCAGCCATTTTCCCGGTCTGACGCGCAGCCCGGCGATGGTCACCGTCCGCCCGAGCACCGCGCTGGCCCGCCAAGCCAGCAGCGGACCGAGATCGAAGCGGTCAAGCAGCAGGACGGACGCCGCCGCAAACGCCACGGCGAGGCCGGCGAGGCCGATGAGACCATAAGTCAGCCAACGCAACAGACGCCGCCCTCCCCTTTCGTCGAACCATGTTTCCCAACCCGGACAGCCCGTGCCGAACGCTCGCCGCCGCCGGGGGCGGGCGCCGGGCATGCGGCGGTCGGTCTTTGAGGATAGCACGCGGACGGAAGGTCGGACGACCCGGATCGTCTCGTCCCGACGGGCCGCGGGTGACGTCGGCCCGTCGATCCGGCGGGGAGGGCTTCGCACGCCCGACGAAAAGTGAATTGAAAGCAATAGCATGCTGAAAATTATTCATTCCAAGAAAATTCCAAGACAATGCCATCCCGGTTGTTACCGGGAAATCTTGCAGCTATTGTAGTCCCTGGTCTTTCTCGGGGCCGACGTCGCGAACCATGGAATAAGGGACGACCGCCCCCCATCATGCAAAAGGGCAGCACTCTACTCCTGTCTTTCCGGTCTCGGCTGTTGCCGGGCGGTCTGTGTCTGTTCTTGGCCGGATGCAGTCACGCGCCGTCGCAGGATATTCTCGGTTCCTTCTTCCCGGCCTGGATGCTTTGCGCGCTGGGCGGCCTTTTGTTTTCCGTCCTCGTGCGCCTGACCTTGAGCAGAGTCGGGGTGAACGCCTTTGTTCCGGCCAGATTGCCCGTTTACGGCGGCCTGGCGATCGCGGCGACGTTCTTTCTATGGCTCCTATGGTTCGGCAATTAGGGCGGATGGGCAACCCATGAAGAAATCCATCGGCCGTCTGTTCGTCCTTGTCGTCGCGCTGCTGCTTGCGGCCTCGGCCGTCCTGGTCGCCCGCCGGCTGGACTCCCGTCCGCGCACCGACGACGCCTTTCTGGAAGCCGACATCGTGCATCTGGCCCCCGATGTTTCCGGGCGGATCGTTTCGCTCAACGTCCGCAACAACCAGAGCGTCCACGCCGGGGACGTCCTTTTCATCATCGACCAGCAGCCCTATGCGTTGAAACTGGCGGCGGTGCGGGCGCAAAGCCAAGCCCTGGAAGCCAGGATCGACGACAGCCTGAACGAGGTCGCCTCCCAGGTTTCCCGGGCCGACGCGGCCCATACCGGCATCGGCAACGCGCGGGCGCAACTGGGGTTGGCCAGCAGCACCCTGGCCCGGCTGGAGCCTTTGCTCGGCAAGGGGTTCGTCACCGCCGAACAGGTGGACCAGGCGCGAACCGCGCGGGACAGCGCCCGCATCACCCTCGACCAGGCGATCCAGCAGGCCCAGGCGGCGCGGCAGGCGGTGAGCAGCGTCCGTCCGCTGGAGGCGCAACTGGCGGGCAACCGGGCCAGCGAAGCCCTGGCCGAACGCGATCTCGACAAGACGGTGGTCCGGGCGCCGTTCGACGGCAAGGTCATCGGGCTCAACGTCGCCGCCGGGGAATACGCCGCCGTCGGCCATCCCGTCTTCACCCTGATCGATACCAGCCGATGGTATGCGGTGGCCAACTTCCGCGAGACCGAAATCGCCCGCATGGCGCCGGGAACGGCGGCGACGGTCTATCTGATGGCGCAGCCGGAACAGCCTCTGCAGGGTCATATCGACAGCGTCGGCTGGGGCGTCCTGCCCGACGACGCCAGCCGGACCGGAGACATGCCGCGCGTCGTGAAGACCCTCGATTGGGTTCGCCTGGCGCAACGCTTTCCGGTGCGCGTCCTGCTCGATCAGCCGCCCCAGGATGTCATGCGCATCGGAGCTTCCGCCGTCGTGGTGGTGCGTCATGACGATCGGCGATGAAGCGCCGGTGACGCCGCCGCCAGCCGGCGAAGCCGCCGGTTTCGTCGCGTTCCTCAAGGACGAACTGGCGCCGGCGCCGGGGCGGCTCGGCAATGTCCTCAGGATCGCCGCCTTGACCATCCTGGTCGTCGTCGCCTCGGAAACCCTCCGCATCCCGTTGCCGGCCTATTCCGCCTACATCGTGTTCTTCGCATCGAAGGAGGAAACGGCCTCGACGATCCTCACCGGGATCATCCTGACGATCGCGGCGACCTTCGCCGTGCTGGCGGCGCTTCTCGTCTACGTCGTTTCCGCCGGCGAGCCGGGACTGCGGCTGCCGCTGATGGCCCTGACGGCCTTCACCGGCGTCTATCTCTCGCGCCTTTCGCCTCTTGGCCCGGCCGCCTTCGCCGCCGGCTTCGTCATGACCATCTCGCTGACCCTGATCGACGTGATACCGCCGACGGCCCCGCTGCCGCCTTCCGAGATCCTGACCCAGACGGTCCTGTGGCTGTGGGTGGTGGTCATGCTGCCGATCGGATCGGTGGTGCTGGTCAACCTGCTGACCGGCCGCGACCCCGACGAGCTTTTCAGGCAGGTCCTGGCGGCGCGCCTGGAGACGGCCGGCCGTCTGCTTCTGGGAAAGGAAAGCGGCGGCCCGTCCGACCGCAAACGGCTGGCCGCTTTCCTGCGTTCGGGAATGGCCGCCCCGCTGCGTCACCTGAAGTTCGCCGGACTGGCGCATCGCCGCCCGCCGCATCGCGTCGCCGCCGACCGCGCCCTGGTCGCCAGAACCTATGACCTGATGACGCTGGCGGTCGAGTGGCAGGGGCTCGGCCCCGGCCGGCCGGGGCTCGCCGCCGCGGCGGAACGCTGCGGCGAGACTCTGCTGTCGGCCGCCCGGGCGCTGTCGGACGGCGCGGCGGTCCGGCTGTCGCCCCCTTCGCCTTCGGCGTCTTTGCCGCCGGACGCTTGCGGCGGCGAGGATCCGGCGGCGGTCTATCTTCTCGGGCGCATCGACGCCGTCGTCGCCCGGACCTCCGCCCTGGTGGCGGAGCGTCGGACCGCCGATACGCAAGGCCGGGAGAAAGAGGAGGAGGAGGAGGACGCGGCGGAACCGGCGGCGCGGCGCCTCCTGGTCGCCGATGCCTTCACCAATCCGGAGTATCTGCGGTTCGCCCTGAAGACCACGCTCGCCGTCATGATCGCCTATGTCGCCTACAATCTGCTCGACTGGCCGGACATCCGCACGGCGATGATCACCTGCTTTTTCGTCACCTTCGGCAATGTCGGGGAAACCGTCCACCGGATGACGCTCCGCCTGGCCGGCGCGCTGATCGGCGGCGGCCTGGGCCTGGCGGCGGTCGTCTTCCTGATGCCCGTCCTGACCTCCATCACCGGCCTTTGCCTGATGATCGGCGGGGTCGCCCTGGTCGCCGGCTGGGTGGCCACCAGCAGCGACCGGCTGGCCTATGCCGGCATGCAGATGGCCCTGGCCTTCTTCCTTTGCGTCCTGGTCGGCTATGGTCCCCATGTGGATCTGGCGCTGGCCCGCGACCGGGTGGTCGGCATCCTGCTCGGCAACGTCATCGTTTCGCTGGTGTTTTCCACCGTCTGGCCGGTCAGCGCCATCGCGCAGGCGAAAACGGCCCTGGCCGAGGCGATCGGCCGGCTGGGCGGGATCTTGCGTCGGTCGGCGATCCCCGATGCGGCGGTTCTCGCCCTCGACGATGCGCTGGCCCGCACCCGGCGATTGCTGTCTTTCGACCCCTTCGAACCGCGGCCGCTCAAGGCAAGCGGCATCGACGCCGCGGACGCCGATCTCGCCCAGGCGCTGCTGCGGCCGGCCGTCGTCCTCGGACCAGCCGACGACCCACCCGAAACCATGGCCTATCGGGAAGCCCTCGGCGCCTGGCTCGCCCAGATCGCCCAGCGGCTGGCGTCGCCGGCCGGCGACGCGGTGACGCCGCCGCCGGTCCTTCCGGCGGATGTCGGCGCGGCCGAGGGAATCGCGCCCGGACGGGCCGCATGGTATCGGACGCTGGACGAACGGGCCGGCCGGCTCGACGCGGCCGTGCGGGCGCGGTTGGCCGAACGAGGGGACGCGCGATCATGATGCCTTCGGCGAAATACGCGGCCCTCCTGGCGGTCGTGGCGATGTCCGCCTGCCAATCCGCCGACCGCGCCCCCTCCCCCCTGGCGGCGGCTCGTCCCTTGGCGATGCCGCCGGAGTTCGGAACGGCGATGCCGGAGCGGGCGGAACGCCCCGGCGACGAGACGGCCGGACGGCCGGCGAGCTTCGCCGTTCCGCCCGATCCGGGCCTGCCCGGCAAGCGGGGCGGCATTTCCATCGATCCGTCCCATGCCTACACTTTGCCGGATCTGATCGACCTGGCCCAGCGGACCAATCCCGACACCCGGATCGCCTGGGAGCGGGCCCGCCAGGCCGCCCTGGCGGTCGGCATGGTCGAGACCACCTATCTGCCCGACTTGAGCGCCGAAGTGCTGGGAGGCTTCCAGCACACGCCGTTGCCGATCCCCAAAACGCTCGATTCGCGCGGCTATTTCACGGTGAATACCGAGGAAATCCTGCCGGGTCTGGTCGTCAAATGGCTGCTGTTCGATTTCGGCCGGCGCGACGCCCAGGCCGAAGGCGCGAAACAAATATCCCGCGCGGCGGATATCGGGTTCACCGGTGCGCACCAGAAGCTGATCTTCGAGGTCAGCAAGGCCTATTTCGCCGTCGATGCCGAGCGGGCCCAGCGGCGGGTCGCCGAGACCGCCCTGAAGAACGCGCAGATTCTGGAGGAGGCCGTCTCGGCCAAACACGCGCGAGGGCTGGCCACCGTCCCCGAGGTCGCCCAGGCGCACCGGGGGGTGGCGAAGGCGCGGTTCGACCTCGAACAGGCGAAGGCCGCCGACAACGACGTCTACCACGGCCTGCTCGAAGCGATGGGCATCACCCCCACGCTGAAACTGACCCTGGCCGACAGTGCCGGACGGCACTTGCCGAAAGCCCTCGGCGACGCCGCCGACGAGATGATCCGCCGGGCCCTGGCCCGGCGCCCCGACATCGTCGCCTCCCTGGCCAAGCTGCGCTCCAGCGAGGCCGGCGTCGCCGCCGCCGAAGCCTCCTATTACCCGACCATCGGACTGGAAGGGACGATCAATCAGAACATCGGGGCGATCAGCGTCAACGGCGGCTCGTCCTATCGGGTCGACGAACCGGCCGCCGGCATCCTGTTCCGGCTGAAACTGCCGCTTTACGACGGCGGATTGCGCGACAAGACGCTGGCGATGGCCCGTTCGAAGCAAGCCGAGGCGGAAGAAGAGCTCGCCAAGGCCGAGGACGAGGCCGTGCGCCAGATCGCCCGCGCCTATGATGCGCTGACCAGCGCGCTGGCCCAGCACGACGCGGCGGAGGCTTTGGAGACGGCGGCCGGCGCGGCGTCCGACGCCGCCCTCGACGCCTACCGGCACGGTGTCGGCACCTTCACCGCCGCCAGCACCGCCGAAACGGAGCGCGCGCAGGCCCAGTCGGCCGGGGCGCGGGCCTATGCCGGCGTGCTGACCGCCGCCGCCGCCCTGGCTTTCGCCACCGGCGAGCTGACCTCGAGCCAGGTCCTGGAAAACCGGCCGTGACATCCGCCGGGCCGGTTCGGAGATAATTCCGTCACGGCGAGATGGGCCCCGGCTGCCGGCCGCCCCGCTCTGGATGAAAAGTCGCAAAGAAGAAAAGCGTCAGTGGCACCGGCGTCCCTGCCGGTGGAAAAGACTCCGCCGCGCCAGCGGCGGACACCGGCAGGGACGCCGGTGCCACTTTTCCCTATTCTTTCAGGGCGGGCCGGCTGCCGGCCGGTGCGGAATGCGGGGCTTGGCCTTTTGCTCCAATGACGCCTATTCGACGGGACGCAGACGCCGGCGGCCGGACGATTTGCCGCCGCCATCCTCCAGAAGGGTTTCCAGCCGGCGGAATCGCCGGTTCACCTCGGGGGACGGCGCGCCGCCGGCCGAGACGACCTGCCGCAACAGGTCCAGCAAGGCGGCGGACTCCAGGTCTGAATTCCGCAACAGCGCGGGAAGGGATTCGACGGCCTGCTCCTCGTCCAGATGCACCAGCAGGAACTGCTGGCGCACCAGATCCTTGAACTGCGCAAGCGACGGCGCCGCGGTCGCCGGATGCAGGTCGCGCAGCTGGCGCAGCAGGGCGAAGCTGCGCTCATCGATGCCCGGCGCCGCGCGAAGCAGATAGATCAGCGCCCGCGTGATCGCCTGCGGGCCCGCGCCCTCGGTGAAGGATTGCCGCAAGCGGGCGATCCGTTCGGCCACGGCGGCCTCACGTTCCACGTCGCGACCGATCCGCCGTCGCGCCTCCGCATGGTCGGAACGCAGGCCGAGGGCCGCCTGCAGCAGCGGCGAGCCGTAGAGTCCCAGAAAGGTCTCCTCCACCCAGCGGTCGCGAGTCTCGCGGAAAGCGTCCAGGGCGCCCACCATCTGTTCCGAGACCGCCGCCTGCCAGGCCAGGAACGGATTGTCCGGCGCGGCCGGGCGCCGGTGCGCCCGCACCGCCCCGGCCGCCGCGGCGAGCGGCGCCAGCCAGGGATTGCGATCGGAAAACAGTTCGAAGCGCAGACGATGGGCATTGAGACGGCGCAGCCCTGCGGCGCTCCATTCGGTGCTGGCGGCGCGAACCGCCGGCTGCAGCAGCGTCCGATAGAGTCCCTGGACGACGTCGGACAGACGGGCCACGGTGGCGAAGCACAGATCGTCGTCCGGGCTGTTGCCGCCCAAGGCGCGGAGATCGGCCAACGTCCGCGGATGGAAGGACATGGCGTAATCGGTGGGCAGCAGTTCGGGATGAATCGTCTTTCCGTCCTTGGCGACGAAGGTGGCCTCGAACAGTCCCGGCGGCAGGACATCGATGAAGTCGATGTTCTGGGCGAATTCCTCATGCTGTTTGGTCGCCACCGATCCGCTGACGAAAATCCCCAGATGGCCGATATCGGGATGCAGGCAATAGACGATGGTCTGCCCGGCCGCGATGATCTCCTCTTCCGAGGAATAGAGATCGAGAATCCAATCCAGCGCCTGCGGCGGCGGCGTGATGTCGTCGCCGTGCGAGCAGAAGACGACGATGGGCGAGCGGATATTGCGCAAGTCGACGCGCACGCCTTCGGACGTCAGGATCTCCCCGGCCGTCAGCTTGTTGCCGATGAACAGTTCGTCGACGATGAACTGTATTTCCGCGCCATTGAGAAGAACCGGACTTCCCCACCATTTCTCGAAATCGAGGAAGCGCTGGGCTTCCGTATCGATCTTCGAATAGAGATTGTAATTCTTGGTCCACCAGGTGTTGGCCGGATTGAGGTTCTCGAAGTTCTGCACCAGGGCGGCGCCGTCGAACAACCCGGCGCCCAGGTCGCTGGCCAGCGAAGCCAGCCACGAGCCGCCGAGCAGGCCGCCGGTATAGCGCATCGGCGCCTTGCCGTGCACCCCGGCCCAGTAGGAGAGCGGCGCCCCGGCGAGGATCAGCGGCCCGGCCAGATCGGGATGGATGGCGCTGGTCAGGGCGACCTGCCAGCCGGCCTGGCAATTGCCGATCAGGCAGGGCTTGCCGTCGGCCTCCGGGTGATGCGCGATCACGGCGGCGATGAAGGCCGCCTCGGCGCGGCAGACGTCCCCGATGGTCTGGCCGGCGACCGGCGTCGGCAGGAAGCCGACGAAATAGCAGGGGTGCCCCGCCGCGAGGGCGACGCCGATCTCGCTGTCCTGTTTCATGCCGCCGATGCCGGGACCATGGCCGGCCCGGGGGTCGAAAACCACGAAGGGGCGCTTGCGCGGATCGAAGAGCACGCCCTCGGGCGGGCGGATCCGCACGAGGGCGTAATTGACCGGCCGGTCGAGCGTGCGGCCGTCGAGGATCAGGTCGTAGCCGAAGCGCAGCACATTGGGGGCGAGCTTCTCGGCCTGCTCGAAATGGACATTGCCCCGCTGCCGCAGGACGTCGGCGAACAGGATGGACCGTTGCCACCAGTCGACGAGATAATCCGCATAGTCCCGCGCCGGCGGCGGGAACAGGGACATGAACGACGCGCTCTGACGACTGTCGGCGGAGGAGTGACCAAGGCTGCCCATGCGAATTCCTTCAGAGATCGTGAGAACAGGACCAGGATCGAATCATGGGCGCCATCACGCCCGACCTCAAACCTATTCCATAAAAGACGGCCGCTCCGTGACTGAAATTTTCTCATGGCGATGCTGACGGCGCTTCACGCGGGCGGATCGAGCCGGCCTCCCGCCTCCAGCACCTGTTCGATGAACCAGCGGCTGCCGGCGTCGTGGTCGGCCCGCCGATGCCAGACGACGTCCACGGTGCCGGTCAGCAGCGTCCCGGGCGGTTCCAGCATGGTCAGGGGGAATTGCCCCGTGACATAGCGGGCCAGGCGGCGCGGAAAGGTGGCCACCATGTCGCCGGCCAGCAGCAGCGGCGGCGCCGCCAGGAAGTGGGGAACCGACACGGCGACGCGGCCCATCAATCCGTCGTCGCGATCGCTCATCTCCAGCAGAAGCCGCTCGATCCAAACGCGCCGCGACGCGCCGCGCTCGTCATGGAACCCGTCGACGGCCTGCCCTTCGCTGCCGGTGAGTTCGACGACGACATGCGGGAAGGCCGCCAGCCGCTCCATGGTGACCGGCCCTTCGGTCAGGGGATGACCGGCCCGCACGATCAGGGTCTCGCTGTCGCTGAAGACCGTCTTGCGCCGCAAACGGTCGGGAACGTCCTTGAACCATCCCAGGACGAAGTCGATCCGGCCCTCGTCGAGCTGGCGGATCACGTCGATCCGGCCGGTCGGCAGCACCCTGAGATCGATCTGCGGACCGACGTCCGCCAGCCGGGCGACCAGCGGCGGAAGCAGGACGATGCCGGCATAATCGGTCGCGGCCAGACGAAAGGTCCGAATGGCCTTGGACGGATTGAAAACCGGGGCTTCCACCGCCGCGTCGAAATTGTCCAGGCCGTTCCTGATGCCGGGCGCCAACTGAAGCGCGCGCGGCGTGGGCTCCATTCCCGATTCGCCGAAGACGAACAGTTCGTCCTTGAGGACCAGACGCAGGCGGGCCAGCGCATGGCTGACGGCCGACGGCGTGACCCGGAGATCATGGCCGGCGGCGCTGACGCTGCGGTGTCGCATCACCGAGTCGAAGACGCGGAACAGGTTCAGGTCGATCTTGTGCATGTCCACGGGCCGTACCCCATCGAAAGCCAGGATTTCATTCATAACATTTCCGATGCCCGGGCCAAAGGACACGGACCGGCAAGACCGCGCGTCTACGGCAGGACGATCCGCGCGACGGCTTCGGCCAGGGCCCGCCGCAGATCGTCCGCGGCGGCTTCCGAGGAATCGGCAGAGACATCGCTCACGCCGACGGTGGACATGCGCAGAATCAGCGGCAGCAGGTGCTCCGCCGCCAATCGCCTCGAGACCCGGCCCGCCTCCTGCGCGCTCCTGATCGCGACGATTTTGTCCCGGCTCGCGTCGATCGCCGCCTGCGGCGGCGCCATGGCGGGCCTCTCGAGCTGGAACCAGAAGGCCAGCCGCAGCACTTCGGGATGCGTCCGGTAATGGTCGAACAGACGCGCCGCATAGCCGGGAAGATCGGCGGCGTCGATCGGAACGCTGGTGATCGTCTCGACGACCATCGCGTTGTAGACGGCCTCGTAAAGGCCCTCCTTGCTTTCATAATAGGCGTAGATCGCCTGCTTGTTGCAGCCGGAGTTCGCCGCGATGCGGTCGACGCGCGCCCCGGCGATGCCATAGGCGGCGAACTCGGCCGTGGCGGCCTCCAGCAGGCGGCGCTTCGTTTCATCAGAGCGTTTCACGGTCAGTTCCATAACACAGGAAAAAAAATAAACCAAATAGTTGGATTGACTCCGGATCGGCGGAAGCCGATAAAACCATCCAGTTGGTTTAATGGAGTCATCGCATGTCCCACCTCGCGCATCTTTTCATTGGCGGCCGACGCGTCGCCCCCCTGGGCTCGGAGACCATCGAGCTCCGCTCGCCCTACGACGGTTCGTTGGTCGGCTCCGTGGCGGCGGCCGGCAAGGCCGATGTCGATCGCGCCGTCGCGGCGGCGCGCGCGGCCTTCGACACCGGACCGTGGCCCCGAACGACGCCGGCCGAACGGCAAGCCGTCCTGTCCCGCTTCGCCGAACGTCACGCCGCCCGCGCCGACGAATTCGCCGCCCTGATCTCGCGCGAGAACGGTTCGCCGATCTGGTTCGCCAAAGCCGTTCAGGGCGGCATCGTTCCGCAGAACGCGGCCTATCTCAAAGCCGCCGCCGCCTTCCCCTGGGAGACGCGGCAGCCCGCCTTTCCGCAGGGCGAAAGCCTCTGGCGGCGCGAACCGGTCGGCGTGGTGGCGGCGGTCATCCCCTGGAACGCGCCGCATCAATCGGCGCTGGCGAAACTGTTTCCCGCCCTGCTGGCCGGCTGCACGGTCGTCCTCAAGCTCGCCCCGGAAACCGCGCTCGACGGACAGGTCCTGGGTGAACTCCTGACCGAGGCCGGTCTTCCCGAAGGCGTTCTCAGCATCCTCGCCGCCGATCGCGAGACCAGCGAATATCTGGTCGGCCATGCGGATGTCGACAAGATCGCCTTCACCGGCTCGACGGCGGCGGGCCGCCGCATCGCGTCGCTGGCCGGCGCGCAGTTGAAGCGGGTCAGCCTGGAACTGGGCGGCAAGTCGGCGGCCATCGTGCTCGACGATGCGGACCTCGAGCAAACCGTCGCCACGCTCAAATACGCGAGCTTTCCGAACAGCGGCCAGTCCTGCGGCGCGCAGACCCGCATCCTGGTCCCGCGGTCGCGGCACGACGCCCTGGTCGAGGCGATGGCCGCCACCGTCGCCGGCATGACGATCGGCGACCCCGCCGATCCCGCCACCTTTCTCGGACCGCTTGTCGCCGAGCGGCAGCAGGCGCGGGTCAGCGGCTACATCGAGGCCGGCATTTCCGAAGGCGCCAGGCTGGCGGCCGGCGGCCTCGGCCTGCCCGACGGCATCGACCGGGGCTTCTTCGTGAAGCCGACGGTCTTCGCCGGGGTCGACAATGCGATGCGCATCGCCCGCGAGGAGATCTTCGGGCCGGTGGTCTGCGTCATTGCCTATCGCGACGTCGAGGACGCCGTCCGCATCGCCAACGACTCGCCCTATGGCCTGAGCGGCTCGGTCTGGACGAGCGATCCGGACCGGGGCTTGGGCATCGCCCGCCGCATCCGCACCGGCACTTTCTTCGTCAACGCCGGCACGCCCGACTTCATGGCTCCCTTCGGCGGCTTCAAGCAAAGCGGGCTCGGCCGCGAGTTCGGTTCGGAAGGGCTCGGCCATTATGTCGAGCACAAGGCGATCTCGCTCTGACCGGCCGGGCGTTTCTTCAGGATGCCGTCAGACCGGCGTGAAACACGCCCCTCGTTCGCTCAGGGTTCGTTCAGAAATAACCGCGTCATTGCGAGGAGCGAAGCGACGCGGCAATCCAGAGTGCCAGGCTGTCCTGGACTGCTTCGCTGCGCTCGCAGTGACGGCATTTTCACCCAGGAGGGGCGACCTCGGTCGGTGCGGAACCCGCAATGACGAAGAAGAAAACGAAGCCGTTCTTCATCAACAGGCCCTTAAAGCAGTGGGGCGGGCCTCCGCGCCCGCCTTGCCTGCCGAGACGCCGGCCGGGACGCCCGCGCCACCGGGGCCTGAAGCGCGCCGCCGAAACGCGGAATATCCGGCGCCGGCTTTCCTTGTGACGCCGTTGGAAAAACCTCAGTGACTCTCCCGGCGCATTGTGCTTTACCCCTGGGCATGCAGCCCCCTTCCGACGCCCCCGATGTCCGGCCCGGCCTTCGCGAACGCAAGAAGGCGCAGACCCGTGCGGTGCTGGCCGAGACCGCCAAGGCGATGTTCGAGGCGCGGGGTTTCGACACGGTGACCGTGGCGGAAATCGCCGATGCCGCCAATGTCTCGGTGAAGACGCTGTTCAAGTATTTCGATTCCAAGGAAGACCTGCTGTTCAGCGACGAGAACGAATTGCGCGATCGGATTCTGGCCGGCGTGCGGGACCGCAAGCCCGGCGAATCCGCCCTCGACGGCATCCGCCGCCTTTTCACCGGATTGATCTCGTCTGCCGGCCATCGCAAGGAGATCGAGGCGATCGAGGGACTGCGGCGGACCTTCGCGGGCAATGTCGCCCTGCAGGGACGGCTGACCCTGATGTGGGAACGCTACGAGATCGCCCTGGCCGAGCTTCTGCGCCAGGACACCGATGCCGGTCCGCATGATCCGACGCCGCGGCTGGCGGCGGCGCAAATCATCGCCCTGTTTCGCCTGCTGACCTCCGAGGAGGTGCATGCGCATCTCAAGTCCCACCCTCCCGAGGCGAGGGGCCGCGCTCTCGATCTGTGGATCGAGACGTCCTTCGGCCTCGTCGGTGGCGGCGTCCGGCGCTACGCGGTGCGCCGGTCCGCCTGAGTGGCCGAGCTTCTCGGGGTCCTTCAACGCCGCCTTTCCGCTTCCGTGGCCGCCGCGAGGGCGGTTCATCGTCCGAAAAATCATTCCCTGAAATTATTTACACATTGAATATATTTATTCAGTAACTTACCTTTTATGGCGGAGCCGACGGGAACATAAAGAGAATGAGCGGCAAAAAACTGAACGGCAAAATCGCTGTCGTTACCGGCGGCGGCAGCGGCATCGGATTGGAAACGGCCTGTCTGTTTCGTCGCCACGGCGCGCAAGTCGTCATCGCCGGGCGGCATGAGGATTCGTTGGCCGAGGCGAAAAAGCGGATCGGCGGAGAGACGCTGGCCATCCGCACCGACGTATCGCGGCCCGCCGACCTGGCGTCCCTGATGAAGAGCACGGCGGACGCCTTTGGCCGCATCGACATTTTGTTCGCCAATGCGGGCATCTCGGAATGCCCGGACATTCTCGAAACAGACGAGTCCTTCTTCGACGCTCTGATGGGAACCAATGTCAAAGGGGTATTCTTCGCCTTTGTCCATGCCTTGCCGGTGTTGGCCCCGGGCGCCTCCGTGATCTTCACCAGTTCGGTGGCCCAGCAGCGAGGGCGGCCGGGCGATCCGCTGTATTCGGCCAGCAAGGCGGCGGTGCGCAGCCTGGCCAGGACCCTGGCGGCGGACCGGCGGGTTCTGGATCGGGCCATCCGCGTCAACGCCATCAGCCCCGGCGCCATCCGCACGCCGCTCACCGCGGCCGCGGCCGGCGATCCCGAGATCAGCGCCTGGGTCGAGGCGCAGGTGCCGATGGGACGCTGGGGCAGGCCGGAGGAGGTGGCGCGATGCGCGCTGTTTTTGGCGTCCGGCGAGTCCTCGTATCTGACCGGCGGGGAAATCGCCGTCGATGGCGGTTTGGGACAGATTTAAGCCGGATCATGGCGGCGGGAGTCCATCGGAACAAAAGCGGGCTCGACCCGATCCGGATCCGCCGGCAGCATCAGCGAATGGAGAAACAAAGGGCCGGCAATGACCGTCGCGGCGACGTCGGTCGGCACGTCGGAGATCGCCTTCCGTTGCGCCGTCACCTCATATTTATATAACTTCGTTATTTAACGCGTTATGGTTGTGCGTTTTGTCATGATCGAAGGGGGATTCCATGAAAACCATGCCGGCCGCCTGCGCCGTCCTCGCCTTGACGATATCGTCCCAGGCTTTTGCCCTGTCGACCCATTGCCACGCCACCAGCGAGCGGGAAATCGCCGCCCTGTTCACCCGCTGGAACGATTCGCTGAAAACCGGCGACGCCCAAAAGGTGGTGGACAACTATGCCGAGAAGTCGGTGCTGCTGCCCACCCTGTCCGACGTCCCGCGCAGCACGCCGGCCGCCAAGATCGATTACTTCGTGCATTTCCTCGAAAAGAAGCCGGTGGGCGACGTGACCTGGCGGACGATCTATATCGGCTGCAACAGCGCCATCGACATCGGCCTCTACGATTTCAAATTCGGCGACGGCAGCGTCGCCAAGGCCCGCTATACCTTCACTTACATTTGGGACGGCAAGAACTGGAAGATCGGCACCCACCATTCGTCGCTGATGCCGGAGAAAAATTGAGCGCCGCGAACGGCGCTCCCCCCCTCTCGGCGGAATGACACGCAAAATGTAACAATTTTGGGACGTTCAAATCCGTTCCGATCTGCTAATTCTGATAACCATATTGCATTTCTTGAGAAGACAAGGGCGTAATCGCCCGATACACCCTTCGGAAGGGGCCCGTGCCGAAAGATGCAGGACGAAGTATTCCCAATCCAGGACGACCGCCGGCCCGTCACCGTCGCCCAGTTGGCAGCCCTCACCGCCCGGCTGGAAGCGATGCACACCTTCACCATCGAGCGCATCAAGGAGGTGCGCGCCGATGTCGCCGGCAGCGTCGAATTGCACGACATGACCTCCACCGAGATGCTGGACAAGATCGGCGATCTGCTGAGCCAGGTGACGGCCCGCCCGTCCATCGAGGACGTCGGCGGTCCCGGCCAGGAGATCGAGGCGGTCATCCGCCTCAACGCCGAGGCGGCCAACCGCATCATGGACGCGGCCGAACATATCTCGGAGTGCATCGATATGGAGGGTGTCCCCGGTGACGTCCGGTTCGCCGTCCTCGATCACGTCACCTCCATTTTCGAGGCGTGCGGCTTCCAGGATTTGACGGGTCAGCGCATCCAGCGCGCCCTCAAAACGCTGCGCTCCATCGAGGAATCGATGCTGGGCCGCAAGATCATCGACGCCCCGCCGGACGACAAGGTCGACCAGGCCCATATCGACCAGGTCTTCTCCGACAAGAGCGATGCCCCTCCGGCCAAGGAGATCGGCCAGGCCGACATCGACGCGCTGTTCGACTGAGACGAAGGGCCCGAATCCACATGATTTTCCGCTCCCGGGGTTCGAGGGCCGCACATCGCATATACCCGGATCGCGTCGACGGCTGTCCGGTTTGATTGCCGAGCATCCTTGCGGCAAAAGCTCAACGATGGCCATACAACCATAAATCGTCATGGCCGGGCCTGATCCACGGCTGTCCGGCACGGTCGTTGCGTGCACGCTTTTTGACTGATTCCTTTCGAGGCACGAAACCAAAAGTCGTCATGCCCGTGCTTGACACGGGCATCCCCGTGCCGGGATCACACGATATCGTCTGGCTTCGACACGGGGATGGCCGGATCAAGTCCTGACCATGTCCCACATCTCCGCTGGACACAGCGTGGATGTGGGAGCATGATGCCGTCATGCATGTTGGTAGGCAGCCGTTTTCCGCAGAATTGACTGAAAAGACCCGCAGCCTGGTTTGCGGCGGGGAGGAAGTAACGCGCGCGGCC
>JAATGN010000109.1 GCA_015654615.1 Rhodospirillales bacterium
GGCTGCTGTTCGATCAGGCCCGCATCGTCGAAGGCGAGGTGCTGCCCGACCCGGCCTCCTTCGCCCGGCGCCTGTCGAAAATGTTGGAACAGGTGGGGTAACCTAAAAAAGTGAATTGCACCACAGAGACACAGAGAGCACGGAGAAGAAACAATAAGTTAATGTAATCCGAGGGGAACCGTGATGGTGAGCGGCTCTCCTCGAGGATCCCATTGATACGTCTCTGTGATCTCTACTGATCTCTGTGTCTCTGTGGTGAACTACTTTTCCTGGGTCAGAGAGCCGAGCCCGCCAGCAGCTCGTCCAGCATGTGGCGGCCTTCGGACCAGGCGCCCAGTCCCGATTTGCCGTTGATATGGCCGGCCCGTCCGATGTCGATCAGGCGGGCTCGCCATGCCTCGGCGAATTCCCGGGCGCGCCCGATCTCGACATAGCTGTCGTCGCGGCTGGCCACCACCAGGCTGGGAAACGGCAGGGGATCGCGGGGGATCGGGGCGAGGCACCAGGTGGCGGGCGGCGTCCGGGCCTCGTGCTCGATATCGGCCGGGGCCACCAGCATGGCGGCGGCGACGCGGCCGGTGGCGCCGGTGCGGGCCCAATGGGCGACCAGGGCGCAGCCGAGGCTGTGGGCCACCAGCACCACCGGCGACGGCGCGTTGACCACCGCCTCCTGCAGATTGTCGACCCATTCGGACAGCACCGGGTTGTCCCAATCCTCCTGCTCGACGCGCTGGGCGCCGGGGGTCGAGAGCTGCCAGAGGGTCTGCCAATGCGACAGGCCCGAGTCGCCCAATCCCGGCAGGATCAGCATGGTGGTCTGAAGCATTCCTGGTTTATCCTTCGAATCCCGACGTCGGCGTCCCCAACTGTAAGGCTATCCGAGGGGATGAGCCAGGCATTCGAAGACATCGCCGTCGGGGACGATGCCGCGGATGTGCCGGCGGTGCCACAGGGCGAAGAACAGCAGGCGCCAGGCGGCCTCCAAAGTGTGACGGTCGCGGCCGGAAAAAGCCGCCTTGACCTTGTCGGCCGGGGCGAGCGCCTGGATGGCCGGGTCGGCGGCGACCAGGGGGCCGAGCGCCTCGCCCCGGGCGGCGATCCAGTCGCCGACCGGTACGGTGAAGCCTTTCTTGCGGGCGAAGGCCGGCGCGTTCGGGACATGCTCCTCCAGCCAGCGGCGCATCAGATATTTTCCGCGGCCGCGGCCCAGTTTCAGATTTTCGGGAAGGCAGAAGCCGAAATCGCCGACGACCGGATCGAGCAGCGGCGTGCGGCCTTCCAGGGCATGGGCCATCAGGCAGCGGTCGAGCTTGACCAGGAGGCCGTTGGCCAGCCAGTCGACGCAATCGGCCGCCTGGGCGATCTGCAGCTTGCTGCGGCCGGGCAGCGTGCTGGCCGCCTCGGCGGCGACGATGCCGTCCCGCCAATCGCGCGGTTCCTCGAACAGGATGCCGCTGCCCGAAAAGGGGCCGGTGCGGCGGCGCTGCCGGCCGCCCAGCCACCAGGGGCGGATCTGCCGCCGATAGCGGCCGTAGCCGGCGAAGATTTCGTCGCCGCCCTCGCCGCAGAGGACGACCTTCAGGTCCTTGGCCGCCTCGCGGGCCAGGATATAGGTCGGCACGATGGCGTAGTCGGCGGTGGGATCGTCGACGCAGGCGACGATCTCGGGCAACAGGCGCCA
The DNA here is from genome assembly GCA_015654615.1 of Rhodospirillales bacterium. Taxonomy (GTDB): domain Bacteria; phylum Pseudomonadota; class Alphaproteobacteria; order Rhodospirillales; family Magnetospirillaceae; genus Telmatospirillum. The sequence goes on from JAATGN010000109.1 coordinate 1,682, forward strand.
GAAATCGTCGGCCGTCACCTCGATCTTGACATGATGCGCCCCCATCGCCCGGGCCAGCTTGTGCGCCTCGTCATATTCGTCGTGGACGCCGGTTTTCGGAAAGCAGGCGGTATAGGCCTGGACCGGATTGGTCTCGAGGCGGGTCATGCAGGTCAGGATGGCGGCGCTGTCGATGCCGCTCGACAGGAACAGGCCATAGGGCACGTCGGCCCGTTGATGGACGTTGACGCTGTCCATCAGGATGTCGTCGAGGCGCCGCAGGGCTTCGGCCTCGCCGAGCGCCCGGGGGCCGTCGGCCGGCAGGGCGGCCAGCGTCGTCCGGCCGCTGATGCGCCCCTGCGTGACGCGCAGGGTTTCGCCCGGCAACAGGCGGCGGATGCCGGCGAAAATCGTCTCGGGCCCGGTGGTGAACTGCAATTGCAGCAGTTCCCCGGCCGGGCGGCGGACCATTTCGGCGCTCACCAGGCCGGCGGCGATTAGGGCCTGCGGCTCGGAGGCGAAGGCGAAACAGCGCGGCGTCTCGACGTAATAGAGCTGCTTGATGCCGAACGGATCGCGGGCCAGGGTCAGGCTCCGGGCCTCGGGGTCGTGCAGGGCGTAGGCATACATGCCGCGCAGATGGCGGGCGGCGTCCATGCCGTGCCGCTCATGCAGATGCAGGATCGGCTCGCAGTCGGAACGGGTCTTGAGATCGGCGTCGGCCAGCGACTGGGCGCGCAGTTCGACATAATTGTAGATCTCGCCGTTGGCCACCAGGGCGCAGCCGCGCGGTCCGAACAACGGCTGGTCGCCCGAGGTCAGGTCGATGATGGCCAGACGGGCGTGGACCAGGCCGACGCCGTCCTTGACATGGCGGCCGGTGCCGTCGGGGCCGCGGTGCAGCAGGGCCTTTTCCAGGCGGTCGAGAAGGGCGGCGTCGGGCGCGGAGCCGTCGGCCATCATGACACCGGCAATGCCGCACATCAGCGCACCATCTTTCGAAAGAAGTCGAGATAGAGACCCACCACCGCGTCGCGGCTGAAGCGGGCCAGATAGTGGGAATGACCGGCCTCGGCCAGGCGGCCGGCCAGCCCGGGGTCGGCGAGCACCCGGTTCAAGGCCGCCGCCAGGGCGGCCGCGTCCTCCATCGGCACCAGCAGCCCGGTCTTCTCCGTCTCGATCAGCCCGGCCGGCCCGGTCGAGGCCGCCGCCACCACCGGCTTTTTATGGATCCAGCCTTCCAGGATGACATTGCCGAGCGGCTCGACCCGCGACGGACAGACCAGGCAGTCGGCGGCGGCCAGCAGGGAGCCGCCGTCGGTCCGCCAGCCCAGGAAATGCACCCGCTCGGCGATGCCCGAGCCCGCCGCCTGGGCCCGCAGGGCGCCGTCCAGCCCGCCCTCGCCGGCCAGCCACAGATGGGCCCGCGGCACCAGGGCCATGGCGTCGAGCAGGACGTCGAAGGCCTTGTCGGAATGCAGGCGGCCCAAGGCCAGGATCACCGGCACGTCGGACGGGGTCCGCAGGCTGGCCCGATCGATCGGCCGGGCCCCGTCCTCATCGACGAAATTGGGCAGATAGCTGGCTTTCTCGCGCGGCCATCCATGCCTGACCAGATAGTCGACGATCTCTTCCGTATTGGCGATCAGGTGATGGCAGGACCGATAGTATTTGAGATCGTAATAGCCGCCCAGCCGCGCCACCCGGACGAACGGCCCGGTCGGACAGACCGAGGTGGCCCGGCTCATCCAGGTCAGGACGAGGTCGGGGGAAAATCGGGCGATGCGCCGTTTCAGCAGGGTCTTGGTGACGATGTCGCCGGAATGGAAGAAGGGCATTTCCACCGGAACGACGCCGCCGTCGACCAGATCCGGCTTGCAGGGCGCATTGCGGCGAATCACCACCTGCTGTTCGATTCCGGTGCGGTCCAGCGCCACGCACAGCCGCGCGAAAAAACTTTCCGCCCCGCCGCGCTTGTCGCTGCCCATGATCTGCATGATGCGCATGTCACGCTCCGTCCAAGGGGACGATGCATGGTGCGGATCGATCGGCGTCGAGACGCCGAAGGGTTTTGGGAAACACGGATGAACACGGATAAACCGGGATGAGCACGGATGCGACCCTGGCGATTTCGGGCCGAAGCGAGCGGCATGAGGGCGGGAGGTCGCAAGAATGCCTGCGGCGCATTCTTATCCGCATCCATCCGTTCCTATCCGTGTTCATCCGTGTTCCTATGGCATGCCGCTGGTGACGGGACAAGACACGCAGATTGATGCATGGTGACATGCCCATTCCGGGCGCAACCATAAAAGGACCGGTCGGGGCTTTCAAGATCAAGGCGTGTCCTTGGCGCCGTCGAAGCCGGTGCCCTCGACGAACAATCCGCCCCGATAGTCCTCGGCCAGATAGAGATTATAGGCGTCGGCCGGTTGGCCTCCCCACAGCAGAACGACCCGGCGCAGCAGGCTGACACGGGAAAAATAGGGACCGAGGTCGCGGGCGCCGTCGTCCCTGGCGCGCGTGATGAAGATGCCGTCGCGGCCCCTGAGCGCCTGGACCTCGGCGGCGCTGTAGTAGGAGGGCCGGATATGGCCCTGCAGGAAGACCGGCGGATGATCCGGCAGATAAAAGGAGACCGGACCGGTCGGTTCGTGCTTTTGCGAGAAGAGGAAGCTGCCGGGATGGGCCCGGCGCTCGACCTCGACGGCGGCGGCCAGGGTATCCCAGCCGCCGAGACGTTTCAGCGCATCGACGCCGGGCGGCAGCGGCAGCAGGGCGGTGGCGGCCTGGACATAGACGAGAAGGGTCATCGCGGCCCCCAGCAGGGGGGCCGCCCGGAAGAGGCGGACCAGCGAGCCGCGGCGGGGCATTCGCAGGAAGGCCCCGACGGTGGCCATGACGCCGCCCAGATAGGCCGGTCCCGACCAATGGGACTGCACCACGCCGCTGAGGGTATGGAGCGTGAAGAAGGCCAGAACCGGGGCCGAGGTGGCACCCAGCAGGAACCATTCCGGCCGGCGCTGCCGCCAGCCCACGACCAGCGCCCAGGCCATGCCCCACAGCAGGAACAGAAAAATCAAAGGCGTCACCAGTCCGATCTGACCCGACAGGAAGACCAGCAGATTCTTGCCCGGATCGGTGATTTCGGTGGTGAAGGCATGGCCCA
>JAATGN010000121.1 GCA_015654615.1 Rhodospirillales bacterium
GACGCAAAATCAGCGCTTCGTCCAGGGTGGCGACGACGAAGCGGCGGCATCCGGCAGCGTGCAGGGCCGGCGCGACGCGGGATGCCCCCAGCCCATAGGCATCGGCCTTGACGACCGCCGCGCAGCGCGACGCCGCGCCGACCCGCGCCTCGAGGAATCGCCAGTTGGCGACGATGGCGTCGAGATCGACGGTCAAAATCGCCCCGGCGCGCGAAGCTTCACCATCGCCGGCAGGATCGGTGAAAATCGTCATTCGCCAGCCGTCCTCGATGCGGACAGGATATTGAGCAACACGGACGGACGCGGACGGCCACGGATGACACGGACAAGCGCCGCAGGCATATCCCCGGACTTCCAAGCGGATGTGGACGAGCGAGGGAAGGAATGCCTGCGGCGCTTCTTATCCGTGGTCGTCCGTGGTCGTTCGTGTCCGTCCGTGTTGCTCAAAGCCTTCCGGCCCCCCGAAACGCCGTCGCATTCATCAGGCATCGTCATGCATTTGCTATGTGTGCGCAACACAGGTTGCCGGCGTCATTCCGTCGGAATCTCGGTGCCGTGCCAATTGTCGAGGTCGCCGAAGCGGGTGTATTGGCCGTCGAAGAACAGGCGGACCGAGCCGACCGGACCGTGGCGCTGCTTGGCGATGATGGCTTCGGCCGTATTGAAGACCTCCGAGCAGCGTTTCTGCCAATCGGCGTAGCGGGTGTTGAATTTTTCCTCGTTCTCTTCCGGACGGCGGCCGGGTTCGGCGCGTTCCAGATAATATTGCTCGCGGAAGACGAACATGACCACGTCGGCGTCCTGCTCGATCGAGCCCGATTCGCGCAAATCCGACAGCAGCGGCCGCTTGTCTTCGCGACTTTCGACCTGGCGCGACAACTGGGACAAGGCCAGCACCGGAATATTCAATTCCTTGGCCAGGGCCTTGAGGCTGCGGGTGATGTCGGAGATTTCCTGGACACGGTTTTCCATCCGCTTGCCGGTGGTGCCGGCCAGCAATTGGAGATAGTCGACGACGATCATCCCCAGGCCGTGGGTACGGGCCAGGCGGCGCGAGCGCGTGCGGACCGCCGAGACCGACAGGGCCGGCGTGTCGTCGATGTAAAGCGGCAGCTGGTGCAATTCCTGCGAGACGATGACCAGGCGCTCGAATTCCTCGTGCGACAATTCTCCCTGGCGGATCTTGTGCGAGGGAATCTCGGCGCGTTCGGCGAGGATGCGGGTGGCCAGCTGCTCGGAGGACATTTCCAGGGAAAAGAAGGCGACCTTGGCGCCGTCGACGACCTTCTGCTCGCCGCTCGGCAGCGTTTCGATACGGCAGGCCTTGGCGGCGTTGAAGGCGATATTGGTGGCCAGGGCCGTCTTGCCCATCGACGGCCGGCCCGCCAGGATCAGAAGATCGGAGGGATGCAGGCCGCCCAGTTTCGCGTCGAGATCGCGCAAGCCCGTGGTCACGCCCGAAAGCTTGCCCTCCCGCTTGTGGGCGGCTTCGGCCTGTTCGATGGCCTTGATCAGCGAGACGCGAAAATCCTTCAATCCGCCTTCGGCCTGACCGGCGGTGGCCAGGTCGAAGAGCTTCTTCTCGGCCGTCTCGATCTGCGATTTGGCGTCGCTTTCGATTTCGGCTTCGAAGGCGTCGTTGACCATGTCTTCGCCGACGGCGATCAACTCGCGGCGCAGGTGCAGGTCGAAGATCAGGCGTCCGTAATCTTCGGCATTGATGATGGAGGCGGCCGCCGCGGCCAGACGGGTCAGATAGGCGTCGCCGCCCAACTCCTGCAGCCCCTGGTCGCTGCCCAGATAGGTTTTCAGCGTGACCGGGTTGGCGATCTGGTTTTTTCCCACCAGAAGCTGGCAGGTCGCGTAGATCTGGCCGTGCACCGGGTCGGCGAAATGCTCGGGCAGCAGAAACTCGGAGACGCGCTCCATCGCCCGATTGTTCATCATGATCGCGCCCAGCAAAGCCTGTTCGGCCTCGTAATTCAGCGGGGGCGTGCGGGAAAAGGCGTCCTCGTCGGGCGCCGCGGCGGTGATCACCGGCTTCAGCATGACGACATGGTAACAGAAGGCCGCGTCCACCGGCAGGACGAAGTGTCGCCCGGACCTGTGGAAGACGGGGAAAGCAGCCTGTTAACTACGGGGATAACTCGTCTCGGCGATGCCCATGTAGTCGCGGGTCGCCGGCAGAATTTCGGCCCGATGGGCAAGCTGCATCTGCCAGACCATGTGGCCCTGCTGGCGGAAGGCGCTTTCCGATCCCGACAGATAGAACTCCCACATGCGGCAGAAGCGCTCGTCGTAGAGGGCGGCCGCCTTGGCGCGCTGCTGCTCGAAGCGCATCCGCCAGTGCCGCAGGGTTTCGGCATAGTGGGTCGGGCGCAGAATCTCGATGTCGGTGGCCCGCAGGCCGCTGGTTTCCACGGCCTTCAGCACTTCCGACAGGGCCGGCGAATAACCGCCGGGGAAAATATATTTGCGGATCCAGGCATTGGTGGCGCCCGAGCCGTAGCTACGGCCGATCGCATGCAGCAGGGCGACGCCGGTCTCGTTCAGCAAATCGCCGATGCGGCGGAAAAAGGTTCCGTAGTGGACGACGCCGACATGCTCGAACATTCCCACCGAGACGATCCGGTCGAAACGGCCGCTGAGCTGCCGGTAATCGGCCAGCATGAATTTCACCCGGTGGGAAAGCTGTTCTTCCTCGGCGCGTTGCCGGGCGACGGCCAGTTGCTGCTCGGACAGGGTGATGCCGGTGACCTCGACGTCGACCTCGCGGGCCAGACTCAGCGCCAGACCGCCCCACCCGCAGCCGATGTCGAGCACCCTCTGGCCGGGCTCCAGCCGCAGTTTTCCCATGATGTGGCGTTTCTTGGCCTCCTGCGCCTCCTCCAAGGTGGCGTCCGGATGGCTGAAATAGGCGCAGGAGTATTGGCGGTCCGAATCGAGGAAGAGCTTGTAGAAATCCTCGGACAGATCGTAGTGGTGGGCGACGTTGCGCTGGCTGGCCTGCACCGGATTCCACTGCTGCAGCCAGCGGATGAGATAGGACAGCCGCTCCTGAAGGGCAAAGCGGGGATTGGCGCGCACCATATTCTCGCTGGCGAGAGCGATGAAATCGTGCAGCGTGCCTTCCTCGATGGTGAGCGTGCCGTTCATATAGGCCTCGCCGACGGCCAACGAGGGCTGCAGCGCGATCAGCCAGTGCAGGCGCCTGTCGTGCAGGCGCACGGTGACGGGAGGGAATTCCGGCAGGGGGTTCCCGTTGAACACATGGGGCCGTCCTGAGGCATCGATAACCGTCAGGCGGCCGTAGCGCACTAAGCGGCGCAAGAAGGGCACGAACAACAGCATGACATCTGCAACATAGGAAGAAAGACTCCCTTTTGCTAGCTGTCTTTGGTTATGGACGTGCAAAAAAATCGGACGCGCCCTTCGGACCAGCCGAAGAGCGCGCCAAGGTCAGGCAAATGAAGCGGCGGAAGAAAGCCTTTTTCAGGCCTCTGTTTCGTCCGCTTGGACGTCTTCCGCGATCTCTTCGATCTCGATCTCTTCTTCCACGGCGGCCGGTTCTGCCTGCTGGGCGGCGGCGCGCGCCGCTTCTTCCTGCGAGCGAGCCACGGTGACCTTCACGGTGACGGCCACTTCCGGATGCAGGGAGACGCGGACCTGGGCGGTGCCCAGGCTCTTGATCGGATTGTCCAGGGCGACTTGCCGGCGCTCGACGGTGAATCCGGCTTCCTTGATCGCATCGGCGACGTCGCGGCCGGAGACCGAGCCGTAAAGCATGCCGCCTTCGCCGGCCTGACGGATGATCAGGATGGACAGACCGTCCAATTTCGCGGCAACGGCCTGGGCCTCTTCGCGGCGCTGCAGATTTTGCGCCTCGAGCTGGACGCGCTGCGTCTCGAAACGGGCCTGGTTCTCCTTGTTGGCGCGCAGGGCTTTCTTCTGCGGCAACAGGTAATTACGGGCGAAACCGGGCTTCACCTTCACGGTGTCGCCCATTTGGCCCAGCTTCTCAATGCGCTCAAGCAGGATGACGTCCATCACTTCTCCTCCTGGCTGCTCGCGACCTGGCGTCGCCGCAGCCTCGTCCAATGCCTAACCAATCCCAGTCCCGCTAGGGCGACCTGCGCCCAGCCGAACATCACGAAAAACACCACGTAGAAAAACGCGAGCAGCATACCCGCGTTGGGCCGGCGACGCAGTGCCTGATGCACGATCGCCAGTCCGGCAAACATTTGCGGCCACATCAGCACCACGGCCGCGTTGCGGCCGAGGTAACCGACATCGCCGCCGGCCGTCAGGCCGAGAACCACGGCGCTCGCCAGCGCCGCCAACGTCCAGAGCGGCAGCTCCAGCGCGGCGTAATCCGGCGTCGGGCGAAGCGCATGGCCGGATTTCGCCACGGTCCACTGCGCCAACACCCCATTCAAGACCGCCATGATCAGCCAGGCGCTGCCCAGCATGGCGGGAAACAGGGCCGACCACAGCCGAATGGCGCCGTCCCTGATCTCACTTGGCGTGAGCGGAGCGACCTGGTCGAAGAACTGCGTTATGGCGCGCCGCGCTTCATCCTCGAAACCCGCTCCCTCCGCCGTCGCCAGCGAGGTCCCCACGACCATCAGGCCGACCGCGACCACGGCGAGCCAGGCCAGCAGCGACCCCGGCGGATACCAGTCGACGCCGCCCGCCGCGCTCGGTCGGCAATGCCGGGCCAGACAGACCAGAACGGCGGCCGGCAGCAAAACCGCCGTCGCAAACACCGGCACGGCCGAAGGGGCCGCACCCAGCACCACCGCCAGAGCCAGTCCGCTTCCCAGCAAGAGGCGTTTGAAGCCCCAGCTGAAACCGACCATGACCAGCGGCAAGGGCATGAGATAGGCCAGAACGACGCTCAAGGCCCCTCCGGTCAGCACCGAAAGGAAAACGAGCGCGCTGGCCAATCCCGCAACGACCGACAGGCCGAGGTCCTTGGACATGACGACCCCCAGGACGGCAGGACGATCGCCCGGCGACGGCCGGGCGATCGTTCCGCTGGCCTTATTTCACCACGTAAGGCAGCAGGCCGAGGAAGCGGGCGCGCTTGATGGCTCGGGCCAGTTCGCGCTGCTTCTTCGCCGACACGGCGGTGATGCGGCTCGGCACGATCTTGCCGCGCTCGGAAATGAAGCGCTGCAGGAGCTTGACGTCCTTGTAGTCGATCTTCGGCGCGCCTTCGCCCGAGAAGGGGCAGGTCTTGCGGCGGCGGAAGAAGGGGCGGCGCGGCGCGGCGCCCGCACCGGCGCCCGGCGTACGAGTCTCGGTCTTCATGCCTCACCTCCCTCGGTCGCGCGGGGCGGACGGCTGTAACCGCCACCGTCCCGGCCGCCATAACCGCCCTCGCGGCGCGGCGGACGGTCGTCGCCGTCGCGGCGCGGACGGTCGTCGCGCTGATTTTTGCTCTGCATCACGGCGGAAGGGCCCTCTTCGAGCTCTTCGACACGGACCGACAGATAGCGCAACACGTCCTCGTTGATCGACATCTGGCGCTCGAATTCCTTCACCGCCGGTGCAGGAGCGTCGACATTGAACAGGACGTAATGGCCCTTGCGGTTTTTCTTGACGCGATAGGCGATGTTGCGCAGGCCCCAATATTCACGCTTGGAAACCTGGCCGCCGTTGGTAATGATGATGTTGGCCAGATCGTCCGTCAGGGTTTCCACCTGTGGGGCGGCAAGGTCCTGGCGCGCGATGACCACGCATTCGTAAAGCGACATTCAAGCACTCCTTATGGCTTGTCTCTTCTCATCGCATCCCATGTCCGAGGACGCGCGAGCATAGCCGGCCCATGCCGGCAAGGAGCAAGAAGGCGCGCAATATACACGAATCCTTTGGGCGCGCAAGCCATCGCCTCGAAGCGCCCGACGACTCCCCGCTGACCGGTGGAGGAGCGGGGCGCCGTCACCTGTCCTTGAGCACGCCGGGATTGGCGACATTGACCGGTTGGCCGCGCTCGAAGGCCAGGATGTTCTCGAAGGCCGTCGAAAAATAAAGTTCGTAGCTGTTCCGTTCCACATAGCCGATATGGGGCGTGCACAGCACATTGGGCCGGTTGAACAGCGGATGGTGCCGGTCGTAGATCGGCTCCTCGTCAAAGACGTCGAGGGCGGCGAACCCCGGGCGTCCCGCCGCCAGCGCCGCTTCGAGCGCGCCGGGGGCGATCAGGCCGGACCGGCTGGTGTTGACCAGCAGCGCGCCCGGTTTCATGCGGGCGAGGTCGTCGGCGCCGATCGAACCGGCGGTGGCGGCGACCAGGCGCAGATGCAGGCTCAGCACGTCCGACTCTTCGAACAGGGACTGCCTCGACGGGAAGACCCGAAAGCCGTCGGCCGCGGCGCGGGACAGCGATTCGGCGCGGCCCCAGACGGCGACGTCCATGCCGAAGGCCTGGCCGTAGCGGGCGATCATTTGCCCGATCTTGCCATAGCTCCAGATCCCCAGGGTCTGGCCGCGCAGACACTGTCCGATCGTGGTCTGCCAGCGGCCCTGCCGGAGATCGTCGGCCGCGGTCAGCAGCTGGCGCCGGGAAGCCATGATCAGGCCCCAGGTGAGTTCGGCCGGCGCGACCGGGGACCCGACGCCCTCCAGAACGGCGACACCGGCCGCCGTGCAGGCGTCGAGATCGAGATGCGGGGCGATTTTGCCGGTCTGGCTGATACAGCGCAAATTCGGCGCATCGCGAAGGAAGGCGGCATCGACCTTCGTCCGTTCGCGGATCAGAACCAGGGCTTCGGCTTCGGCCAGGGCCTGGCGGGCCTGCGGTTCGCGGGCGAGATCGCCGAGGACGGCGACGCGATGGCCCTGCATGAGGCCGAGGCAGGACAGGCCGCTGACGGCATGCTGGTAATCGTCGGGAATGAGGATGTTCACGCGCCGCTCCTGTCGATAGGGGCCGGAAAGACAAAGGGCAAGGGACCGGCGACGAGGATAGCCCCGGCCCATCGGGCCCGCAATGGCGGCGGCTGGTCGGCCAGGCCGGCGGATGCCGGGACCCGGGAGGACGATTGCCCCGGGCGCGGGCCTCTTGCGGCTTGACACCGGCGGAGTGCGCGCTATTCCTAGTCGCCGATTTTTTGGAGGGGGCAATATGTCGCGTGCAATCGTCTTTCCGGGCCAAGGCTCGCAAGCGGTCGGGATGGGCCGCGAACTGGCCGGAGCTTTCTCGGAGGCCCGTGACGTCTTCCAGGAAGTCGACGAGGCCTTGAAGCAGAAGCTGTCCACGCTGATGTGGGAAGGGCCGGAAAACGAACTGACCCTGACCGAGAACGCCCAGCCGGCCCTGATGGCCGTCAGCATGGCGGTGGTCCGCGTGCTCGCCCTGCAGGGCGGTTGGGTCGTCGGCGAAAAGGCGGCCCTGGTCGCCGGGCATAGTCTGGGCGAATATTCGGCCCTGGCCGCCGCCGGCACCTTCAGCCTGGCCGATACGGCGCGATTGCTGAAGACGCGCGGCCAAGCCATGCAGAAGGCGGTGCCGGTCGGCGTCGGCGCGATGGCGGCGCTGCTCGGCGTCGAGATCGATCAGGCGCGCGAGATCGCCGCCGAAGCGGCCGAAGGCGAGATTTGCGAGACGGCCAACGACAACGCGCCCGGCCAGGTGGTGGTCAGCGGAGCCAAGGCGGCGGTGGAACGCGCCATGGCGGCGGCGGCGGCGAGGGGCTTCAAGCGTTCCGTTTTGCTGCCCGTGTCGGCGCCCTTCCATTGCGCCCTGATGCGGCCGGCGGCCGAGGTCATGGCGGCGGCCCTGGCCGTGGTCCCGATGACGGCCCCGGTGGTGCCCCTGATGGCCAACGTCACGGCCAGTCAGACCCGCGACCCGGAGGAAATCCGCGGCTTGCTGGTCGCCCAGGTGACCGGGACGGTTCGCTGGCGCGAAAGCGTGCTGGCGATGAAGGCCGCCGGCGTCGACAGGCTGGTGGAGGTCGGGGCCGGCAAGGTGCTGGCCGGTTTGGCCAAACGCATCGATAAGGAAATCGTCGCCACGTCGCTGCAGACGCCGGCCGACATCGAAGCCTTTCTCAAGGGCTGAGGCCGATGCCGTCCGCTTCCGGCCGATGGGGCGGGCCCGCGCGCCCGCCTTATCCTTAAAGAGACGCGGGGCGCAGCCCCTCAAGCGGGAGAGGGGGCAAAAATGGGGGAATGCCATAACCCACAAGGGAGACGGCATTGCGGCTGAAGCCCGAGCCCGCGGCGGCGGCGGGGAGGCGTCACATCGAAATTCGGGATTTCGGAGCGATCGAATCGCTCCCGATTCGAAAAGGAGCGGATGTCCATGTTTGATCTCACCGGAAAGACGGCTCTGGTCACCGGCGCCTCCGGCGATATCGGGGGAGCCATCGCCCGGGCGCTGCATGCGCGGGGCGCTGCCGTCGCCCTGTCGGGCACGCGGCGGCCGGCCCTCGAGGCCCTGGCCGCCGAACTGGGCGGGAAAACCCTGGTTCTGCCGTGCGATCTGTCCGACGCGCAAGCGGTCGAGCAATTGGCCAAGGACGGCGAAGCGGGGCTGGGTTCTCTCGATATCCTGGTCAACAATGCGGGGCTGACCCGGGACGGTCTGGTGCTGCGCATGAAGGACGAGGACTGGCAGAGCGTCCTCGACGTCAATCTGGGCGCCGCCTTCCGCTTGTCCCGCGCGGCGGTCAGGGGAATGATGAAGCGCCGTTTCGGACGGATCATCAATATCACGTCGATCGTCGGCGTGACCGGAAATCCGGGCCAGGTGAATTACGCCGCTTCGAAGGCGGGGCTGATCGGCATGTCGAAGGCCTTGGCCCAGGAAGTGGCGTCGAGAGGCATTACGGTCAATTGCATCGCGCCCGGATTCATTACGTCGTCGATGACCGCGCTGCTGAACGAAGAGCAGAGAGCCAGGCTGATCGCCGGAATTCCCCTGGGCCGCATGGGGGAACCGGCCGAGATCGCCGCCGCCGCCGTTTATCTGGCCAGCAACGAGGCGTCCTACGTGACGGGCCAGACAATGCATGTCAATGGCGGTATGGCGATGATATAAGGATTTCGGGCCGTTTCAGCACATGGCCTAGGCGCTGGTCAGGCCGAAAAAAGTGTGCTACGTAACGGCTCTTTTTTCCGGACGGGGGGGGATCGGCTTGCCTCGACCGCCTAAGTCCCAAGTTCCTGCCCAACTAAGATTTTCGAGGGGTTTTACAAATGTCTGATGTCGCCGAGCGGGTTAAGAAGATCGTTGTCGAGCACCTGGGCGTCGAGGAGTCCAAGGTCACCGAGACGGCCAGTTTCATCGACGATCTGGGTGCCGATAGCCTGGACACCGTCGAATTGGTGATGGCTTTCGAGGAAGAGTTTGGATGCGAGATTCCCGATGATGCCGCCGAGAAGATTTTGACGGTGAAGGACGCTATCGATTTCATTCAGTCGCATAGCTAAAGCGATGCCCGCCGCGCCGGCTTGCTTCAAGGCAGGTCGGCGCGGATGTCCTCTTTTCGCAACGGATAAGCGGAACGCATGAGACGAGTTGTCATCACCGGGCTCGGGATGGTTACGCCGCTTGGCGTGGGCGTCTCGGCCAACTGGGATCGCCTGACAAGGGGTGAATCCGGCCTTCGTGCAATCGAACATTTCGACGTTTCCGATTTGCCGGCGAAAATCGCGGGAATCGTGCCGACCGGCACGGAGTCGCCGCACCTGTTCAACCCCGATAACGTCTGTTCGACAAAAGATCGTCGGCGGATGGATGATTTTATCGTCTTTGCGCTGTGTGCCGCCATCGAGGCGGTCGAGGATTCGGGGTGGAAGCCCCAGTCGGACGACGATCGCGAAAAGACCGGCGTGATGATCGGCTCGGGCATCGGCGGCTTGCCGTCGATCGCCGCCGGGGCGCTCGTCTTGAAGGAAGGCGGACCGCGCAAGCTTTCCCCCTTCTTCATTCCGGCCAGCCTGATCAATCTCGCCTCGGGCCATGTTTCGATCAAATACGGCTTCAAGGGACCGAATCACGCGGTGGTCACCGCCTGTTCGACCGGCGCGCACGCGCTCGGCGACGCCTCGCGGCTGATCATGTTCGGCGATGCCGACGTGATGGTCGCCGGGGGGACCGAAGCGGCGGTCTGCCGTCTGGGAATGGCCGGCTTCGCGGCCGCCCGCGCCCTGTCGACGGGATTCAACGATACGCCGTCCAAGGGTTCGCGGCCCTGGGACAAGGATCGCGACGGATTCGTCATGGGCGAAGGCGCCGGCGTCGTCGTGCTCGAGGAATATGAGCACGCCAAGGCCCGCGGCGCCAAGATCTATGGCGAAATCATCGGTTACGGCATGTCGGGCGACGCCCATCACATCACCGCTCCGGCGGAAGATGGCGATGGCGCCTTCCGCGCCATGCGCGCCGCGGTCAAGCGGGCCGGGATCTCTCTCGAGGATATCGACTATATCAACGCCCACGGCACCTCGACGCCCCTCGGCGACGAGATCGAGCTGGGCGCGGTCAAACGCCTGTTCGGGGCCCACGCCTATAAACTGTCGATGTCCTCGACCAAGTCGGCGATCGGCCATTTGCTGGGGGCGGCCGGCAGCGTCGAAGCCATTTATTCGATTTTGGCGATCAACCACGGCCTGGTGCCTCCGACGCTCAATCTCGACAATCCTTCCCCCGGATGCGACATCGATTTGGTGCCGCATGTGGCGAAGGAACGCAAGGTGCGGATCGCCTTGTCCAATTCCTTCGGTTTCGGCGGAACCAACGCCTCTTTGATCTTCAGGGCTGTTTGATGCGTCGATGAAGCGCTTCCGGGTCCGTCTCCTGCTTATCCTGGCCATTTTGCTGGCGGCGGTCGGGGGGGCTTTGTGGTGGGGACGCGCCAAGATCGCGGAACCGGGTCCGGCCATGGCGGCCGCCTCGGTGGTCGTTCCGAAAGGAATGGCCTCGGCGGAAATCGGCGCGTTGCTCAAAGAGGCCGACGCCATCGATCACCCGTGGCTGTTCCTCCTGGCCGCGCGGTTGTCCGGGCGGCAGCCCCTGCAAGCGGGCGAATACAGTTTTCCGGCCCATGCCAGCCTTTCGACGATCATCGATATGATGCGTCGCGGTCAGACCGTCATCCATAAATTGACCATTGCCGAGGGATTGACGGTCTATCAGGTGCTCGCGCAGATGCGCCAGGCCGAAGGCCTGGCCGGAAACGCCGGCCAGATTCCCGAAGAGGGCAGCCTGCTCCCGCAGACCTATTTTTATACCTTCGGCGACAGCCGCGACGCCCTGCTGCTGCGCATGACGCATGCGATGAACGAGATGATCGACGATTTGTGGCGGTCGCGCGCCGCCAATCTTCCATTCGGCAACAAGGTCGAAGCGATCATCCTGGCCTCGGTGGTCGAGCGTGAGACGGCCATCCCCGAGGAACGCGCCCATATTGCCGCCGTATTTTTCAACCGGCTGAAGCTGCATATGAAACTGCAGTCGGATCCGACCGTGATCTTCGCCGTGAGCAATGCGGAAGGCATCCTCGATCGTCCCCTGACCCGCGACGACCTGGCGGTCAAGAGCCCTTACAACACCTATCAGGTCGAAGGTCTGCCGGTCGGCCCCATCTGCAATCCGGGGCGGGCCAGCCTGCTGGCCGTGCTGCATCCGGCGGCCAGCGACGATGTTTATTTCGTCGCCGACGGCTCGGGCGGCCACATTTTCGCGAA
>JAATGN010000140.1 GCA_015654615.1 Rhodospirillales bacterium
GGAGAAGAAGGGCGCCGGCACCATCGCCGTCTACGACTTGGGCGGCGGCACCTTCGACGTGTCGATCCTGGAGATCGGCGACGGCGTTTTCGAGGTGAAGTCGACCAACGGCGACACCTTCCTGGGCGGCGAGGATTTCGACGCGCGGATCATCGATTACCTGGCCGACGAATTCAAACGCGAGCAGGGGATCGACCTGCGCAAGGATCGCCTCGCCCTGCAGCGGCTGAAGGAAGCGTCGGAAAAGGCCAAGATCGAATTGTCCTCGGCCATGCAGACCGAAGTCAATCTGCCCTTCATCACTGCCGACGCGGCCGGGCCGAAGCATCTCAACATCAAGCTGACGCGCGCCAAGCTGGAAGCTCTCATCGAGGATCTGCTGCAGCGGACCATGGAGCCTTGCCGCGCCGCCCTCAAGGACGCCGGCCTCAAAGCCAGCGAAATCGACGAGGTGATCCTGGTCGGCGGCATGACCCGCATGCCCAAGGTCGTCGAAAAGGTGAAGGAATTCTTCGGCCGCCAGCCGCACCAGGGCGTCAATCCGGACGAGGTGGTGGCCATCGGCGCGGCCATCCAGGCCGGCGTGCTGAAGGGCGAGGTCAAGGACGTCCTGCTGCTCGACGTCACCCCGCTGTCGCTCGGCATCGAAACGCTGGGCGGCGTCTTCACCCGCCTGATCGACCGCAACACCACCGTTCCGACCCGGAAAAGCCAGATCTTCTCGACCGCCGAGGACAATCAGACGGCGGTGACCATCCGCGTCTTCCAGGGCGAGCGCGAGATGGCGGCCGACAACAAGATGCTGGGCCAGTTCGATCTGGTCGGATTGCCGCCGGCGCCGCGCGGCATGCCGCAGATCGAGGTGACCTTCGACATCGACGCCAACGGCATCGTGTCCGTCTCGGCCAAGGACAAGGCCACCGGCAAGGAGCAGCAGATCCGCATCCAGGCCTCCGGCGGATTGTCGGACGCCGACGTGCAGCGGATGGTCAAGGACGCCGAGGCGCATGCCGCCGAGGACAAGAAGCGCAAGGAAGCGGTGGAAGCCCGCAACCATGCCGACGCCCTGGTCCACACCACCGAAAAGAATCTGACCGAATTCGGCGACAAGGTGCCGGCCGATCAGAAGACCAAGATCGAAACCGATCTCAAGGCGCTGAAGGACGTTCTCGAATCCGGCGATGCCGAGACGATCAAGAGCAAGACCGAAGCCCTCATGCAGTCTTCGATGAAGCTGGGTGAAGCCATGTACAAGGCCCAGCAGGACGGCGCGCAGCCGGGTGCCGCCGATCCGGCCGCCGGTGGTGGCGCCGCCGGCGACGCGCACGGCGGCGAGGGGGTGGTCGACGCCGATTTCGAGGAAGTGGACGGCGACAAGAAGGACAAGTGATCCTTCTTTGACACTCTTTTGGCAACTCTTCCGCTCCCGGGGCACCGCGTGTCCCGGGAGCGGCGGCCCCTCGGGATCGATTGACGACCGATGAGCAAACGGGATTTTTATGAAGTTTTAGGGGTGGCCAAAGGCGCGGCCGCGGAAGAGCTCAAGAAGGCCTACCGCAAGCTGGCCATGCAATTCCATCCCGACCGCAACCCCGACGACCCCAACGCCGACCAGAAATTCCGCGAGGTCAACGAAGCTTACGACATCCTCAAGGATGATCAGAAGCGCGCGGCCTATGACCGCTACGGTCATGCCGCCTTTGAACAGGGCCGCGGATTCGGAGCCGGCGGGCAGGGCGGCGATTTTCATTTCGCCTCGGGCTTCGCCGACATCTTCGACGAAATGTTCGGAGAGTTCATGGGCGGCCGCCGTGGCGGCGGCGGCGCGGCGCGCGGCGCCGATCTTCGCTACAACATGGACATCACGCTGGAAGAGGCCTTCAGCGGCAAGTCGACCCAGATCAAGATACCGAGTTCGGTGCCTTGCGAGGATTGCAAGGGCACCGGCGGCGCCGGCGGCGCGGCGCCGGTCGATTGCTCGACCTGCCGGGGGGCCGGCAAGGTTCGGGCGACCCAGGGCTTCTTCACCATCGAGCGGACCTGTCCGACCTGCCATGGCCATGGCAAGGTGATCAAGGATCCCTGCCGCGGCTGCGGCGGATCGGGACGGGTCCATAAGGAAAAGACCCTGGCGGTTACTGTGCCGCCGGGTGTCGAGGACGGCACCCGGATCCGGCTGGCCGGCGAGGGCGAACCGGGAATGCGGGGGGCGCCCTCCGGGGATCTCTATATCTTCCTGACCGTGCAAGGCCATCGGTTGTTCCAGCGGGAAGGCGCCAATATCCACTGCCGGGTCCCGCTTCCCATGGTGACGGCGGCTCTGGGCGGGGCCATCGAGGTGCCGTCGATCGACGGCAGCCGGGTGAAGATCGCCATTCCCGGCGGGACGCAGTCGGGCCATCAGTTTCGTTTGCGCGGCAAGGGCATGAGCGTGCTGAGAAGCCCGGCGCGCGGCGACATGTTCGTCGAGGTGGTGGTGGAAACGCCGGTCAATCTCAGCAAGCGGCAGGAAGAGCTGCTGCGCGAGTTCGAGAAGGAAGACGGCGGCAAGGAAATCAGCCCGGAATCGGCCGGCTTCTTCGCCAAGGTGAAGGAACTCTGGGAAGATCTGAAGGACTGATTTGATGACCAAGATCGGAATCGTCGGCTGCGCCGGCCGCATGGGACAGATGCTGGTGGCCGAAGTGCTGGCCGGCGACGGCCTTGAGCTGTCGGGCGGCACCGAACGGCCGGGCGGCGACGCCATCGGGCGGGACCTGGGGGAAATCCTGGGGCGTGGACGGCTTGGCCTCATCGTCGGCGGCGACGCCTTGGCGCTGTTCGCCGCCTCGGACGCGGTGATCGATTTCACCTCGCCGGCGGCGGCGGCCGTGCATGCCCAACTGGCGGCCGAGACGCGCACCGCCTATGTGGTGGGAACCACCGGTCTGGCGGCCGATCAGGAAGCGGCGCTGCGGCAGGCGGCGACGCGGACGGCGGTGGTGTGGGCTCCGAACATGAGCGTCGGGGTCAATCTGCTGTTCTCGCTGGTCGAGCAGATGGCCGGATTGCTCGATCCGGCCACCTATGACATCGAGATCCTCGAAATGCACCATCGCCACAAGGTCGACGCGCCGTCCGGGACGGCGCTCGGCTTGGGGCGGGCCGCCGCCCGCGGCCGCGGCGTCGAACTCGACGCGGTCTGGCAGAAGAGCCGCGACGGCCAGACCGGGCCGCGCCGGGCCGGCGACATCGGGTTCGCCACTCTGCGGGGCGGCGATGTGGTGGGCGATCACAAGGTGGTGTTCGCCGCCGACGGCGAACGCATCGAGATCGGCCACAAAGCCTCGTCGCGCCAGGTCTTCGCCAAGGGCGCGGTCCGCGCCGCCCGCTGGGCCTGCGGCCGTCCGCCCGGCCTCTATGCGATGAAGGACGTCCTGGGGCTGGCCTGACTCATTTGCCGGCCATGGAGTTGGCGGTGGTCAGCACGCCGGCGATGACGCCGACCACCAGGATGGCCGGAAGATAAGGATATTCTTCGGAAAAAGAGGGGCCCGGCGGGACCTGGCGGCCGTCCTGCCGAAGGTCCTGGACATTGTAGAACGCCCAAAGCCGGGATGCCGTGTCGAGGCTCTTGCGGTCATAGGTGATGGCGCTTCCGGCGGTTCCCACCGGTTCCTCGGCGATGGTCTGGAATCCCAGCACGGCCGACCGCGCCGGCAGCGTGTTGGCGTAATCCACCTTGGCCTTGAAGAAATCGGCCTGCCGGCGGCAGTTTTGATCGTCGGCCGCCTGGCAGATGTCGGCCAAGGCGGCCCAGGCGTCGAGGTCCGCCGGCCAGGCGTCGACGGCCGCCTCGGCCAGGCGGCGGGCCTCCGGCAATTGACCGGCCTGGCGGGCCGCCAGGGCGGCGGTCAGGGCCTGCTTGGCGCGGTCGCGGTCGAAACTGCCTTCCGGCAGGACCGGCGCCGGCACGCTGGCGGGCGAGACATGGCGGCCTGACGCGGCGGCGACCTTCGGCGGCGGCGCGTCGGCGCAGGCCGAGAGCATCGCCACGACGCCGAGGCCCGCCACCCATCGTCCCTTCCAACCTTCGAACACGGCCTTATTCCCTCCTGCGTCGGTACGGGCGCGATGCTACCATGACCTGTCCTCCAGGAGGTAGCCGCTGAAATGACCCCCCCGCAGATCGATCAATTTTTCGCGCGCCTGGCCGCGCGCACGCCCGAGCCGAAAACCGAACTGGTCTATGCCAATCCCTTTACCCTGCTGGTCGCCGTCGTGCTGTCGGCCCAGGCGACCGACGTCGGGGTGAACAAGGCGACCGCCGCCCTGTTCGTCGTCGCGGATTCGCCGGAACGCATGCTGGCGCTGGGCGAGGAAGGGCTCAAGGCCTATATCCGGACCATCGGTTTGTTCAATACCAAGGCAAAGAACGTCATTGCCCTGTCGCGTCTTTTGATCGAACGGCATCACGGGCAGGTCCCGATCGACCGCGCCGCCCTGGAGGCTTTGCCCGGCGTCGGCCGCAAGACGGCCAATGTGGTGTTGAACGTCGCTTTCGGCCATCCGACCATTGCCGTCGACACCCATATCTTCCGCGTCGCCAACCGCACCGGACTGGCCCGGGGAACGACGCCGGAAGCGGTCGAACGGGGGCTCGAACGGGTGATTCCGGACCAATGGAAACGCCATGCCCACCACTGGCTGATCCTGCATGGCCGTTATGTCTGCAAGGCGAGGCGACCGGATTGTCCGACCTGCCTGGTCCGCGATCTGTGCGATTTCGAGGCAAAGACTTAGAGCGCGATGCCTTAAATCGGCGTCACGCTACGGCTTTTCTTGATGTCCCTCGCCGGGCGCGCGCCTCCGCGCGCTTGGCCGCGGCCTCAATGGCCGCTCTAGAGTTTAGTGGCACCGGCGTCCCTGCCGGTGGGAAAGACTCCGCCGCGCGAGCGGCGGACACCGGCAGGGACGCCGGTGCCACTTTTCCTTGGGCCGCCGGCCGGTGCGGCCCGGCCGGGCCGCTAAGCCCGCGTCTCGGCCGCCGCGGTGCGATGGCCCAACTCGCGGGAAATGTGGCGCGCCGTGGCGCAAACCCGTTCGGCCAGTCCGGCGAAATCCGCGGTATCGATTTCCAGGACCGTGCCGACGGCGCTGAGCGCGGCGACGACCTTGCCCTCCATATTGATCACCGGCGCCGCCAGGCAGCGGATGTTCGGAATATCCTCTTCGTTGTCGCTGGCCCAGCCGCGCTTGCGCACCTCGGCCAGATGGAGCTTGAACAGGCCGGGGTCGGTCAGCGTGTTGGGGCATTTCCGGGTCCATTCGAGGTGCTGAAGGATGTCCTCCAGCTCCTGCTCCGGCAACCAGGCCAGAAGGACTTTCCCGAGAGAGGAGCTGTTGAGGGACAGCCGCTTGCCGACCCAGGTATTGACCTTGATCTCGCGTTCGCATTCGACCTTGGCGAGATAGACCGCCTCGAGGCCCTCCCGCACGCCGAGATGGCAGGTCAATTGCACCTCGGCGGCCAGTTTTCGCAAATGCGGCAGGGCGTCCCGGTCGATGTGCCGCTGGTTGGCCGCCTGGGCCCCCAGTTCGAAAAGCCGTAAGCCGAGGACGTAGCTCCGGTCGCCTTGCATCTGAAGCAGGCCCAGCCGGCACAAGGTGCCGATCAGCAGATGGCAGCTGCTTTTCGGCAGGCCGAGCCGCTGCTGGATGGCGGCGAATCCAAGGCCGGGTTCATTGGCGATCAGATCCAGGATGCCGACGCCCTTGACCAGGGCCGGCACCCCCATTTTTTCCAGATCGACGAGGTTGCTCTTCATCACACCGAACTTCAGGGGCGGCTGTCCCGCACCATAACAGAGCGTTTTCGCCATGCAAGATCGAAGCGGCCGCCGGCCGACGAAGGGCCGGACCGCCGTTTCGGCCGACGGCGCGGCTTGTCAAATCGCCGATTCCCATGCTAGTCTGTCCAGCATATTGGACATTAGTTCGTGGTATTGAACTTTTTAAGGGGAGCTCGGTATGAAACCCGTGAGGTTAAGAGGCGTCATTCCTCCCGTTCCGACCATCGTCGATCAGAATGGCAATCTCGACAGGGACGGCATGGGAAAGGTCATCGACAAGCTGGTTCAGTCGAATGTCAGCGGTCTGCTTTTTCTGGGGAGCGGCGGCGAGTTTTGCCACATGACCAATTCGATGAGAAAGGAGGTGGCCGAATTCGTCATTGCCCATACGAACCGACGCCTGCCGGTTCTCGTCTGCGTCGGGGCACCCGGCACCGCCGAGGTGATCGATCTGGGGCGGCACGCGCAGGCGGCGGGGGCCGACGGCGTCCTCGTCATCAATCCGTATTACGCATTGCTGAGCCAAGAACATCTTTATCATCACTATACAAAAATCTCAGAATCGTTAGATCTTCCGATATTCCTATACAATTTTCCCGCCCTGACGGGGCAGGACATCAATATACCTCTCATATTGTCTCTTGCCAGGGACTGTAAAAATATTGTCGGTATCAAGGATACTGTCGACAATATAAGCCATACCCGGCAAATAATTACCGCCGTCAAGGCCGAGCGTCCTGATTTCATGGTGTTTTCCGGCTTCGACGAATATCTGCTGGACAATTTGATCTTGGGCGGCGAGGGCGCCATCCCGGCGACCTCGAACATCGCGCCCGAGATCTGCGGCGGCATTTACCGGGCTTTCGAGGCCCGGAATTTCGAAGAGGTGATCACCCTGCAACGAAGACTGGCCCAGCTTGTCCAGATCTATGGGCTGGAACCGGCCCATTTCGGAGTGATCAAGGAGGCGATGCGGATGACCGGCCTGGCCATCTCGACGGCGCCCCTGTCCCCCATCACGCCGCTTTCCGAAGACAAGAAAAAGGCACTGGCGGGCATCCTCGCGCGGAGCGGCCTGCCGCCAAAAATCTGACGGGACGCCCATGCGTGACGGCGATCCGGCCCGCGGCCGGATCGTCCGGGCGAACGCGTTCCCGCCATGTCCTAACGTAAAGGCACAAAAAACCAGACACGATTGCTGCAAAAGGGGAGATCTATCATGACAACGGATACCGTAAAGACAATTCCATCGGGAAGATGGTGGCGAATTATTCCTCCGACGATTCTTGTCTATATTTTTTCTTTTATGGACAGAACGAACATCGGCTTCGCCATGGCCGGCGGAATGAACGAATCCCTGTCGATGTCGGCGTCGATTTCCGGCCTGGCCGCCGGTATTTTCTTCATTGGTTATGTCCTGCTGCAAGTTCCCGGCGGACATATCGCCGAGCACGGCAGCGCCAAGAAATTCATCGGCTGTTCGATTCTGGTGTGGGGCGGTTTGTCGATCCTCTGCGGATTCGTCCAGAACTCCACCGAGCTTCTGATCGTGCGTTTCCTGATCGGCGTTGCCGAAGGCGGAGTCTGGCCGGCCACGCTGGTCATCCTCAGCCATTGGTTCCCCAATGCGGAGCGTGGACGGGCCAACGCCTATTTCCTGATGAACATCGCCGTCGCCTCGATCATCACGGCGCCGGTCTCCGGCTGGATCATCAGCAATTTCGGCTGGCGCTGGGTTTTCATCGGCGAGGGATTCATCTCCCTCCTGCTGATCTTCGTCTGGTGGCCGCTGATCAGCGACCGGCCCGAGGACGCCAAATGGATCAGTCCCGAAGAGAAGGCCTATCTGATCGAGACGCTGCGGGCGGAACAGGCGGAGCTGAAGACGGAAAGGGCGCCGATTTCCTATAAGGCGCTATTTTCCAATGTGAATCTATGGCGGCTGGTGGCGATCTACTTTTTCTATCAGGTCGGCATCTATGGATTCTCCATGTGGCTGCCGTCGATCCTCAAGGGTCTGACCAATTCGGGCATGACCGGGGTCGGCATTCTTTCCATGTTCCCCTACATCGCCATGGTCGGCGGCCTTTATGTCTTCGCCCAGCTGTCGGACCGCAGCATGAACAGAAGGCGCTATACCGCCATGCCGATCATCCTGTTCGGCCTGTCCTTCTTCCTGTCGACGGTGTTCAAGGACCAGGTCTGGGTGTCGTACGGTTTTCTCGTTCTTTGCGGATTCTTCATGCAATCGGCCTCCAGCATCTTCTGGACGATTCCCCCGCTGACCTTCCCGGCCGAAGTGGCCGGCGGCGCCCGCGGCATCATCAACGCCCTCGGCAATTTGGGCGGCTTCATCGGTCCCTTCGCCGTCGGATGGTTCCGCACCTCCTTCGACAGCTACGACGCCGGGATTTATTTCCTCGTCGTCGCCCTGGTCGCCGGCTTCCTGCTGACGCTGTCACTGCCGGCCAATACGACGGGGCGGGAGCGGCGGGCGGAACTCGCCGCCCGCAAGGCCACCGCCTGACCGACGAGGCCCCCGGCGGGGCATGACAAAACCGAAACCTGAGGAAAACAAAGGGCGGCGCGCGCCTCGGGCGCGCCCGCCCGGCAAGAGGAGAGCGATCGATGACCACGCAGCGGTGCCGCAACGTCAGGGGCTTGTGGGCCCAGGTCGATGCCCTGATGCTCGGCATGAACTGGAGCGAAGAGGATGTCGAAAAACCGCATATCCTGGTCGACGACGTCCAGGGCGACAGCCACCCCGGCAGCTTCCATCTCGATGTCTTGAACGGAGAGGCCTGCATCGGCGTCTATGAGGCGGGCGGCAAGCCGGCCAAGTTCCATGTCACCGACATCTGCGATGGCTGGGCGCAAGGCCACGACGGCATGAATTACATTCTGCTGTCCCGCGAAATCATCGCCGACATGGTGGAAATCCATGCCTCGGTCATCCCCTGGGACGGCATGATCCTGTTGTCGGGCTGCGACAAGTCGGTGCCGGCCCACCTGATGGCGGCGGCCCGCATGGATATCCCCACCATCCATATTCCCAGCGGTTCCATGCGGGCCGGCCCCGACAATTCGACCTCCGGCCTGGCCGGCCCGTTGACGGCGCGGGCGAAAAAGGGACTGGGCACGAAGGAGGAAATGCGGGACTTCAAATTGACCGGCTGTCCGTCCTGCGGCGCCTGCCAATTCATGGGGACGGCCAGCACCATGCAATGCCTGTCCGAAGCCCTCGGCCTGGCCCTGCCGGGCACGGCTCTGATGCCGGCCACCTTCATGGACATCCGCCGCATGGCCCGGCAGGCCGGCCAGAAAATCCTGGAACTGGCCGAACGGAACATCACCGCCCGGACCATTCTCGGCGAGGGTGCCCTGCGGAACGCCATAAAAGTCCATGCGGCGATCGGCGGCAGCACCAATGCCCTGATTCACATTCCGGCGCTGGCCCATGAGCTGGAATTGCCGCTCGATCCCAAGCTGTTCGACAGCATCGGCCAGGAGATCCCCTATCTGACCAATATCCAGCCCAGCGGCAAATACGTGACGGAGCTGTTCTGGTTCGCCGGCGGCGTTCCGATGATCCAATGGCTCATCAAGGACCACCTCGATCTCGGCGCGATGACGGTCACCGGCCGCCCGCTGGGAGAGAATCTGGAGATCCTGTGGAAGGACGGCTTCTTCGAACGCTGCCTGCATCATCTCAAGACCTTCGGCATCGCGGCCGACGACATCATCCGCCGCCCCGAACAGGCCAAGCAGCGGGGATCGATCGCCGTGCTCGGCGGGAACATCGCCCCCGACGGCGCGGTGGTGAAATATGCCGCCGTCACGGCCGCGATGCTGACCCATACCGGCCGGGCGGCGGTCTTCGACAGCGAGGAGGACGCCCAGGCGGCCATCATCGCCGGCCGCATCAACCCCGGAGACGTCGTCGTCATCCGCTACGAGGGACCGAAGGGATCGGGCATGCCCGAGATGTTCATGACGACGGACGCCATCGTCTATGACGAAAAGCTCAACGGCACCGTCGCCATCGTCACGGACGGCCGCTTCTCCGGGGCGACCCGGGGGCCGTGCATCGGGCATGTCTCCCCCGAGGCGGTGGAAGGCGGTCCCATCGCCCTGGTGGAGGACGGCGACCTCATCGAAATCGACATTCCGGGACGCGCCCTGCGCATCGTCGGCCTCAAGGGCGAACGGCAATCGCCCGACGCGGTCGACGCCGTCCTGGCGGCCAGAAAAGCGCAATGGCGGCTTCCCGAACGCAAGCCGAAAAAGGGCATTCTCCGGCGCTATTCGCAGAACGCCGTCTCGGCGATGGCCGGGGCCTATATGAAGTAAATCTTTGTTCAAAATGAATGTTTTGCTTTCTTCTGCCCCTCGCCCGCCAGGTGGGAGGGTGAGGGGATCTCAGGGCAACACTCTGATATTTCGTTGTAAGCAATTTGCCCTGCTTGCGAGCGTTTCCTGCCCTCACCCTCCCGCTTCGCGGGCCCCTCCCTCTCCCGCCAGGCGGGCGAGGGTTATTGAGCGGCTCCCTTGCGGAGGTGCGCCGGGGCGGCGATTGGGGTATCCTGAAGGCCATCCCCCACGTCGCCTGGAACGATGATGCCCTTCCATACCTGGCTGGCCTTTGCCGCCGTCACCCTTGCCGTCTCCTATACCCCCGGTCCCAATATGCTGCTCTCCATCGCGACCGGCTTGTCGCATGGGGTCCGTCATACCCTGGCCACGGCGGGCGGCCTGCTGCTCAGCATGTGGGTGCTGATGGCCGCCTCGACGGCCGGCCTGGGAGCGGTCCTGGCGGCGTCCGCCACGGCCTTCCTGGCGGTGAAGTGGTGCGGCGTCCTTTACCTCGCCTGGCTGGGAATCAAGGCTTGGTGGGCTCCATCGGTCATCGCGAGCATGGCGGCAGGACGGACGACCGATGTTCCCGATCATCGCCGGCTGGCGCTGCAGGCGTTCGGCGTCGGCCTCAGCAATCCCAAGGCCATCGTTTTTTTCACCGCCCTGTTTCCGCAGTTCATCGATCCGGCGCGGCCGTTCCTGCCGCAGATCCTCGCCCTGGCGGCGACCTTCACCGCGATCGAGTTCTGCATGATCATGTCGACCGCCTCGGGGGCCGGCAGCCTCGCTCCCTGGCTGGCCCGCGGCGACCGGGCCCGCTGGATCAACCGGCTGAGCGGCGGCGTCCTGGTGGTCGCCGCCGTCCTGCTGGCCAGCGTCCGGCGGGTGTGACCGCCATCGTCCGTTCCTGGCGCCTCCTCCTGGCCGGGGTGGTCGCCGCATGCCTGTGGCACGCGGCGCGCGCCGACCCGCCGGCGATCTCCGCGAGCCTGGTGCCGGCGCCCGGCGGACGGACCAACCATGGTCCGGGCCTGGTCGGACTGGCCGATGGCGGACTGCTGCTCTGCTGGTATTCCGGCGCCACCGAGGCCAACGAGGACGCCAGGATTCTCTGTTCGGACAGCGCCGACCATGGCGGGCACTGGACGCCGCCCCGCGTCGCGGTCGATCGGGGCGAGCAGGCCCCGGGGGCCGCAGCTGCCAACAAAAGCCTGGGCAACGTCACCCTGCATCGGGCCTCGGACGGACGCTTGTGGATGATCTATGGGGTGATTCAGCGCTGGGACTGGCCGCTCGTCGGCAATGTCTGCCGCAACTGGCTGTGCGGCCGGGTCGACGCCAAGGTCTCCTCCGACCAGGGGCGGACATGGTCGGGGGCGATGCGCCTCGACGATCAGACCGGGGCCCTGCCGCGCGGCAAGCCGGTGCGGGTCGCAGGCCTGGGCGATGTGATTCCGCTCTATCTCGAGGGGGCGGAACAATCCTTCGTGCGGATCGTCGATCTTGCCCGGGCCTCGCCGGAGCATCCGCCCCTCGGCCCGACGGCGGCTCTTTCCGGCGCGCCTCTGATTCAACCCAGCCTGGTGGTCCAGGCGGACGGCAGGCTGCGGGCCTTCCTGCGGGACAGCCGGGCGGTTTCGATCTACACGGCGGTTTTCGATCCGGCCACGCTGCGGTGGGGTGCCGCCGTCGCCACCAACCTGCCCAATCCGGGGGCGGCGGTCGAGGCCTTGCGCGACGACAAGGGGCGCTTCGTCCTCATCTACAATCCAAGCCGCGACGACCGCCGCACGCTGTCGCTCGCCTGGTCGGACGACGGCATCTCTTTCCATCGCGGATGCGATCTGGTCGGAACGGGGGCCCAGGGCGACGTGGCCTATCCCACCGCCATTCGGGACGACGACGGCGACTGGCACGTCGTCTATTCCTCGGACGGCAAGAGCCGGATCCGTCATCTGCGCTTCGGCGCCGCCTGGCTGGACCAATGCCTCGGCGGCTGAGCCGGACGGCGCCGCCCGCGCCATGACGCCGTTCCTGCTGAACGGGTCCTCAGCTGTCGGCGTTGCCGCGTTTGCCTTCGAGCAATTGCGAGAGGCAGGCCGCCTGGGCGCCGGCGTTGAGATTGCGGCTGCGCAATTCGGCGTGGGTGACGCGCTGCGCGCCTTTGTCCTCGTAAAGGAAAAGATCGAGGACGCAGCCGGGGCCGAAATACTGCCAGATCTCGGCGGGGGCCTCGCGGCGGCGAAAGCTGGGATCGCCCAGTTTCGCAACCACGTCGCCGGCGAGCAGTCCGCGCAGATGGCCGGGGTCGTCGTTCGCTTCGCCGGCGGCGGCCGGCGGTTCCCCGGGAGCCGGGACGGCCTCCGGCTGGGCGGGGCCGAGCACGGCCGGCCGTCCCAGGGACGCCATCGGACGCGGGGCCTCGCAGCCTCCCAGCAAAAGGGCAAGGCAAAGGGCTGCGAACGGCACCAAGGGGGAACGAATGTCGAGCATGGGATTTTCCGGCAAGGAGGTTCGCGCGCAGAATAGCCGCCCTCGCGCTTTTATCAATCGCCGATTCCGCCACCCGAAGCGGAGGCCGAAAGGCGGCGGTCGCGCAGTTTTTCCACTTCGTGGACCATGGCGGCCGTGGCGACCAACGGGGCCAGCAGATTGACGACGGGCAGCGTCGACAGCAAGGCCAGCACCATTCCCAGCAGCCACAGGCGAAGGCGATGCCGCCGCCGCAGGCCATCGGCCGCCTCCGGCGACATCCGGCGTCCGGCGATCATCTCGAAATAGTCGCGCGACAGCAGATAGCCGTTGACGACGTAATAAAGGCCGACGCCGATTCCGGCGAACAGCAAAAGCAGGTAAACGGGCAGCGCCAGGAGATTGATCAGCAGGGCGACGACGGTGAATCGCAAGGCGACCCACAGGCTTTCGGCCATTCCTTGGCGGCGCGGCGCCGGCAAGGCGGGATAATACCGGCCCTCGACGGCCAGGGCGACGCGCTCCAGCAGAAAGCTCATCAGCAAGGTGGCGACGGTGGGGAACAGCAGCAAGGTGACGACGAAGATCGCCAGGCCGCCCAAAAGGTCGGTCAGGCTGTCGGCCCAGCCGATGCCGAAAAGCTGCAATCGGCTCAATCCCCAGCCGACGGCCAGATAAAGCAGGACATAGGTCAGCAAAGTGCCGACCAGTCCGCTCCACAGCACCCGACGAAAGCGGGGGTCGGGCAATTGGGCGACGGCCTTGACGAGGGACGCGATCATCGGCGGATTAAAGCACAGGCCGGCGGCGTCGCCCAGTTGGATGTCGGCGTCCGAAAAAGCCCGCGGCTCAGGCCGTGGCGGAAGAGCCCGAACTGCCGCGCGGGCGCAACGGAGCGCCAAGCCGCGGCAGGGCGACATTCATGGCGGCCTGTTGTTGTCTGGGCTTCATCACCGAAGCGATCTCCTCGGCGGCGACCGCCGGATAGCCGCCCTCGATATGGCGAATGGCATGCAACAGGAAATGCGCCTCCCATTCCGTCGGAGCCCAGGTTTCGAAAACCTTGATGATATCCTCGATCACGTCGCGCAGAGCAAGACGGCGCGCCTTTGACCCGGTGACGGTTTGGGCGTTCGCCAGTTTCTGGCGAACCGCCTGCCAGTTCGGTGCCGTATCTTCCATCGTCGCTCGACCTCCTTAAATAACTCAAGCCCCCGGTTTCGCAAAAAAGACGCATTCGCATAATTTGTGGGCACAGCATGGCGCTCTCTGGCCGCTTGTGGGCATCGGTTCCATCAGGGACGTCTCGGATCGATTTTCTCCTGCAAGTTGAATTCTCAAAGCAATTCCGATGCCATTCCATCCTTGATGGTTGGAACGCGGAGACTTACGGAGGCCTGCCGAGCCTTTTTTCGACTTGGCCTTGGCAAAGACATTTTTCGGCGGTTGGTGGTGAATGCTTAAACCAAATGCTATTTTTTGGCGAAATCCACCCATGGTGCCTATAATTTGGGCGCCAACGGTTCGTTTGAGGATTTTCTCGGGCCAAAGATCCGCCTTTGCCGCCATTCCGAGGAATTGGCATGGAACTTGATATCTCGGGTTCGGCCTGAACCTTGTGCCTAACCCAGGGGAATTCGATGAAATACATCGTTGCCATCATAAAGCCGTTCAAGCTCGACGAGGTCCGCGAGGCTTTGTCCGCCATCGGTATCCAAGGTCTTACCGTGAGTGAGGTCCGCGGATTCGGTCGCCAGAAGGGCCAGACGGAGATCTACCGGGGCGCCGAATACACGGTGAATTTTCTTCCAAAAACCAAAATCGAAGTGGCCGTCAATGACGATGTCGTCGATCAGGTGGTGGAAGCCATTCGCACCTCTGCCAACAGCGGCAAGATCGGCGATGGGAAGATTTTCGTCAGCGAGCTGGTTTCCGTGGTGCGGATTCGCACCGGCGAGACCAACGAAGCCGCGCTCTAAACCTTTCGGACCTCGGGGGTGATCATGAAGAGTATTCGGAAAAGTTTGGTATTCGGTGGAGGTCTGGCGGTTGGCCTGACGGTGCTGGCGAGCCTGGGGATGGCGCAGGAGGCGGCGCCGGCGGCGGACGCGGCGGCGGCGGCCCCGGCCTTGGACAAGGCGGA
>JAATGN010000161.1 GCA_015654615.1 Rhodospirillales bacterium
CCGCCTCCCATGTCGTGCATTTCGACCGCTGGTGGAATCCGGCGGTGGAGAATCAGGCGACGGACCGCGCCTTCCGAATCGGCCAGCGGAAGAATGTCCTGGTTCACAAATTCGTCTGCCGGGGCACGGTCGAGGAAAAGATAGACAGCATGATCGCGACGAAGAAAACTCTGTCCGACGAACTGCTGGCCGATACCACCGAGATCAATCTGACCGAAATGACCGACGACGCACTGTTGCGGCTCGTCGCACTCGACCTGCAGGCAGCAATGAAGGACTGAGGCGAATGTCACGCTACGATGGAGGATGGGCGCCCTATGTTCCGGTCGCCGAGCGCCGCCGGAAGGCCCTGCGCGAGGCCCAGAAGCTGCGCAAGAAAGGCCTTCCGGTGGCCCCGGTGGTCATCGCGGGACAAAAGATCGCCACCACCTTCTGGGGCAAGGCCTGGTGTGAAAATCTGGAAAGCTATCATGACTTCGAGAATCGCCTGCCCCGCGGCCGTACCTATGTGCGCAACGGCTCGGTGGTGGATCTGCAAATCGCGCCGCTCGCCGTGACGGCCCTGGTCAGCGGCTCGCGGATCTACAAGGTCTCGGTCGCCGTCGCGACGGTGCCGCAGGCACAGTGGCGCTCCATCTGCCGGGATTGCGCGGGCGGCGTCGATTCCCTGGTGGAACTGTTGCAGGGCCGGTTTTCCAAGGGCGTCATGGAGCGGATCTGCCGTCAGGACAGGGGCCTGTTCCCCAGGCCGTCGGAAATCAGATTCTCCTGCAGTTTTCCCGATGCCGCGTCCATGTGCAAACATGTCGCGGCGGTGCTCTATGGCATCGGCGCGCGCCTGGACGAAAAGCCGGAACTCCTGTTTCGCTTGCGCGCCGTGGACGAGAACGATCTGCTGGCCGATCTGGATGCGGCCGTGCCTTTGTCGAAGACGGGGACGCCCCCGGGTAAGATTCTGGAGGACGGCGACATTTCCGCGCTGTTCGGCCTTGAGATGGCGGACGCCGGGGCGCCGGCCGAGACGAACGGCGAGGCGCCGGTTGCTTCGAAGCCACCGGCCGCGAAGAAGCGGCGGACACGCCCGAAGCCGATCGCTCCGGAGACGTCCGAATCCGCTCTCGAATTGACAGCGGACGGATTTGTGAAGTGGTGGAAGTGATCAGTGAAGGGAAAATCGCTTGGGTTCCATGGTTTCCTCCGGCGTCATGGCTTTCCCTTGGATCAATTGTTTGAGCCGTCGAGTATGGCCACCGCATACCGCCGGATCATCGCGTCCACACTCACAATGGTGAGTCCCTCATGCTGCGCCTGGGCGACGAGCATCCGGTCGAAAGGATCTTGGTGGTGTGGCGGCAATCCGCCGGCCCTCACGGCGTGCTCAAACTCGATACCGAGCGGTGTGAAACCCGCCTCGTCGACGATCGCCGCCATCTGCGCGATAGGAAAATCAAGCCTGCCCAGGGCGTGTTTGATGGCGATTTCCCACACCGAGGCGGCGCTGACAAACACTCCCGAGCCGGGATCGGCGATCGCCGCCTTGGCCGCCGCTGGAAGCGCCGGATCGTCCGACAGCCACCACAGCAGGATATGCGTATCGAGAAGCAGCCTCACGCCGCGTCTCCCCGGAATGCGCGGGCAATATCCTCCGGCAAGGGAGCATCGAAGTTCGCTCCGAGGCTGATCTGTCCTTTCAGCCGCCCCGGAACTCGTGGCGCCGAGCGCTCCGGAAGAGGCACAAGCCGTGCCATCGGACGACCGGCCTTGGCGATGATGATTTCCTCACCGGCCGCGGCCCGCTCAACCAACTGGGACAGATTGGTTTTGGCATCGTAAAGATTGATGGGGTCCGACATGACATGCTCCTAACCAACTTGACCAAATATGCCGCATGGATTGCAGTTGGTCAAGTTGGTTAGACAGATCCGCGGCATCCGCAAAGCCAAAGAGTCGAGATGGCGCGGAAAGTGGGTCCTCGGCTGCGCGGCGATCAGTATGTCGACGCGCTGGCTTTGCTCTTCCGGGGAGCGCGCCAACAGCATCAGCGCCCTTCCCTGCGCCTGAACTTCACGCACGATGCAGGTGGAAATTTCCCAACCTTTCAGTCCTTACAGAACGCAATTTTGCGTCGCCATATATACGTCTTGCATATATACGCATGTCGTATATATTCTTCCCCATGATCAAGACCTTCAAAGATCGGCGCTCCGCCGCCGTCTTCTCCGGTACCGTCACCAGGGGACTGCCGGCGGATGTGACGAAGCGCGCCAAAGCAAAGATGGATCTGATCAACGCCGCCACGACCATCGACTTCCTTCGATCCCCGCCAGGCAACCACCTCGAGGCCCTGAAGGACGATCGTACCGGCCGGCACAGCATTCGCGTCAACGATCAGTGGCGGGTCTGCTTCGTGTTTCGCGACGGCGACGCTTTTGAGGGAGACATCATGACCACCGTTCGCCGCGAAGACCTGGACGCCGGCCGCGTCGATTTCAGCGACATCGCTGAGCCAGGTGCCCCCATCATCGAACCGATCCACCCGGGCGAGCTGTTGCGCACCGAATGGCTGGATCCGCTCGGACTGTCCGCCTACAAGCTGGCAAAGGACATCAAGGTTCCGTTCAACCGTGTGACCGAGATCGTCCACGGCCGTCGCGGAATATCGGCGGAGACCGCCCTTCGTCTGGCCCGCTATTTCGGCACCGATGCGCAGTCCTGGGTAAATCTGCAAGCTGCCTATGATGTGACCGTGGTCAAGCGCACGATGCAGGATCAGATTGACCGCGAGGTTTCGCCGCGGGCGGCGTGACGGGTCATCAATAACCTAATTCCTCAGTGCACCGTGCAGCCCATGCAAGGATCGAAGGAGCGGACGATGTGCTGGACGCTCAGCGGAAAATCCTCGCCCGGCGCGATGACCGCTCCGACCAAAGCCTCTTCCAATGGGCCCGGGCGACCGGCGGCGTCGCGCGGCGAGAAATTCCAGGTGGTCGGCGCGACGATCTGATAGTGGGCGAGGCGCCCCCTCTCCGCCGAAAACCAATGGCCGAGGCTGCCCCGCGCCGCTTCGACCAGACCCGCCCCCTGGGCCCGATCGGGCATGTCGCCGCTCACGCAATAAGGCCCGGCGGCGGCCAGCCCCTGGATCCAACGCTCCATCGCCGGCACCAGCAAGGCCAGTTCCAGCAAGCGGGCGACCACCCTGCCCCGCACCGTGGCCCGGCCGCCGGTTGCGGCGGCCAGGCCGCGGATCAGCGGATGGCCGGCCACCATCTGGCGGGCGAAGGCCCCGACCTCGACGCTTTCGCCGTTCAGCCGCGGCGCCTTGCACCAGCTGTAGGCATCGAGCTTGTCGGCATCCGGCAGGCTGACGCCCTGCTGCGGATGCAGATTGGCCCCGTTCATCCAGGAATGGCTGAGGTCTTCGCGCAGGCCGGCCAGATCGAGGACGCCCGGCGCACCGTCGCGCCAAAGGCCGCCGCCGAACAGCGGACCGCCCGGTTCGGAAAAACCGCCGTGGCTGAGGAATCGCGGCGGACCGCGCCCGAGGTCGCCCAGATCGAGATCTTCGGCGATATGCAGGAAGAAGCGGAAATCCCCCTCACCGGCCGGCCGCCGGGCGATCCAGGCCGCCAGGGCGGCCGGACCGTCCAGGGCGGCGATCGTCTCCAGGGAATCGGCGAAAAGCTCGGTCTCGAGAAAATAGCGGAAATCGGCCAATATGGCGCGAAGGCGCATCCGCTCGCCCAGATCCACCGATTTGG
Organism: Rhodospirillales bacterium; assembly: GCA_015654615.1. Classification (GTDB taxonomy): domain Bacteria; phylum Pseudomonadota; class Alphaproteobacteria; order Rhodospirillales; family Magnetospirillaceae; genus Telmatospirillum. The sequence continues at coordinate 3,762 of JAATGN010000161.1, forward strand.
TGGTGCCGCCGGGTTGCAAGGCCAGGTTGTGCGGCCATTTTCCGGCCAGGATCCCCATGACGTGCAGGAACGACAGCCGCGCCTTCTGGGCCGCCCGCGCCTTCCGGCCGGACTGCGCCCGATAGCGCGCGAAGGCCTCGGCGTGCCAGGCCCGGCCCGCATAGGCGGCGCGGGCGAAATCGGGCAGAAAGAAC
>JAATGN010000113.1 GCA_015654615.1 Rhodospirillales bacterium
CGTCCCGGCGAAAAAGCTTGGGAAGCAAGGGAAAGTGGCACCGGCGTCCCTGCCGGTGTCCGTCGCCCTGCGGCGGAAACGTTCCCTTCAGGATCGATCCCTCGGACGCTTTTGCGCTGCCGGCTTCGCCGGCACACCGGCGGGGACGCCGGTGCCACTGGAATTATTTCACAAGCTCGAAAGCGGGGATCCGGGAGTCTCGGAAACGCCCGTGAGGTGCCCTCTGGATTCCGGCTGATCCAGGGCAATGACGAGAAAAATCGATGATCCAGTCTGATCGCAAATCGCTCTAGTGGGAGGGTGAAGGAGGCGCGGTCTGAAATGGCGCAACATCATCGAACAGAAATAATATCATCATGTTGCCCTGAGGCTCCCTCACCCTCCCACCGCTTCGCGGCGGGTCCCTCCCTCTCCCGCAAGCGGGCGAGGGGCAAAAATGTGTGAATCCGATAGCCTTGATGGGGTGGGGTGGAGCGGTGAACCTTGCGAAGGCGTCGGTGCCCTATTTTCCGTCGAGGTTGAGACGGTTGAGCCGCCGTTTCAGGGCGTAGCGCGAGATGCCCAGGATGTCGGCCGCCTTGCCTTTGGAGCCGCCGGCCTGCCGCAAGGCCCTGTGCAGGATGTCGCGTTCGGTCGTGACCATCTGTTCGGTGATGCCGTGGGGGATGGGACTGTTGTCGGCGACGAGTTCGTTCGGCAGGCTGTCGCATTCGATGACCTGGCCGGGGTGCAGGATGGTCAGGCGCTCGATCAGGTTCCTGAGTTCGCGGATATTGCCCGGCCAGTCGTAATTGGTCATCTGTTCCAGCGTGGCGGGTGAGAAGGTGATGGGGCAACAGCCTTCGACCTTGGCCTGGATTCGCGCGAAAAACTCGGCCAACGGCAGGATGTCGGCGCGCCGCTCGGCCAGCGACGGAACCTTGATGGGGACCACATTGAGGCGATAGAACAGGTCGGCGCGGAAATTGCCGGCCTTGACCTCGTCCTCGATATTGCGGTTGGTCGCCGCGACGACGCGCACATTGGCGATCCGTTCGGCGGCGCCGCCCACCGGGCGGAAGGCCCGGCTTTCCAGAAAACGCAGCAGTTTCGCCTGAAGCGCCAGGGGCAGCTCGCCGACCTCGTCGAGAAACAGGGTGCCGCCTTCCGCCAGTTCGACCAGCCCGATGCGCTTCTGATGGGCGCCGGTATAGGCCCCGCGTTCGGCCCCGAACAGTTCGGCCTCCAGCAGGTTTTCCGGAAGGGAGGCGCAATTGACCACGACGAACGGGCCATCGGCCCGGGCGCTCGTTTGATGCAGAAGGCGGGCGACCAATCCCTTGCCGGTGCCGGACGGTCCGAGCAGCAGGATGATGCGGGCGCTGCTATGAGCCAGGATCCCCACCTGTTCGCGCAAGGCGCGCATCGCCGGGCTGTTGCCGATCGGCTCGTTCTGGTCTTCCTCGACCTGGCGCTTACGCGGCGGCTGCCGCCGGCCGGCCGGCCCGCTGTCGGCGGCGTTGCGGATGAGGGAGACGATGTCTTCGAGTTCGAACGGCTTGGCGATGAAGTCGATGGCCCCGACCTTGACCGCCTCGACGGCGACGCGGATGTCGCCATGGGCCGAGATCATCGCCACCGGAAGATAGGGGTGGCGCGCCTTGATGGTGGTCAGCAGCTCGATCCCGCTGATGTCGGGCAGGCAGAGATCGACGAACACCATGTCCGGTATGCGGCGTTCCAGCTTGGTCAGGCCTTCCGGGGCGTCTTTCGCGCCTTCCGCGTCGATGTCGTGCGCCTTCAGGCCGTAGATCAGCGAGGCGAGAAGATTTTCCTCATCATCAATCAGCAAAACCGTAGGGCGGGTCATGGCGAACCTACTCCGCTAAGGGCAATCGCAGCATGACGGTGGTGCCCTGTTCGACAGCGCTGAAGAATTCCAGCGTGCCGCCGTTGAGTTCGATGAGCTGTTTGGAAATCGACAAGCCGAGCCCGGTTCCATCGTGCCGGGTGGTGAAAAACGGCTCGGTGATGCGGGCGAGCACCTCGTCCGTCATGCCGGACCCCGTGTCGCTCAATTCGATGACGCCGGACGCCCCCTCGCGCCGGGCCCGAATCGTCAGGAGGCCGCTCGCCGGCATGGCCTGCATGGCGTTGAGGACGAGGTTCATCAAGATCTGTTTGACATGCCCGGCGTCGGCGATCACCGCGACGTCCGGCTCTCCCAGGATAACCAGTGAAATATTGTTTTCTTGCAGAAGATTATGGGCCATCCCGTTCAGCCGCTCAAGCATATCCCAGATGCGCACCCTGATGAACTGGGGGGCGCGCGGCCTGGCATACATCAGCAGATCGCGCAGCGTTTCGTCCAAACGGTCGATCTCGTCGTCCATGCCGGTCAGGATGTCGTGCCGCTCGCCCTCGGGCTCGGTCGCCAGAAGGGCCTGCACGGTGGTCTTGACGGTGGACAGCGGATTGCGCACCTCGTGGGCCAGGCTGGTGGCGAAGCGCCCGAGGGCCGCCATCTTTTCGGCTTCGATGGCCGAATTGATGACTTTTTGCAACTGTTCGGCCATGCGGTTGAAGGCCATGGCCACGGTGGCGATTTCGTCCCGGCCGTCGATATGGATCCGCGAAGACAGGTCCCCCGCCGCGATGGCCTGGGAACCGTCGACCAGGGCCCGCACGCGGGGGGTCAGGCGCCGCGACAGGCTGATGAAAAGCGCGATGAGGCTGGCGGTGACCAGGATCGTCACCGCGATGAGCGTCTTGCGCACGCGGCGCAGCGGCGTGGCGATGGAATCGGTCTCGACCACCAGCGCGGCGTTCCAGCCGGGCAGCAGCGCCGGGCCCCTGATGACGTCGGTGGGCATCGGCCGCACCGCGCTGACGTTGGAATAGGCGTTGCCGTCCGGCGTCAGCAGGACCGTCTGGAACGGCTCGGCGGGATCGTTGGCGCCCATCAGCTCGGTCAATGAGGCGAGCCGGACATGCAGGGCGACCCAACCGAGCGGCGGCGTGGTCGGACTGGCGCCGGGAATCGCCCGCATCATCAGGAACGAGCCCGGCCGACCGTTCGAGGGCGAAAAAGGTCCGACGACGTCCAGGGCGGACGAATGGTCGGCCTGGCGCGCCGCCACCAGAATGCGATCGTCGCCGCTTCCCCAATAGGGCGGCCCCGAGGCCGCCTGGCTCGGAATGGCGGCGACCATCGATCCATCGGCGCCGAACAGCAGAATTCCGTAAAGATCCGGCTGGTCGGCCTCGAACTCGACGATGGCGCGAAGGCTCGATTCGTCCTGTGCCGCGTCCCTCTCCCTCCGTCCCAGCAAGGCGGCGATGCCGGGGTAGTTCACCAATGTGTCGAGTTGATTGGCCCGGGCATCGATGAAGCCGGTCAGCTGGTTCGATATCGCCGTCAGGCGCCGGTCCAGCCGTTCTCCGGTCAGCGTATCGACCAGGCTGCTGGAATACCGATCGTAGGCGCCGCCGATGAACAGCATGGGGCCGATCGCCGCGATGAGGGAAATGATCGCATACCTCGTCGCGATACTGTTCTGCCAAGAAATCAATTTCCGATCACTTCGCCATGGCGCCATTTCCGAACCGTCTCCCGTCAGCTAGCAAGTCTCGCGCCATATTCGCCGCGGACCAACAATGCTTTGTTCGATGGTGGTCCACAAGGCCGGCCGGCCGCGGCAACCCTCGCGTCGGCCGACATGCCGCCCCCATGACGGCGCGGCATGTCCGCCAGGAAAATTCCGGTCGTGGCGGTCCTCCCCCGACCGGGTGGGCGGTTTCAGCGCGCGCCTTGAAATGATCGGGGCGGAATCCGCTCATCAACGCATTTTTATTGCACTGCGGCATCGGCGCCAATGCCAATAGTTTCGCGCATCGGCGCTTCGGACGCCAGTTGGCCCGAACCTTGCTATCCCCTTGGAGGCACCCTGAAAGATCGGAGTGACGTCTAAGAAAAGGAGTCTCGAAATGTTCGGGCCGATGCTAAAGAGGAATCACGGAGAGATACAACCAAGTATAAAACTTGGAATATTTCAAATAAGAGTTCCATTTATTCATTACAGATTCGAGCTACCCGATTATATTCAGGGGCTCATGATGTGCGCCGTATGCCTTGGCATCATCCCGATTCTTCAGGATTACCTCGGCATGCCTTTCGAGATCGCGATTACCATCGTGATTCTCAATGGATTTTTATATACCTGGCACGCCCATCTCGGCGACCCGGTGGTGCCGGGCTGGATCACGCCGGCCATTCCGCTGCTGCTGCTGTGGCTCAAGACCTATCCCGTGGGCGTCGAGCGGATACACGCCCTGATCGCCTTCGAATTCGAACTCGGCGTGGTGGCCTTGTTCCTGGGATCGACCGGCCTGGCGAAACGCTTCGTGGCGATCGTTCCCGACGCCTTGAAGGCCGGCATCCTGCTGGGAGCCGGCATCGCCGCGGTGCGCTTGGTGTTCGACGCCAGCGGCAATTATTTCGCGAAATATCCCTGGACGATCGGCATCTCCATCGGCTTTGCCTTCTACATCCTTTTTTCCAACCATTTCAAAAAGATCCGCAACAAGCACGCGGTCCTGCGCTATCTGTCCGACCTCGGCCTGCTGCCGGCCCTGGTCCTCGCGGTGTTCGTCGCCCCCCTGGTCGGCGAACTGCCGTGGCCCGACCTCAAATGGGGCTTCACCATTCCGCAGTTCGCGACGCTTTTCAATGAATGGACGCCCTTTTCGCCGCGGATCGGGTTCCCGCCGCTGGCGCTCTATGCCGACTGCTTTCCCCTGGTCATGGCGACCTATGTGGTGCTGTTCGGCGAATTGATCCAGGCCGAGGCCTTGGTCGACGAGGCCCGCGAGTTCCGCCACGGCGACGAGAACGTCCATTACAACGCCAGCCGCAACAACATCATCTGCGGGATTCGCAATATCCTCATGTCGCTGTTCGGCCCCGATCTTTCCATGTGCGGGCCGCTGTGGGCCGCCATGCAGGTGGTCACCTGCGAACGCTACAAACATGGCCGCGGCGCCATGGACAGCCTGTTCGGCGGCCTCGCCTCGTTCCGGCTGGGCACCTTCACCGGCTATTTCCTGATGCCCATCGTGACGCTGGTGAAGCCCATCCTCCCCATCGCCCTGTCGCTGACCATGCTGGTCCAGGGCTATGTGGCGGTGCGCATCGGCATCCTCAAGGCGCGCACCTTCAACGACCTGGGCGTCGCCGGAATCGTCGCCGCGGTGCTGATCTCCCGCGGGGCCGGTTATGCCTTCGCCGTCGGCCTGATCCTTTGCGTCCTGATCTACGGACGGGATTTCTTCCGGAATTGGAATACCTACGATCGCGCCAAGGACCCTGTCTTCAACAAACAGGCGGACGCCGAAATCATCGCCGCGGAACAGATCACCCGGAAACCCGAGATCGCCGCCGCCGAGTAATGAACAAACGTTTCTCGGCTCAAGGCCGGATCCGTTTTTGCAGAATACCAGGAGTATGAAATGACGCTGATGACATCGAAACAATATGAAGACAGCCTCAGGAAGATGAACTTCAAGGTCTATCTTCAAGGCGAGCTTGTTACGAACACCGTCGACCACCCCATCATCCGCCCGTCCTTGAATTCCGTCATGGCGACGTACGACTTGGCTCAGGACCCCCGGTACGAGGACCTGATGACCGCGACCTCGCATTTGACCGGCCGGAAAGTGAACCGCTTCTGCCACCTGCACCGCAGCACCGAGGACCTGGTCAAGAAGGTCAAGATGCAGCGTCTGCTCGGCCAGACGACGGCGTCCTGTTTCCAGCGCTGCGTCGGCATGGACGCCATGAACGCCCAGGACAGCACCACCTTCGAAATCGACAAAGCCCTGGGCACCGAATACCACAAGCGATTCGAGACATTCCTGCGGGCCGTCCAGGACAACGATTGGGTCGTCGACGGCGCGATGACCGACGTCAAGGGCGATCGCGGACTGCCGCCCTCGAAGCAGAGCGACCCGGACATGTATCTGCATATCGTCGAGCGCCGGGCCGACGGCATCGTGGTCAAGGGAGCCAAGGCCCATCAGACGGGCTGCATCAACTCCCACTGGATCATCGTGATGCCGACCATCAGCATGGGGCCCGACGACGCCGAATACGCCGTTTCCTTTGCCGTCCCCGCCGACGCCGAGGGCATTTTCTACGTCTACGGCCGCCAGTCCTGCGACACCCGCAAGCTGGAAGGCGGCGAGATCGACGTCGGCAACAAGAAATTCGGCGGTCATGAAGCCCTGATGGTCTTCGAAAACGTCTTCGTGCCCTGGGACAAGGTCTTCATGTGCGGCGAGTATGAGTTCAGCGGCATGCTGGTCGAGCGGTTCGCCGGCTATCACCGCCAGAGCTACGGCGGCTGCAAGGTGGGGGTGGGCGATGTGCTGATCGGCGCGGCGGCCCTGGCCGCCGACTACAACGGCGCCGCCAGGGCGTCGCACGTCAAGGACAAGCTCATCGAGATGGCGCATCTCAATGAGACGCTTTACGCCTGCGGCATTTCCTGCTCTTGCGAGGGAAGCCGGACGGCGTCGGGCACCTATATCATCGACCTGCTGCTGGCCAATGTCTGCAAGCAGAACGTCACCCGGTTCCCCTACGAGATCGCCCGCCTCGCCGAGGACATCGCCGGCGGCCTGATGGTGACCCTGCCGTCCGAAAAGGACTTGCTGAATCCGGCAACGGCTGAGGTGATCAAGAAATATCTGAAGGGCGTCGATGCGGTGCCGGTCGAAAGCCGCATGCGGGTTCTCCGCCTCATCGAAAATCTCACGCTGGGCACCGCGGCCGTCGGTTATCGGACCGAATCGATGCATGGCGCCGGAAGTCCGCAAGCCCAGCGCATCATGATCTCCCGTCAGAGCAATCTCGGCAAAAAAAAGGAATTGGCCAAGGCGATCGCGGGAATTCCTTCGGAACCCAAGGTCACTGAAAAGAAAAAAGAACTCGTCGACGCCAAGTAGATATCGAAAAAAAATGAACTGATCAGTTCGAAAACAGATCTGATCAGTTCATTTGGTTTTCTTTTTCAAAATACGCTTGCAAGAAAAATTACTTTCTGTCGTGTACGTTGGGTTTCGATATGGAAGATCATGTCATCGCGATAAATTTTTGCGGCGGATGCAATCCGATCATCGACCGGGGCGAGATCGCCCTGGAGATCGGCCGGGCGCTCGCCGCCGAAGGATTCGCGGTGGTCTTCAACGACTGGGACGCCGGGTTCATCGTTCGCTTGAGCGGATGCCGGGCCAATTGCGCGGCGCGATACCACCCGGTCAGCCGCCCGGACGCGGTCATTTCGGGTCCGTCCTTCGGCGCGCTCGCCGTCGAGGAGACCGAACTTGCCGGTCGGGCGATTGCCGCGGCGCGGGCCCATTTCCGGACAAAGCCGAACGGCGCGCCCCTTTCCCCGACCGCCCGTCCGTCCGACCCGAGGTGCGACTCAACCGGGGTTCAGGCCTTTGCCGCCCCTGCAGAAACAGAGGAAGCGCGATGACTAGCTGGAAAGCCAAATACCAAGACAAGATCGTCGGCGCCGACGAGGCGATGGCCGCGGTGAAATCGGGCGATCGCGTCATCATCGGCCATGCGGCGGGCGAACCGCAGGCTTTGCTCGAGGCGCTGGTCGCCCGGGCGGACGAGGTGCGCGACGTCGAGATCGTGCATATGTTCACCATGGGACCGGCCAAATACGCCCAGCCCGGCATGGAGAAGAGCTTCCGGCACAACGGCCTGTTCCTCGGCAAATCGACGCGCGAAGCGGTCGCGGACGGCCGCGCCGATTTCACCCCCTGCTTTTTTCATGAGGCGCCGCGGCTTTTCAGACAGAAGATCATGCCGGTCGACGTGGCCCTCATCCAGGTGACGCCGCCGGACACCGACGGCTTTTGCAGCTACGGCATTTCGGCGGATTACACGCAGGCGGCGGCCGAAAGCGCCGGCATCGTCATCGCCCAGATGAACAGGCGCCTGCCCAGGACCGGCGGCGCCAGGATCTCGCTGGACGCCTTGACCTATATCGTCGAGAGGGACGAGGCGATCCTGGAACTGCCGCCGCCCAAGATCGGCGAGATCGAGCGCAAGATCGGCGAAAACGTCGCCGGCCTCATTCCCGACGGCGCCACGCTGCAACTGGGGATCGGCGCCATTCCCGACGCCGTGCTTTTGTTCCTGACCGACAAGAAGGACCTGGGTATTCATTCCGAGATGTTCTCGGACGGCGTCGTGCGTCTGGTCGAACTGGGCGTCATCACCAACAACAAGAAGACGATCAATCCCGGCAAATTCGTGGCGACCTTCCTGATGGGCAGCCGCAAGCTCTACGATTTCGTCGACAACAATCCGGCCATCGAAATGGCGCCGGTCGATTACGTCAACGATCCCTATGTGATCGGCCAGCACGACAACATGATCTCGATCAATTCGGCCCTGCAGATCGATTTGTTCGGGCAGGTCAATGCCGAGATGATCGGAGCCCAGCAATTCAGCGGCGTCGGCGGGCAGGTCGATTTCGTCCGGGGCGCCAGTCGTTCGAACGGCGGCAGGTCGATCATCGCCATGCCCTCCACGGCGGCGCGGGGCACGGTTTCGCGGATCTGCGTCGAACTGGACCGTGGCGCCGCCGTGACGACCTCGCGGACCGACGTCCATTATGTCGTCACCGAATACGGCATTGCCGATCTGCGCGGCAAGACGCTGAAACAACGGGCCGACGCCCTGATCGCCATCGCCCATCCGGATTTTCGCGGAACGCTGCGGAGCGCCATCGCGAAACCACGCAAGGAGGTGGTCGCCGTCTAGGCCGCCCAAGCCGGGGCGCCGGGGCGCCCCGGCCCGGCCAATCGATCCACCGGCTTTTCCCGCAAATTCCGTCAGCGATATCGGAGCATGCCATGACTGTCGAAGCGATTCCATCGGACCATCCGACTCGAAACGAAAGAAAATCGACCCGGCTTGAAAACATAAAAGAGCATATGCAAAAAATTTTTTCGGAAGCGACTCAATATTGCGCAAATATTGAAAAATCAAAAGAAATCTGCGACCGGGAAAACATAAAAAAGCATGGAAAAGATTGGGTCAACCGTTGCTGCGGATGAAAACCATCATGGGTTTACCCTGTTGCCTCCGGTTCTCCGACAGCGCGGGCCGGCTCGCCGATATTTTCAAAGACCTCCATCGAATACATGGACAACATAAGGATCGTCATGATGCCGAACATTAAACTCAACTGGAATTACGTTGAATTTTTTGCGAGGGACGTTGACGATTGGGACGACTTCAGAAGAGAAGTCGATATTGACGGAAATGAGACGTTTTTTTCGAACAAAGCCGTTTATGTCATACAGATCCGCCGGCCATATTCATTTTCATATGGTCGAGGACACTCACCCGTCGCTTACATAGGCAAAGGAAAAATCAAAAATCGTCTGACGCATTATATTGAAACATGGATTTCCGATCTCAGAAAGACGATACCCGATTTGAAAATCGGAATATTCTTCTGCGAGCCGAGAGCAAGCGGAATCGACCCGGACTGCAATTTCGTCCAGGCCGATCTCATCCGGAATTTCAGAAAACTTCATAATTCCCTGCCGTTACGAAATCGTGCCATGCCAGCCGGCCTTGGCAATCATCGATACGACCCCCGAGACGTCGAGCGCGTCCTGCATCCCGGAAAAGACGCCGAATACCATTGGGCCATCCGGCCGCTGTAAGCCGGCCGGCCGGCCGTCGCCTCGCCGGGCGGCAGGAGCGAGAGGCGCATCCCCCGCGTTTCGCAAAACAAAACAAGCTTGGAGATCAGGAATATGTCAGGTGTCGTCATTGCAGAAGCGGTCCGCACGCCGATTGGCAGTTTTTGCGGCGGACTGGGGTCGCTTACGGCCCATGCCCTGGGTGAAATCGTCATTCGCGAAGTATTGGCGCGGGCCAAGGTGGATCCTCAGGAGGTCGACGAGGTGATGTTCGGTCAGGTTCTGACCGCCGCCCAGGGACAGAACCCGGCGCGCCAGGCCGCGGTCAACGCCGGCCTTCCGGCGGCGCGCACGGCCTTGACGATCAACCAGGTGTGCGGATC
>JAATGN010000099.1 GCA_015654615.1 Rhodospirillales bacterium
AGCTGCCGGGCGTCGGCCTGGTCAGCATCAGCGGCGGCAAGCGGCCGGCCGTCCGCGTCCAGGCCAACCTGCAGGCGCTGGCCGCCTATGGCCTCAATATCGACGATCTGCGCACCACCATCGGCAACGCCAATGTCAACACGCCGAAGGGCAACTTCGACGGGCCGACCCGGGCCTACACCATCAACGCCAACGACCAGTTGAAGAGCGCCGCCGAATATCTGGGCATCGTCGTCGCCTATAAGAACGGCGCGCCGGTCCTGCTGTCGGATGTGGCGACGGTGGTGGACGGCTCGGAAAACGACAAGCTGGGTGCCTGGATGAACACCAGTCCGGCGGTCATCGTCAACATCCAGCGCCAGCCCGGCGCCAACGTCATCCAGGTGGCGGACAGCATCACCGCCCTGCTTCCCAGCCTGAAGGCCTCGCTGCCCTCCGCCGTCGAGGTATCGGTCCTGACCGATCGGACGAATACCATTCGCGCCTCGGTGAGCGACGTCGAATTCGAGCTCGGCCTGTCCGTGGTCCTGGTGGTCCTGGTGATCTTCCTGTTCCTGCGCAACATCCCGGCCACCATCATCCCCAGCCTGTCGGTGCCGGTGTCGCTGATCGGCACCTTCGGCATCATGTATCTGGCCGGATTTTCGGTGAACAATCTGTCGCTGATGGCGTTGACCGTCGCCACCGGTTTCGTGGTCGACGACGCCATCGTGATGATCGAGAACATCTCCCGCTACATCGAACAGGGGGATTCGCCGCTGCAGGCGGCGTTGAAAGGCTCCGAGGAGATCGGCTTCACCATCGTGTCGCTGACCATCTCCCTGATCGCCGTGCTGATCCCGCTGCTCTTCATGGGCGACGTGGTGGGACGCCTGTTCCGCGAATTCGCCATCACGCTGGCCGTGACCATCCTGATTTCCGCCGTGGTGTCCCTGACGCTGGTTCCCATGCTGTGCGCCAAGCTGCTGCGCCGCCGCCCGCCGGAACAGGAGACGGCGGCCAATCAGTGGGCGACGCGCTGGTTCGATTCGCTGATCGGCGGCTATGACCGCTGGCTGAACTGGGTGCTCGACCATGCCCGGCTGACCCTGCTGGTGGCGCTGGCCACCCTCGGCCTGACGGCGCTGCTCTATGTGGTGATCCCCAAGGGCTTCTTTCCGGTCCAGGACACCGGCCTGATCCAGGGCATTTCGGAAGCCGGCCAGTCGATCTCCTACGCGGCGATGGCGGAACGCCAGCAGGCTCTGGCCGAGGCGGTGCTGAAGGATCCGGATGTCGACAGCCTGTCGTCCTTCATCGGCGTCGACGGGACCAACACCACCCTCAACAACGGGCGCTTCCTGATCAATCTGAAGCCGCGGGAGCAGCGCGGCGCCACCGCCAGCCAGGTGATCCGCCGCCTGCAGCAGGAAACCGCCGGCATCTCCGGCATCACCCTCTACATGCAGCCGGTGCAGGACCTGACCATCGACGCCAACGTCAGCCGCACCCAGTATCAATTCGTGCTGGAGGACGCCGATCCCGAGGAGCTGGCCTTATGGTCGACCCGGCTGGTCGAGCAGCTGTCCCATCTGCCGGAGCTGGCCGACGTCACCAGCAACGCCCAGGATCTCGGCCTGTCGGCCTATATCACCATCGACCGCGACACGGCCGGCCGCTTCGGCATCACCCCGGCGACCGTCGACAATGCGCTCTATGACGCCTTCGGCCAGCGCATCGTCTCGACCATCTTCACCCAATCGAACCAGTATCGGGTGATCCTCGAAGCCGATCCGGAGATGCTGTCCACCCTGAAATCGCTGTCCACCATCTATCTGCCGTCGTCGGGCGGCGGCCAGGTGCCGCTGTCGGCCATCGCCACGGTGAGCGAGCAGACGGCCCCCCTGCAGATCAACCATCTGGGCCAGTTCCCGGCCACCAGCCTGTCCTTCAACCTGGCGCCGGGCGCCTCCCTGGGCGAAGCGGTCGACGCCATCCAGCAGGCGGAAAAGGACATCGGCCTGCCGGTCAGCGTCATGACCAACTATCAGGGCGCCGCGCTGGCCTTCCGCTCGTCGCTGTCCAACGAGGTTTTCCTCATCCTGGCGGCGCTGGTCACCATGTACATCGTGCTGGGCGTCCTCTACGAAAGCTTCGTCCACCCGGTCACCATCCTGTCCACCTTGCCGGCGGCCGGAATCGGCGCCCTGCTGGCCCTGATGGTGGCGAAGAGCGATCTCGGCGTCATCGGCATCATCGGCATCATCCTGCTGATGGGCATCGTCAAGAAGAACGGCATCATGATGGTCGACTTCGCCCTCGAAGCCGAACGCAACCAGGGCAAGTCGCCGCGCGAAGCGATCCACCAGGCCTGCCTGCTGCGCTTCCGTCCCATCCTGATGACCACCATGGCCGCCCTGCTGGGCGCCCTGCCCCTGATGGTCGGGACCGGAACAGGGTCGGAATTGCGCCATCCGCTGGGCGTCTCCATCGTCGGCGGCCTGATCGTCAGCCAGGTGCTCACGCTGTTCACCACCCCGGTCATCTATCTGGCCTTCGACAAATTGGCGCGGCGATTTGGCCCCGCGGCGACGGATGCCGAGGATCTGGCCCCATGAATCTGTCGGCGCTGTTCATCGCCCGGCCGGTCGCCACCACCCTGTTGACCCTGGGCGTCGCCCTGGCCGGGGCCATCGCCTTTTTTCTGCTGCCCGTCTCGCCGTTGCCGCAGGTCGATATTCCGACCATCTCGGTGCAGGCGTCGATGCCCGGCGCCAGTCCGGAAACCATGGCCTCCAGCGTGGCGACCCCGCTGGAGCGCCATCTCGGGGAGATCGCCGACGTCACCGAGATGACCTCGTCGAGTTCGGTCGGCTCGACCCGCGTCACCTTGCAGTTCGGCCTCGGCCGCGACATCGACGGGGCGGCGCGCGACGTGCAGGCGGCGATCAACGCGGCGCGGGCCGACTTGCCGGCCAGCCTGCGCAGCAATCCCACCTATCGCAAGGTCAATCCGGCCGATGCGCCGATCATGATCCTGACCATGACCTCGCCGACCCTGACCCCGGGGCAGCTCTACGACTCGGCGGCCACGGTCCTCCAGCAGAAGCTGTCGCAGGTCGAGGGCATCGGCCAGGTGACCATCGGCGGCAGCTCGCTGCCGGCGGTGCGCGTCGAGATCAATCCGCATGCCCTGTTCAAATACGCCATCGGCCTCGAAGACGTGCGGGCCGCCCTGGCCTCGGCCAACGCCAACGCGCCGAAGGGGGCGATCGAGGGCGGCGGCACTCATTATCAGATCTACACCAACGACCAGGCGCGGCAGGCCGCGCAATACAAATCGCTGGTGATCGCCTATCGCGACGGGGCCGCCGTGCGGCTGTCCGACGTCGCCCAGGTGATCGATTCGGTCGAGGACCTGCGCAACCAGGGCCTGGCCAACGGGCAGCCCTCGGTCCCGATCATCCTGACCCGGCAGCCCAACGCCAATATCATCGACACGGTCGAGCGGGTGCGGGCCCTGCTGCCGCAACTGAAGGCGTCGATTCCGGCGGACATCGACTTGGCGGTGCCGATGGATCGCACCACGACCATCCGCGGTTCGCTGCACGACGTCGAGCGGACCTTGCTGATCTCGCTGGGCCTGGTGATCCTGGTGGTGTTCCTGTTCCTGCGCGACTGGCGGGCCACCCTGATCCCCAGCGTCGCCGTGCCGGTTTCCCTCATCGGCACCTTCGGCGCCATGTATCTGCTGGGCTACAGCCTCGACAACCTGTCGCTGATGGCGCTGACCGTCGGGACCGGCTTCGTGGTCGACGACGCCATCGTCGTGCTGGAAAACGTCGTGCGCCATATCGAGGCGGGAATGCCGCGGCGGCAGGCCGCCCTGCAGGGGGCGAGGGAAGTCGGCTTCACCGTCCTGTCGATGAGTCTCTCCCTGGTCGCGGTGTTCATCCCCATTCTGCTGATGGGCGGCATCGTCGGCCGGCTGTTCCGCGAATTCGCCGTCACCTTGTCGGTGGCCATCCTGGTGTCGCTGGTGGTCTCCCTGACCACCACGCCGATGATGTGTTCCCTGCTGCTGCGCCGCCGGCCGGCCGGCCGGCGCTCCCGGCTGTTTCGCCTGAGCGAGCGGTTCTTCGAGGCGATGTCGCATGAATACGAGCGGACGCTGGGGACGGCGCTCAGCCATCCGCGCCTGACCTTGCTGGTCCTGGTGGCGACCGTCATCCTCAACGGCTATCTGTTCGTCATCGTTCCCAAGGGCTTCTTTCCGCAGCAGGATACCGGCGCCATGGCCGGCGGCATCCAGGCCGACCAGAGCATTTCGTTCCAATTGATGCGCCAGAAGCTGGTCGCCTTCGTCAATATCATCAAGAGCGATCCGGCGGTGAACAGCGTCGTCGGTTTCACCGGCGGCGGCCAGACCAATGGCGGCTTCGTCTATGTGGCCTTGAAACCGCTGTCCGAACGCGACCTGTCGGTCGACAAGGTGATCGGCCGGTTGCGCGGCAAGCTGGCGCAGGTGCCGGGCGCTTCGCTGTTCCTGCAGGCGGTGCAGGACATCCGCCAGGGCGGCCGGGCCGCCAACGCCCAGTATCAATATACGCTGCAGGCCGACGAACTGGCCGATCTGCAGTTGTGGACGCCCAAGCTCACCGAGGCCCTGCGGCATCGGCCGGAATTGGCCGACGTCAATTCCGACCAGCAGGACAAGGGCCTGGAAACCGACCTGGTGATCGACCGGCCGACCGCCGCCAAGCTGCATCTGACGGCCAGCCAGATCGACAATACCCTCTATGACGCCTTCGGCCAGCGTCAGGTCTCGACCATCTACAATCCGCTCAACCAATATCATGTGATCATGGAGGTGGCGCCGGAGTTCTGGCAAAGCCCCGAGACCCTGAACGATCTCTACATCAGCACGTCGGGCGGGACGGTCAGCGGCTCGCAGTCGACCAACGCGGTGGCCGGGACCACGACGATCAGCAAGTCGAGCGGCTCGACCGCCGCGCAGATCGCCGCCGACACGGCGCGCAACCAGGCGACCAACAAACTGGCCAACAGCGGACGCGGCAGCGCCTCGACCGGCGCCGCGGTGAGCACCGCCGCCGAGACCATGGTGCCGCTGTCCGCCGTCGCCCATTTCGGCCCGGGCACCACGCCGCTCGCGGTCAATCACCAGGGCCACTTCGCCGCCAGCACCCTTTCCTTCAACCTGCCGCCCGGAAAGTCATTGAGCGACGCGGTCCAGGCGATCGACAGCACCATGCTGGAGATCGGCGCTCCGACCTCCATCCACGGCAGTTTCCAGGGGACGGCGAAGGCCTTCCAGGATTCGCTGTCCAACGAGCCGATCCTCATCCTGGCGGCGCTGCTGGCGGTCTATATCGTCCTCGGCATCCTCTACGAGAGCTATATCCATCCGATCACCATCCTTTCGACCCTGCCGTCGGCCGGGGTCGGGGCGGTGCTGGCCCTGCTGGTGTGCAATTCGGAATTTTCCATCATCGCCATGATCGGGGTGATCCTGCTGATCGGCATCGTGAAGAAG
>JAATGN010000181.1 GCA_015654615.1 Rhodospirillales bacterium
CTGCGGGCGACCGATGTCGCCGGGCTGAAGCCGCGCAGCGCGCAAGGATATTATACGACGCTGCTCGCCCGGCGGTTGGGCTTGTCGATCAATTATGAAGACAGTCATGACCGGGTGGTATTCGTGACGATCAAAAACTAAAAAACCGGAAAAAGAACGGGATGGCTGACGAGGCCATGCTTTCTCCAGGTAACGGCGCATGCTATTAATTAATTTCTTAAGGCGTGGGTTCCCGAAAGCGCCAAGGATGCGGGAACCGCGGCAGGACGGTAAAGGGTAATGTAATGGACGATCTTTTGAGTGAGTTCTTGACGGAGACCTCCGAGAGCCTCTCGACTCTCGACGTTGAATTGGTCAAGCTCGAGCAGAATCCCGAACCAAAAATTCTGTCCAACATTTTCCGCCTGGTCCATACCATCAAGGGGACTTGCGGCTTTCTCGGTCTGCCGCGGCTCGAGACGGTGGCTCATGCGGGCGAGAATGTGCTTGGCAAGTTCCGCGACGGGGAATTGTCGGTCACACCCGGTGCGGTGACCCTGATTCTCGCCTGTCTCGACCGCATCAAGATGATCCTCTCCCATATCGAGGCCACCGAGGCCGAGCCGGAAGGCGACGACAAGGATCTGATCGTGCAGCTCAACGCCGCCGCGGAAGGCAAGGCGCCGGAAACGCCGGCCGCCGCTTCCGCGCCGGAACCGGTGGCGGCCGCGGCGGTCGCCGAACCGGAGCCCGAACCCGAACCGATTCCCGAGCCGGCGGCCACCCCGGCTGCCGCTCCCGCCGCCGCCCACGAAGCCGAACCCACGGAAGTCGCCGTGCCGGTCGCGCATGCGGCGGTTTCCGCCTCCACCGCCCTGGCCGCCACGACGCAGACCGAAGTGCCGAAGGAATCGGCGGTCGCGGCGCAGACCATCCGCGTCAATGTCGAGTTGCTCGAGAATTTGATGACGCTGGTTTCCGAACTGGTGCTGACCCGCAACCAGTTGCTGCAGATGGTTCGCGGCAACGACGACAGCGAATTCGCCACGCCGTTGCAGCGTCTGTCCCACATCACCACCGATCTGCAGGAAGGCGTCATGAAGACGCGCATGCAGCCGATCGGCAATGCCTGGGCCAAATTGCCGCGCATCGTGCGCGATCTGTCGGTCGAAATGAACAAGAAGATCGATCTGCAGATGATCGGCGCCGAGACCGAATTGGATCGGCAGGTCCTCGAGCTGATCAAGGATCCCCTGACCCACATGGTGCGCAATTCGGCCGATCACGGCCTGGAGTCGACCAACGAGCGCCGTCTCGCCGGCAAGCCGGAAATCGGCAAGATCGTGCTGAACGCCTATCATGAGGGCGGGCATATCATCATCGAAATCGCCGATGACGGCCGCGGCCTCAACATCGCCCGAATTCGCCAGAAGGTGCTGGCCAACGGCCTGGCTTCCGAAGGCGAGCTGGAGCAGATGGGCGATCAGCAGGTGGCCCAGTTCATTTTCCGGGCCGGTTTCTCGACCGCCGAGAAGGTCACCTCGGTCTCGGGGCGCGGCGTCGGCATGGACGTGGTGCGGACCAATATCGAAAAGATCGGCGGCACCATCGAGCTGAAGACCCAGCAAGGCAAGGGCACCAGCTTCATCATCAAGATTCCGCTGACGCTGGCCATCGTCTCGGCCCTGATCGTCGAATGCGCCGGCGAGCGTTTCGCCATCCCGCAGATCAGCGTCCTCGAACTGGTCCGGACGACGGCCAATTCCGAACATGGCATCGAAGTCATCAACAATGCGCCGGTGCTGCGCCTGCGCGACCGGCTGCTGCCGCTGGTCAGCCTGCGGACGCTGCTGCGCCTGGGCGGCGACGCCGAGGAACGGACCGAGACCTTCATCGTGGTGACGCAGGTCGGAGCCTATACCTTCGGCATCATCGTCGACCGGGTCTTCGATACCGAGGAAATCGTCGTCAAGCCGGTGGCGCCCATCCTGCGCCATATTTCGATGTTCTCGGGAAATACCATTCTCGGCGACGGTTCGGTGATCATGATCCTCGACCCCAATGGCATTGCCGGAAGCACCGGCGAAATCGTCGGCGGCAGCCAGGCAACGGCCGAAACCGCCGCATCGCGCGATCTTCACGCCGAAGATCGCCAGTCCTTGCTGGTGTTCCGCGCCGGCGGCATGGATCTCAAGGGCGTCCCGCTGGCCCTGGTGGCCCGTCTCGAAGAGATCGAGGTCGCGCAGATCGAACATTCGCACGGCAAGCCGGTGGTGCAGTATCGCGGCAAGCTGATGCCCCTGGTGACCATCGACGGTTCGTTCGACGTTCGTTCCGAGGGGCGCCAGCCGGTCCTGGTCTTCGCCGACCGCGACCGCAGCATGGGCCTGGTGGTCGACGAGATCGTCGACATCGTCGAGGAACGCCTCAAGGTGGAATTGTCGGTCGACCAGCCGGGCCTGATCGGGACCGCGGTGGTGTCCGGCAAGGCGACCGACATCATCGACGCCGGTTTCTATCTCACCCAGGCCTGGGGCGATTGGTTCGGTTCGCCGGACGAGGAGTTCCAGGGCGACAACGAAGGCAAGCGCATCCTGCTGGTCGACGACAGCCCGTTCTTCCGCAATCTGCTGACGCCGTTGCTCTCGGTCGCCGGTTATGAAGTGATTTCGGTCGACAGCGCGGACAAGGCCCTGTCGCTGCGAGAGTCCGGCGATCATTTCGACGCCATCATCAGCGATATCGAAATGCCGGGAATGAACGGTTTCGATTTCGCCCAGGCGGTGCGGGCCGAGGGCCGATGGGCCAAGGTGCCGATGGTGGCCTTGTCTTCGCACGCGACTGAAAAAGACTTCGAACGTGGCCGCGAGGTGGGTTTCACCGATTACGTCGCCAAGTTCGATCGTGACGCCCTGCTCCAGACCCTGGCGCAGTCCCTTTCGGCAAAAGGTGCCGCATGAACCAGATTGTCCCCGCTACCACCAAGCAAGGTTCTCATGAAATTCTCTCGACCGAGGATCATGAGGAATTCGTCACCATGTTCATCGAGGGCCAAATGTTCGGCATCCCGGTGCTGATGGTGCAAGATGTGCTCGGTCCGCAAAAGATTACGCGTATTCCCCTGGCTCCTCCGGAAGTGGCCGGATCGCTCAATCTGCGTGGCCGCATCGTCACGGCGATCGACGTCAGGCTCCGCCTGCGGCTGCCCAGCCGCAAGGAGGACTCCGGCGACGCGATGAGCGTCGTGGTCGATATGCGCGGAGAACTTTATTCCCTGCGCGTCGACTCGGTGGGCGAGGTCCTGAGCCTGCCGGCCGCGAAATTCGAGCGAAATCCACCGACCTTGGATCCTTTGTGGCGCGAGTTCAGCACCGGGATCTACCGACTGGAAAATAAGCTCCTCGTGGTGCTCGATGTTCCGCGGTTGCTCGATTTTACCAAATCGGAAGCCGTCTAAGTCGAATGGGCCGGCTTGGTAAGGGCCGGCCGGGTTGGCATCCCGAAGAAAGCGAAGGGTGGCATGAAGTCCTGCTTAATCGTTGATGACTCCAAGGTCATCCGCATGGTGGCCAAAAAAATTCTGAACGAGCTCGGTTTCCGTACGGAAGAAGCCGAAGACGGGAAGGTGGCTCTCGACCGTTGCATCAACCAAATGCCCGACGCCGTTCTTCTCGATTGGAATATGCCCAATATGAATGGGCTCGAATTTCTGCATGAATTGAGAAAACTTCCCGATGGCGATCACCCGGTGGTGGTGTTTTGTACCACTGAGAACGATATTGATCATATTCAGGAAGCTATTACTGCGGGCGCTAACGAATACATTATGAAGCCTTTCGACAGCGAAATTCTTCAGGCAAAATTTTCGCAAGTCGGTTTGCTCTGAACGGTGAAATGAGTATGGTTTTGGAGCCCGGAACGTCTCGTCCCAGTACGGCCGCCGCTGCGGTGGAGCCGATTCGAGTCATGGTGGTGGACGACTCCGCCGTCGTGCGCGGTCTGATCACGCGGATGCTCGAGGAAGATTCCGGTTTCGCGGTGGTCGCGTCGGTGGGCAACGGCCAGATGGCCTTGTCCGCACTGGAACGCTACGACATCGAAGTGATCATCCTCGATATCGAAATGCCGGTCATGGACGGTCTGACGGCCCTGCCGAAGCTGTTGAAGGTCGATCCCGACCTGCAGATCATCATCGCCTCCACCCTGACGCTGAAAAATGCCGATGTGTCGATGCGGGCCCTGGAGGCCGGGGCCGCGGACTATATTCCGAAGCCGACGTCGTCGCGGGAAATCAGCGGCGGCCCGGATTTCAAGCATGAACTGATCAACAAGGTCCGGGCCCTCGGCGCGGCCCGTCGGCGCACCATCCGTCGCCCGCGTCCGGGCGTCAGAGCCGTCGGTTCGACATCGTCGGGCGCGGTTCTGTCGTCGACGCCGCCGGCGCGCATTCCCGTGCCGATTCATCCGCACGCCGGTCCGCTGGTTCTGCGTCCGGCTTCGGCGGAAATGCCGGAAGTCATCGCGATCGGCTCGTCGACCGGCGGCCCGCAAGCCCTGTTCTCCGTGCTGGGGGCCCTGAAGGCGGGAACGCTGAAGCAGCCGATTCTGATCACCCAGCATATGCCGCCGACCTTCACGACGATTCTGGCGGAACACATCTCCCGCATCAGCGGTTGGGCGGCGGCCGAGGGAAAGGATGGCGAGGTCGTCCAAGGCAATCGCATCTATATCGCGCCCGGCGATTTCCATATGGTGGTGGAGGCGAAAGGCACCGACAAGATCATTCGCCTCAATAAAAATCCGCCGGAAAATTTTTGCCGTCCCTCGGTCGATCCGATGCTGCGCAGCATGTCGGCCGCCTGGGGGCGCCGCGTCTTGACGATCATCCTGACCGGCATGGGGTCGGATGGGCTGAAGGGGGGGCAAGTGGTGGTCGGCGCCGGCGGCACCGTGGTGGCGCAGGACGAGGCGAGCAGCGTGGTCTGGGGAATGCCGGGCGCCGTGGCGACGGCCGGCATCTGCAGCGCCGTGTTGCCCCTGCCGGAAATTCCCCAGTACATCCTCCGTCTTGCATCGAGGCGCTGAGATGCTGCGGCCGGATGATTTCGATTTTCTCGCCAAGCTCCTCAAGGAGCGCTCGGGGTTGGTGATCACCCCCGACAAGGCCTATCTTCTCGAGAGCCGTCTGATGCCTTTGGCGCGGACGCGCAATATGAAGGGCATCGAGGACATCGTCGCCAAGATGCGCGGTCATGACGAGGCTTTGGCCCGGGACGTGACCGAAGCGATGACCACCAACGAATCGTTCTTCTTTCGCGATACGAAACCGTTCGATCAATTCAGGGATGTCGTGCTGCCGCAGGTGATGGCGGCCAGGATGGCGAAAAGATCCATCCGCATCTGGTCGGCGGCATGCTCCAGCGGCCAGGAAGCCTATTCCCTGTCGATGATTCTCAAGGAGCAGGCTCACAAGCTGAATGGCTGGCATGTCGAGATCGTCGGCACCGACATTTCGGTCGAGATGCTCGAAAAGGCCAAAGCCGGCCTTTATTCCCAGTTCGAGGTGCAGCGCGGGCTTCCCATCCAGATGCTCGTCAAATATTTCAAAAAGAAGGACGAGAGCTGGCAGATCGACGCGTCTCTGCGCGGCATGGTGCAGTTCCGCGAATGGAATCTTCTGAAGGATCTGCGCGGCCTTGGCCAGTTCGACATCGTCTTTTGCCGCAACGTGCTGATCTATTTCGATCAGCCGACCAAGTCCGGTGTTCTGGAGAATATTGCCAAGCTGATGCCGGACGACGGTTTCTTGTATCTTGGCGGCGCCGAGACGGTTCTTGGGATCTCCGAGCGCTTCAAACCCATGGCGGGTCAACGCGGCATTTATTGCCTCAACAAGGATGGCGCCGCGACCTCGCCCTTCCCCCTCAATGCGCCCGGCTGACAGCGAGAGACGCTGCCCGACACGGGCTGAAAGAACCGAATTCCACAATCGGTCCTTCGTCTTTGGACTGCCGGTCCATCCCGAAGGGGCCCGGTAGCATCGACCTTCGCCATTGCCGGACTCGACGACGGCGAGTTTGCAAGGAACAGAGGGGCGTCGGCAGGCATTCCTGGGCAAAAAACAATAGCGCGACCGGGCCGCCCGCAGTGTCGCCTGCGGGGCGGTGCCCCCCGGTGGCCCCGCCTGGGGCGGGCCAGATGTCTGTTTTCAGTCCCATTAGGACTGCAACAGTTTCAACAGTTCCTGCGGCAGCTGCGCGGCTTGGGTGAGCGCGGCGACCGAGGCCTGGGTCTTCACGTCATTGGCCGAAAGGCTCGCCTTCACCTGGGCGACGTCCGCGTCCATGATCACCGAGGCGGCTGCCGAGATGTTCTGGATGTTGGACGAGATGTCCTGGCCGCTGAAATTGAACTGCGATTCATAGGCACCCACCAAGGCGCGATCCTTGGTGATGATGTTGATCGCCGAACTCACCTGGCCCATTGCCTGCAAGGCCAGGGCCGCCGTGCTGACCGTCGAACCCGACAGACCGGCGGTGAGGCCCAGGCCGGCGGCCGACACGGTCGCCAGGGACAGCGAAATGAAGTTCGACGACAAGGTGCCGACGAGGAATTTCACATTGCTGAGGAACGATCCGGTGAGCAGCGCCTGGCCGGCGTAGGTGGTGCTTTCGACGATGCTGGTGATTTCCGCCGAGAGCTGCTTGTATTCCGTATTGATGTCCTGCGAACGCTGGATGTTGGTCACCTGGCCGGAAGCGGCCGAGGTGGCCAGCGACATCATGCGTTGCAGCACGTTGCTGATCTGCGCCAGGGCACCGTCGGTGCTCTGCAAGATCGAGGTGCCCTGCGCGATGTTCACCGAGTCCTGTTGAAAGACGGCGACATTGGCGTTGAGCTGCGTTCCGATCGCCAGTCCGGCGGCGTCGTCCGACGCCTGGACGATACGTGAACCACTGGCCAACTGCGACAGTTTGTTGGTCTCTTGGGCCGCATTCAAATTCAAATAGTTCAGTGCGGCGTTGGCCGCGTTGTTTGTCGAAATCACGGGCATATTGATCTCCTTTGCCACACTGACTTGCTTGTCGCAAGGTTTTGGAATGTGGTGTAACGCGTCTCATAGACGCAAGGCCCGTGCCAGTTTATTAAGCTATTGAAATATAATGATTTATCTAGATTCGATGGCGGTCAGGACTGCCGGGTACCCCTGAGTCCGGCGGTGACATTTGCCGAAATTGCCGTGCAATTCTTGCCGAGTGAGGCTTTAGGGGAGCGTCTTTGCAAAGACGAATCGCGTGCGAGAACGCGTCTTCCCATTCCAGGGGACGCCGGGCGAAGCCGGCAGCGCCGGAGCGGCCGAGGAACGATGGTGACGGGAATTTTTCCGCCGCTTTGCGGCCGGGGGCCGGCAGGAACGCCGCTCCAGCGGCCATTGAGGCCGCGGCCAAGCGCACGGAGGCGCGCGCCCGGCGAGAGACATCAAGAAAAGCCGGAGCGTGATGCCGATTTAAGGCATCGCGCCCTAGAGCGCTTTGCGTTC
>JAATGN010000418.1 GCA_015654615.1 Rhodospirillales bacterium
GTTCATCGTCGAGGGCGATTCGGCCGGCGGTTCGGCCAAGCAGGGCCGCAACCGCGCCTTCCAGGCGATCCTGCCCCTGCGCGGCAAGATCTTGAACGTCGAGCGGGCGCGTTTCGACAAAATGCTGGGTTCGGCCGAAATCGGCACGCTGATCGCCGCCTTGGGAACCAGCATCGGCCCCGACGACTTCAACGTCGAAAAAGCGCGTTACCACAAGATCATCATCATGACCGACGCCGACGTCGACGGCAGTCATATCCGGACCCTGCTGCTGACCTTCTTCTATCGGCAGATGCGCGCCCTGATCGAGCGGGGTTATCTCTATATCGCCCAGCCGCCGCTCTATCGCGCCAAGCGCGGCAATTCCGAGGTCTATCTGAAGGATGACCGGGCCTTGGAGAATTATCTGATCGACGGCGGCCTGACCGACGCCGTGCTGAAGCTGGGGGCCGGCGGCGGCGCGCAGGTCGGCGGCGTGGAATTGCGCTCGCTGGCCGACCAGGCCCGCCTGGTCAAGAGCCTGCTCGGCAACATCTCGCGCCGGGTTCCCATGCGGGTCGTCGAACAGGTCGCCGTCGCCGGGGCCTTGAAGCTGGCGGTCCTCGGCGACCAGGAGAAAGCGGTCGCCGCCGCGGCCGACGTCGCCCTTCGCTTGAACGCCCTCGAGCCGCCGCTGGAACGGGCCTGGCACGGCGAGGCCCGGGAAGGCGACGGCCTGGTGGTCACCCGGACCTTGCGCGGCGTCACCGAAACCCATCAGATCGATTCCTCGATCATCAGAAGCGCCGAGGCCCGCAAGCTGGACGAATCGGCCGGCCGGCTGCTGGAAATCTATGGCACCCACAGCGAACTGCTGGTCAAGGAACGCTCGACGCCGATCACCGGCCCGGTCGCCCTGCTGGACGCCATCATGGACGCCGGCCGCAAGGGCATCGCCATCCAGCGCTACAAGGGCCTGGGCGAAATGAACCCGGGCCAGCTGTGGGAAACCACGCTCGACCCCAACGCCCGGGCCCTGCTCCAGGTCAAGCTGACCCATGTGGAGGAAGCCGAGGAGGTGTTCGCCACCCTGATGGGCGACGTGGTGGAACCGCGCCGCGACTTCATCACCACCAATGCGCTCAAGGTCGCCAATCTGGACGTCTGAGGCCGTGACACAGCCGGGGATCGCGCAAGACGGTCCTCGGCGGGAGATGTCGTGATGATTGCGCCTGCGGTCCCATATGGTAGAATTCATCCACACTGATGGTGGAAAGACTTACCATGAGCCTGAACATCAAAAACGACGAAGCCCATCGGTTGGCGCAAGAGCTTGCGGCCTTGACTGGGGAAAGCATGGCGACGGCCGTCACGGAGGCGGTCCGTGAACGCCTCGACCGCGTCCGCCGCGACCATGAGATCCCCCTGTCCGAGCGCCTGCTGGCCATCGGCAGGGATTGTGCCGGGCGTCTGAAAGAACCCTTCCGTTCCGCCGATCATGGCGACTTGCTGTATGGCGATGACGGATTGCCGCGATGATCATCGACACGTCGGCGATCATCGCCATCCTTCGCTGCGAACCGGAAGCGCAATTTTGCGCGATGGCCATCCAGAATGCGGCCCGGCGGCGCGTTTCCGCCGCCAATTTTCTGGAAGCCGCCGTCGTCGTCGACGGCAGTCGCGACCCGGTGGCCAGTCGTCGGTTCGATGAATTCGTCGGAGAGGCGCAACTCGTCGTCGAGCCCGTCACCGAAACCCAAGCCAGAATCGCGCGGGAGGCCTATCGGGATTTCGGCAAGGGAAGCGGGCATTCGGCCCAACTCAATTTCGGCGATTGTTTTGCCTATGCCCTCGCCAAAACCACCGGCGAGCCTCTGCTGTTCAAAGGCAACGACTTCATACACACCGACATAACCCCGGTGCGCGCCTGACCGGCGTCATATTTGCCGGTTTCGACTGGGGGACGGGGGCCGCCGGGCAGCTTTTGCCGGGCGGACGGGACGGTCATTGCGCGTTCCGCACCGACGAAGCGCCGACCCGTCCTGGAAGCATAAGGGAAAAGTGGCACCGGCGTCCCTGCCGGTGTCCGCCGCGAAGCGGCGGAGTCTTTTCCGCCGGCACGGAGGCCGGCGCCATTGAGGCTTTATTTCCTTGGCGGGAGCGAAGCAATCGGGGCGGCCCCTGGATTGCCGCGCCTTCGCATCGCTTTGACGGACCCAAAACTTTTAACCGGCCCTCAGACCAGCAAATCGACCAGATGCGGCGAACGCGACGCCATTCCCGCGGCAACCCCGGCCGAGGTGGCCTTTTGCAGGGAAACGCCGGCCTGCCGGGCCAAGGTGCCGGTCCGGCTGCTCAACTGGCTGAGCGTCGTCCCGGCCTCGCCCGATGCCGGGCTCGAGTCTTTCGGCACGAGGATCGAGAGTTCGGCGAGCGTCGAATTGACCGTGCTCAACACCGAAGAAATCGCCTGCTGATTGTCCTTCAGGGAGGCGCCGGGAGCCGCCGAAGAGGCCCCGCCGCCGGTCAGTCCGCCGACCACCGCGTTCACGCTGTCGAGGATCGAGGAGATCTGGCTGCTCATGGCGCTGAGCCTGTCCCGGCGCCCGATCTTGATGGCGCTGTCGGCCTGCTGCTGCACCGTCTCGGCCTGCTTCTGCAAATTCTTGAGCTTGTCGGACACGCTGCCCGGCCCGCCCGACGCCGCGCCGCTTGCGGTCGAGACCAGGCTGCCGCCGCCGGCCTGGAAAGACAGGGGGCTGCCGGCGCCGCTGGCCTGCAGCAGTTGCACCAAGGCATTCGACGTTGCACTGATCGCCATGACATCCCCATATGTGGTCTTGCGGCCCGGCAAGAATCGCCGGCCTCATCCTGCCCTGGGGGTGATACGCAAGACCCGGGCCAGCCCCGCGGGGACCGGACGCGGTGCGCCGTCGACTAATCGTTTTTAACGATTTGTATAACAGAAACTTTCAATTTTGTCGATCCGACCTCTGCCCCTATGATGACGCCTGTTCCGATCATCAACGCAAGTGGAGAACCTCATGTCTTTGATCAACACCGGCATCAAGCCGTTCACCGCCAACGCTCTCAAAAACGGCGCTTTCGTCAAGGTCACCGATGCCGACCTCTTGGGCAAGTGGTCCGTGGTGTTCTTCTACCCGGCGGATTTCACCTTCGTCTGCCCCACCGAACTTGAGGATCTGGCCGAGAACTATGCCGCGTTCCAGGAGCTGGGCGTCGAGATCTACAGCGTCTCGACCGACACCCATTTCGCGCACAAGGCCTGGCACGACACCTCCGAGGCGATCAAGAAGATCAACTACACCATGGTCGGCGATCCGACCGGCACCATCAGCCGGAATTTCGAAGTGCTGATCGAGGACGCCGGCCTGGCCGACCGCGGCACCTTCGTGATCGACCCGGAAGGAAAGATCCAGATCATCGAGATCACCGCCGGCGGTGTCGGCCGCGACGCCCGCGAGCTGCTGCGCAAGGTCAAGGCCGCCCAGTATGTCGCCTCCCATCCGGGCGAGGTCTGCCCGGCCAAGTGGAAGGAAGGCGAGAAGACCCTCGCTCCGTCGCTGGACCTGGTCGGCAAGATCTAAATCTCCAGATCGTGGACTCCCCGGACCCGGATTTTCCGGATCCGGGGGCACCATGATCTTCTCGGAAGAAAACGCTTAAGGGGCCATCGGCAATGTTGGACACGAATCTCAAGGACCAATTGAAGGTCTATCTCACGAATATTACCCAGCCGATCGAACTGGTGGCGTCCCTGGATGGCGGCGCCAAATCGCAGGAACTGCTGTCGCTGCTCGAAGAGATCGCCGCTTTGTCGGACAAGGTCACGCTGATCCGGGAGGGCAACGATGCCCGCAAGCCGTCCTTCGCGATCAACCGCGTCGGCACGGAGATCGGCGTGCGTTTCGCCGGCCTGCCGCTCGGTCATGAATTCAATTCGCTGGTTCTCGCCCTGCTGCAGGTCGGCGGACATCCCTCCAAGACGGCGCAGGACGTCATCGCGCAGATCAGGGACCTCGACGGCGCCTATCGTTTCGAAACCTATTTCTCGCTGTCTTGCCAGAACTGCCCCGACGTGGTGCAAGCCCTCAATCTGATGAGCGTCCTCAATCCGAAGATCGAGCATGTCGCCATCGACGGCGCGCTGTTCCAGCCGGAAGTCGAGGCGCGCCAGGTCATGGCCGTCCCCTCCGTCTTCCTCAACGGCCAGCCCTTCGCCCAGGGCCGCATGACCGTCGAGCAGATCGTCGCCAAACTCGATACCGGCGCCGCCGAGCGCGAGGCCGTGAAGCTCAAGGGCAAGGGGGTGTTCGACATGCTCATCGTCGGCGGCGGGCCGGCCGGAGCGTCGGCGGCGATCTACGCCGCCCGCAAGGGCATCCGCACCGGCATCGCGGCCGAACGTTTCGGCGGCCAGGTGCAGGATACGATGGCGATCGAAAATTTCATCTCGGTGTCGCATACCGAAGGCCCCAAGCTGGCCGCGGCGCTGGAAAGCCACGCCAAGGACTATGACGTCGACATCATGAATCTGCAGCGCGCCACCAAGCTGGTGCCGGCGAAGGTTCCGGGCGGGCTGATCGAGGTGCAATTGGCCAACGGCGCGGCGCTCAAGGCCAAAACGGTGATCTTGTCGACCGGCGCCCGCTGGCGGCAGATGAACGTGCCGGGCGAGGACGCCTATCGCAACAAGGGCGTCGCCTATTGCCCGCATTGCGACGGCCCGCTGTTCAAGGGCAAGCGCGTGGCGGTGATCGGCGGCGGCAATTCCGGCGTCGAGGCGGCCATCGATCTGGCCGGAATCGTCGCCCACGTCACGCTGATCGAGTTCGACGCCAAGCTGCGGGCCGACGCCGTGCTGCAGAGGAAGCTCGCCAGCCTGCCGAACGTGACGGTGATCACTTCGGCCTTGACGACCGAAGTGCATGGCGACGGCAGCAAGGTGACGGCCCTTACCTACAAGGACCGCAACAGCGAGCAGCTGCATCGGCTGGCCCTGGAGGGGATCTTCGTCCAAATCGGCCTGGTGCCCAACACCGAATGGCTCAAAGGCACGGTGACCCTGTCCCCGCGCGGCGAAATCGAAGTGGACAACCGCGGGCAGACGTCCCTGCCCGGAGTCTTCGCCGCCGGAGACGCGACCACGGTTCCCTTCAAGCAGATCGTCATCGCCATGGGCGAAGGCTCCAAGGCCGCGCTGGCCGCCTTCGATTACCTGATCCGCCTGGCCCCCGTCGAAGAGGCCACCGCGGCCTGATGAGGCTCCGCCACGTCGTTGCGGCTTTGCAATGACGTGGCGGCCCACCCCTGCCATGTAGCCGTCTTGATCTTACGATCAGCGTCGCTAGTCTGGTCCATGACTGCGGTGCGGGGGATGGGGCGAGGGTGGAATGGCGGAGCAAAGCGGCGACGGAGCCAACGGCGTTGGCCCTGCGGACGGCAATGACGAAGAGGCGCGGCGTAAACGCCGGCAACGGTTCAAGATCTTCGGGGCGGCGACCGCGGCCGCCCTTCTCGTCGGCGGCGTCTATTGGCTGCTGACCCGAAACGAGGAAACGACCGACGACGCCTTCATCGAAGCCAATATGGTGCAGATCGCCCCGCAGGTCGGCGGCATCGTCGCCGCCGTGCATTTTTCCGACAACCAGCGGGTGGCCTCGGGGCAGCTGCTGATCGAAATCGATCCCCGCGACCTGGCCGCCCAACGGGATTCGGCCAGGGCCAGCCTGAATGTTGCATTGGCGCAAGAACAGGCGGCCCAGGCCGATCTCGACCTGGTCAAGGCGACCACGGGGGCCGCCGTCGACGAGGCGCGCCACGGCGTCGAACAGGCGCGCCATCAGGTGGCCGAAGCCTATCAAACGGCCGAGGCGGCCGGCGCCGACGCGGCCCGCGCCGCGGCCGACGTCAAGCGCTACGAGGATCTTTTCCAGAAGGCCGACGCTTCGAAGCAGCGCCTCGAACAGGCCGTCGCCGAGACGCGGGGCACCTCGGCCCGATGGCGGGCGGCCCAACTGGCCGCCACCGCCGCGGCGTCCAACCAGGCCCAGGCCGAGGCGCGCTATCGCGACGCCCTGGCGGCGCCGCAGCGCGTGGCGCAGAAGGAGGCGCAGCTGGCCAACAGCCGCGCCATGATCGAACTGGCGGCGGCCAATCTGCATGCCGCCGAATTGAACCTGTCCTATGCCGGGATCTTCGCCCCGCAGGCCGGCCGCATCGGGCGCAAGGCGGTGAATGCCGGCGACGTGGTGCAGAAAAACCAGATTTTGACCAGTCTGGTCGTCGATCCGCCCTGGGTCATCGCCAATTTCAAGGAAACCCAGTTGACCCGCATGCGTCCCGGCCAGCCGGTCGGCATGACCGTCGACGCTTTCCCCGATCATCGTTTCCAGGGCCGGGTGGACAGCATTCAACCGGGTTCCGGGGCGCGCTTCTCGCTGCTGCCGCCGGAAAACGCCACGGGCAATTATGTGAAGGTGGTGCAGCGCTTCCCGGTGAAGATCGTCTTCGACGATCCATCCGACGCCCTGGTCGGCCAACTCGCGCCGGGATTGTCGGTTCTTCCCGCGGTCGATGTGGCAACGACCGCGGAAACCCCGAAATGAGTTTGGCCCCGGCCGCGGCGGACGGGACCAAACGGCGTCTCAACCCCTGGCTGGTCGCCCCGCTGGTCGCCCTGGCCGCCTTCATGGAGGTGCTCGACATCTCCATCGCCAACGTATCGCTGCAGCATATCGCCGGCGACCTGTCGGCCGGGCAGGACGAATCCACCTGGATTCTGACCTCCTATCTGGTCACCAACGCGGTCATCCTGCCGGTCTCCGGCTGGCTGTCGTCGGTGATGGGACGCACCCGCTTCTTCGTCACCTGCATCATCGGCTTTTCGATCAGCTCGCTGGCCTGCGGCCTGGCCCCGACCCTTGGCCTGCTGATCGTTTTCCGGGCCATCCAGGGATTGACCGGCGGCGGCCTGCAACCCAGCGCCCAGGCCATTCTGGCCGACAGTTTTCCGCCGCGTCAGCGCGGCATGGCCTTCGCCCTTTACGGCATGGCGGTGGTCTTCGCGCCGGCCATCGGGCCGACGCTGGGCGGCTGGATCACCGATCAGTTCAGCTGGCGCTGGGTCTTCCTGCTGAATGTGCCGGTCGGCGTCGTGCTGGCCATCCTGGTCTCCACCCTGTTGGAGGATCCATCGGCTTATACCGAAGCCCGGCTGGAACGGCGGCGGCAAGGCGCCAAAATCGACTATGTCGGCTTCGGGCTGCTGGCGATCGGCTTGGGATTCCTGCAGATCGTCCTCGACAAAGGCGAACAGGACGCCTGGTTCGCCTCTCCCTTCATCTTCTGGCTGAGCGTCCTCTCGCTCCTGGCGCTGATCGCCTTCGTCATCTGGGAACTCGGCCAGAGGCATCCGATCGTCGAGTTGCGCCTGCTGTTCGAGCGCAATTTCGGCATGTCGAATCTGCTGATGTTCCTGCTCGGCTTCATCCTGCTGGGCAGCACCGTCCTGCTGCCCGAACTGGTCCAGCGCCTGTTCGGCTACACGGCCACCGAAGCCGGCCTGGTGATCACCCCCGGCGGCGTCTCGATCATCCTGGCGATGCCGATCGTCGGCCGGCTGGTCTCGATCGTCGATTCCCGTTTTCTGATCGTGCTGGGTCTGGCCGTCTGTTCCTTCGCCCTGTTCCACATGACCCGTTTCAGCCTGGAAACCGACTACCAAACGTTCGTTTGGGCGCGAATCTACCAGGCGCTCGGCCTGTCCTTGCTGTTCATCCCGATCAACACCGCCGCCTATCGCTTCATTGCCCCCAGCATGAGCAGCGAGGCCTCGGCCCTGATCAACGTCTCACGCAACCTGGGCGGCAGTTTCGGCATTTCGCTGGTGACGACTTTTCTGTCGCGCTTCGGCCAAGCCCATCAAACCACCCTGACCGGGCATGCGACACCGTTCGATCCGGCCTATCGGCAGACGATGGACGGCTTGACCCACCTCTTCCAGTCGCAGGGCGCCACCGTCGCCGAAGCCTCCGGCAAAGCCCTCGGCACCGTCTATGGCATCGTCCAGAATCAGGCCCTGCTGCTGGCTTTTCTCGATGATTTCCGCGTGCTGGGCGTGATCTTCCTGCTGGTCATCCCCTTCGTCTTCATCATGAAAGGCGGTCTGCCCGAACACGGCCAAAGTCCGGCGGCGCATTAGAGCGGCCTTTGAGGCCGCGGCCAAGCGCGCGGAGGCGCGCGCCCGGCGAGGGACATCAAGAAAAGCCGGAGCGTGATGCCGATTTAAGGCATCGTGCTCTCGCACGTGCCGTCAGTTGCACTGTACCTGACGTCGTCATGCCCGGCCTTTTGTCCCGTGACTCACCCTCCCGCTGGCACCGGCCCCTCTCTCCCAGGCGGGACCATCCGTGTTCACACATTTTCTCTTTGCTGAAAAATGCTTTGCGAAGAGGGGCTTGCGTTTCGGGATGACGACGGATTTCGGGGAACACGGACGGACACGGACCGCCACGGATGCACACGGATTGGATGTCGAGTGGCCTGATCCCGTTTTTCTCACGGCAAGGAAGGCAAAAAACGCGGGAAATGTCCCCAGTCATTAAATATGATTACGAATAACTATCTAAAACAATTTTCCAAATCGTTGCCTATTATTTGATCAACGATGACGATTTTATCATATTCATCTTTGTCCGTGTGCATCCGTGGCTGTCCGTGTCCGTCCGTGTTACCCAAATATCTTGCCCGTTCTCCAGACCGCCGTAACTCACGACACGCCCTAGAAGTGGTTCGCGATCAGACAGGGGCGTCATCTCAGGGCCCAAGGCGCTTCGTTCGGGGCGATGGCGGTCGTCGCGACGACCGCCATGACGAGGGGGCATCCCGGAACGTTAACGCAATGAAGCGGCGTCCATCGGCGCGCCAAGGCCTGCAAACGCAGTTTTTCCCGATCCGCCGGCCCGCTTGCGGATTTGCAGCACCGGCAGCGCGTTGCGCCGTCGGTGTCGACGCCCTACAATAACTTGATATCGTTATATTTTTTCGCCTGCCGGGCGCCTACGATCGCAGCTCGTTTCGGTGTGCCGGCCAGGCCGCCTCCCCTCAACCCGCATTTCTCATACCCCGGTGGCACCGGCATCCCTGCCGGTGTGCCCCGGCGAAGCCGGCAGTGCGAGAGCGGCCGAGGGATCGATCTTGAAGGGAACGTTTCCGCCGCAGGGCGGCGGACACCGGCAGGGACGCCGGTGCCACTTTCCCTTGCCTCACAAGCTCTTTCGCCGGGATGACGGTACAGCCGCTCGGCCGATAAGGCGGATGCGGAGGCCCGCCCCACTGACGATAAGCCGACAGCTTGAGGTCAGCGCAGGAACTGCGCCCGGACCAGGCGATGCGCCGCCCTGAGGCGGGCCGCGAACCAGCCGTGACCGCGCCGCCGGACGACGTCGTACCATCCGGCGACGGCGGCATGGAGTCTTTCCCGGGTCCGGCGCCACAGGGCGATGCGGTCCAGCCGGGCATGGGCCCAGGCGCTGGCCGCCCGCACCCATCCCTCGAGGCGGACGAACCAGGCCAATGTGGCCAGGGCCGGCCGGCACAGGACGTAGATGCGCGCCAGGAAACCGACACCGAACAGTTCGCCGCCGGCGAACAGCGCAATCCCGCCCGCCGCATGCCCGGTGGCGAGCAGCCACAGGGCCATGAGCTTGACCGGCAGGATGATCGCCCAGGGCACGACGAACAGCAGAATGGCGAGATAGGGAGGCAGCCGCTGGATTGCCGCCTCGATGCGGGCGACGGGCGCCCATCGGCCCAGGGCGGCGGTCAGTCGCGCCAGCCAGCCCCACAGGACCTCTTCGACGAGGAAGACGAAAACCGCCACCACCACCAAGGGCGGGCTCAAAAGCGTTTTCAGGCGGCGGGCTTGCAAAACGGTCGGTCCGTATCGGAAAACCGTCAGCCGTTCACCCGGACGATCACGTCGACACGGCGGATGGTCGTCCCTTCCGGGGCTTCCGGCACCTTGCTCAAGGCCACCATATGCCCGGGAATGTCTTCCAGGTTTCCGGAGTTCTCGAAGAAGAAATGATGATGGTCGGACGTATTCGTGTCGAAATAGGAGCGGCCGGCGTCGACGACGATTTCGCGGAGCATGTCCGCCGTCGTGAACTGATGAAGCGTATTGTAGACGGTCGCCAGCGAAACACGGATGCAGCTGCCGACCGCTTCGGCATGCAGCTGTTCGGCCGACACGTGGCGGTCACAGCCGTCGAACAGCAGTTTCGCCAAAGCCAACCGCTGGCGGGTCGGACGCAGGCCCGCGGCGCGCAGGCGGTCGAGGGCGTGACTGAAAGGTCGTTGGAAGTTCGCGTTCATTTCGGAAGCTCCTCCCGGAAGCATTATCCGGATTACTTATACCTGTTAAGAGGATGCGATACCATTTGGAATTGCTTTAGGTGATATTCAAGTTACCCCGAAGGATCGGCGGGCTTGGATCTCCGTCGTCAGTCCCCCGTCTGAATGCGCTCGATGAGCTGGCGCACCGTCGGAATGAACCCGCCCGAATAGAACGGATCGCTGGCGAAGCGATGGGCATTGTGTCCGGCGAACATCAATTCGTCCTCGACATTGCCCGCGTGGGCGATGTTCTGCAGGGTTTTCTGGATACAGAAGCTCCTGGGATCCGCCTTCTTGCCGGTGGTGCCCGATTCGCCTTGCGCCCAGTTGGAAAAGGCGCAGGCCGACAGGCAGCCCATGCATTCCACCTGATCGCGCCGGATCATTTCGGCCCGGTCGGGATCGACGAAGATCAGCGTCGAATCGGGAGTCCGCAGCGCCTCGCCGAAGCCCTGGCCGATCCAGCTTTCCGCCTTGACCTTGTCGGCCGGCGCCACATAGACCATACGGCCGCGCGCCCCGATGGCCAGCTCGGCCGTATGTTCGCCCACCGCCTCGGGGGAATAGGGAATTTGATGTTCCAGACGCTGGCACAGTTCGTTGATGAAGCCGTTCTTGACCGCCGAGGAATAGAACCCGGTCGGGCTGAAGCGGTGCAGCAGGATATCGCCGGCCTGGAGGTTCAGCAGACGGTTCTTCCAGGCTTCGGAAACCGGACATTCCTGCGTCAGCAGCGGCCGCGTGCCGAATTGGAAGGCGACCGGTCCGATCTCGGGATTGTCGAGAAAATCGACCCATTCGCGCAAATACCAGACGCCGCCCGCCATGAAGACCGGCACCTCCGGCGCGCCGCATTGGCGCATCAATGCCCGCAATTCGCGCACGCGGGGCAGCGGCGGCTGCGGCTGTTCCGGATTTTCCGAATTGGACAGGCCGTTGTGGCCGCCGGCCAGCCAGGGATCTTCATAGACGACCCCGCCCAGCCATTCCGGGAATTTGTGATGGGCCCGCTTCCACAAGGCGCTGAAGGCCCGGGCCGACGATACGATCGGATAATAATAGACGCCGTAGGAGGCGGCGATTTCCGCCACCTTATAAGGCATGCCGGCGCCGCAGGTGACGCCATGCACCAGCCCCTTGGCGCCTTCCAGGATGCCGTGCAGGATATGTTCGGCGCCGCCCATCTCCCACAGCACGTTCATATGGACGCGCCCCCGCCCCCCCGACATGTCGTGGGCGATGCGGGCCTGGGCGATGCCGCCGCGGATCGCGTAGGCCATCAGTTCGCCGTGGCGTTCGTGCCTGGTTTTGCCGTGATAGACGACCGGGACGAATTTGCCGTTCTCGTCATAGAAATCCGCATTGACCCCCGAGAAGGTGCCGACGGCGCCGGCGGCCGCCCAAGCCGCCGAACTCTCGCCGTTGGAAACCGCGATGCCTTTGCCGCCTTCCACCAACGGCATCACTTCGCGGCCAGAGATCATCACGGGCTTCAAGGATTTCACGGCGACGTCCACTCCACTTGCGGTCCACTTTCCACGGCCGCGAATTTAACGCGGCAATTCGTTTTTTGAAAGGTTGCCGCTATGTCCTAAGATAGAGACCGTCTCCGCCGGATACCATATGTCTCAATGATCCGACGGCCCCAGCAATTGCTCCGGGCAATCGCTGAACAGCGCGTCCGTTCCCCATCCCCACAATTGTTCCGCCCGCGAACGATCGTTGACCGTATAGGCCAGCAGAACCACCCCTTGCGCCTTCACCGTCCCGACCGCCGCCGCATCGAGCGACGCCTGGTCGACATGCAGGCTCCCACACCCCAGCCGGCGCACTTCGTCCCGCCAATCGTCCGGCAACCGTTCCACCAGCCACCCACGCGGCCAGGCGCAACCGTCTTCGGCCAACGCCTCGAGAGCGCTCTTGGCGAAGCTGGACAGCACCAGCGGCGGACCATCGGCCGGCCAATGCCGTCGCAGGCCGTCAAGAGC
The DNA here is from genome assembly GCA_015654615.1 of Rhodospirillales bacterium. Classification (GTDB taxonomy): domain Bacteria; phylum Pseudomonadota; class Alphaproteobacteria; order Rhodospirillales; family Magnetospirillaceae; genus Telmatospirillum. The sequence goes on from JAATGN010000418.1 coordinate 12,387, forward strand.
GGCCCGGGCGGTCTCACCGCCCCGCGCCTCATCGGCTTTGACCTCAAGACAAAGGCCCTGTCCTTGCGCGACAAGGAGGGACAGGGCCTCGGCCAAAGTCGGCACCCGCTCGCCGGCGAAGCGGTCGGCGAACCAGCCTCCCGCGTCCAGGCGGCGCAAGTCCGCCAAGGACGTTTCAACGAGAACCCCCCGACCATCGGTGGTGCGTTCCAGCCGATCGTCGTGAAAGACCACGGGCACACCGTCGGACGTCAGCTGGACATCGAGTTCGATCCACCGGACGCCCAGACGGGCGGCACAGGCGAACCCGGCCAGGGTGTTTTCCGGCGCATGCGCGGCAGCGCCGCGATGGCCGATCACCCTGGGCAGGAACAACTGGGCCACGCCGAGGGTCTACTCTTCTTTTTTGCTCAGATCTTCGCCGGTGGCCTGGTCGACCTGCTTCATCGAAAGCTTCACCTTGCCGCGGTCGTCGAAACCGATGACCTTGACTCGGACGCTGTCGCCCATCTTCACCACGTCGGTCACCTTCTCGACGCGCTTGGGCGCCAATTCGGAGACGTGGACCAGACCGTCGCGCGAACCTAAGAAGTTGACGAAGGCGCCGAAATCGACGGTCTTCACCACTTTGCCGGTGTAGATGCCGCCCATTTCCGGCTCCGCAACGATCCCTTTGATCCAATCGATGGCCCGCTGCCCGGCATCGGAATCGACCGAGGCCACCTTGATGGTGCCATCGTCGTCGATATCGATCTTGGCGCCGGTCTGCTCGCAGATCTCGCGAATGACCTTGCCGCCGGTCCCGATCACTTCGCGGATTTTGTCCTTGGGGATCGAGAAGGTGACGATCCTGGGGGCATTGCCGCTGACCGCGTCGCGGGCCCGTTCGATCGCCTTGGCCATTTCCTTCAGGATGTGCAGACGACCGTCCTTGGCCTGGCCGAGGGCGATCGTCATGATCTCCTTGGTGATCGAGGTAATCTTGATGTCCATCTGCAGCGCGGTGACACCCACTTCGGTGCCGGCCACCTTGAAGTCCATGTCGCCCAGGTGATCTTCATCGCCCAGGATGTCGGAGAGCACGGCGAAGCCGTCGTCTTCCTTGATCAGACCCATGGCGATGCCGGCCACCGGATGGGGCAAAGGCACGCCGGCATCCATCAGAGCCAGCGAAGCGCCGCACACCGAGGCCATCGACGAGGAACCGTTGGATTCGGTGATCTCGGAGACGACACGCAGCGTATAGGGGAAGGCTTCCTTGGCCGGCAGGGTCGGATGGATGGCCCGCCAGGCCAGCTTGCCATGGCCGATTTCGCGGCGACCGGGCGAACCGATCCGTCCCGCCTCACCCACCGAGTAGGGAGGGAAATTGTAATGCAGCATGAAACGCTCGCGGTATTCGCCGGCCAGCGCGTCGATGATCTGCTCGTCCTGTCCGGTGCCGAGCGTGGTCACGACCAAAGCCTGGGTTTCCCCGCGCGTGAACAAAGCCGAACCATGAGCCCGGGGCAGGATGCCGACCGCCACTTCGATCGGGCGCACCGTCTTGGTGTCGCGGCCGTCGATGCGCACGCCGGTCTTCAGGATGTTGCCGCGCACCACGTCGGATTCGAGACCCTTGAAGACGTCCCCGGCAACCGCCAGTTCGGCGGCGTTGTCGCCTAAGGATTCGAGCGCCTTCGCCTTGACTTCGGCGACCTTGGCATAACGCTCCTGCTTGACGACGATCTTATAAGCGTCGGTCAGGGCGGCGGCGATGCCGCTGTCGGTCAGCTTGCGGCGAACGGCGGCCACTTCGGGCGCCGGCGGCGTCACGTCCCAGGGTTCCTTGGCGCACAGCTCGGCCAGTTCGATGATCAGATTGATCACCGGCTGGAAGCTGTCGTGGCCGAAGGTCACGGCGCCCAGCATGATTTCTTCCGACAGCTCCTTGGCTTCGGATTCGACCATCAGAACGCCTTCGACGGTTCCGGCGACCACCAGCTCCAACGAGGACTGGAGAAGCTGCTCGGACGTCGGGTTCAACACATATTGCCCGTCGATATAACCGACCCGGGCGGCGGCGATCGGACCCATGAAGGGGATGCCGGAGAGGGTCAGCGCCGCCGAGGTCCCGATCATCGCGACGACGTCGGGATCGTTTTCCAGATCGTGCGAGAGCACGGTGCAGATGACCTGCGTCTCATTGCGGAAACCGTCGGCGAACAGGGGACGGATCGGCCGGTCGATCAGGCGGGAGACCAGAGTCTCCTTCTCGCTCGGGCGACCTTCGCGCTTGAAGAAGCCGCCGGGAATCTTGCCGGCGGCAAAAGCCTTTTCCTGATAGTTGACGGTCAGCGGAAAGAAGTCGATGCCGGGTTTCGGCGACTTGGCTCCGACGACGGTGCAGAGCACCTTGGTCTCCCCGTAGGTCGCCAGAACGGCGCCGTCGGCCTGCCTGGCGATCGTGCCGGTCTCCAGGACCAGCTTGCGACCACCCCAGGTCAGCTCTTTACGGAAGGGTTTAAACATGGACATACGTTTCTTTTCCTTATCCCAAGGGGTGGCCGGATTGCCACGTCCCGGGCATCACTGCATTGCGTCGGCGGTCGGTCCCGGCCCGCGGCTCGGCCCACCAAGGGCTCGAACGACGCACGGGCGAAAAGGACCGTGCCGATATGACGCTACCCGCGCGAAGCCATCCCCGCGCGGGTTTTCCCAAAAAATCTCGCCGATAAATTCCTGCCGCCGAAGCGGAAGGCTGCGGCGGGCACCACGACAAATCTACTTGCGCAGGCCGAGGCGGGCGATGAGCTGCTCGTAGCGAGAAGAGTTTTTCGCCTTGAGGTAATCCAGCAGGCGCCGACGCTGGCCGACCATGATCAGCAGGCCGCGGCGCGAGTGGAAATCCTTCTTATGGTCTTTGAAATGCTCCGTCAGATTGCGGATGCGCTCCGACAGGATGGCCACCTGGACTTCCGGCGAACCGGTATCGGTCTCGGCGGTGGCATATTCTTTGATAAGCTCTTGCTTACGCTCGGCGGTGATCGACATCGTTTACTCCGTTGTTCAAAGGTTCAACACACGTATCGGGCGCAGTTCGACGCCATCGATACGGGCCAACGCCACCAATCGCTCCTCGGCCATGGCACGCACGGTTGCTCCGGCGATGATGGACGCATGAGGATTTCGAGCAGCCAGTCGAAGGATCGACAGAGACTGCCCATTCTGCAGGCGACGGGCCTCATCTTCCGTCAGGGCCAGAGCCGGGATGTCGTCCAGCACGGTCTCGACAGGAAGCACCAAATTCGCAGACGCGGCACTATGCCCAAAGTCTTCGAGCATATCCAGGGAAATCGCGTTCAATTCATGAAACGGCCCGCAACCTGTACGGCGCAGGGAGGATACATAGCCGACCGTTCCCAACGCCTTCGCCAAATCGCGCGCCAGGGAGCGAATATAGGCCCCCTTGCCGCAGCCGACCTCGAAAATCGCGGCATCGGCGCCGGCCTCGACGACGGTGAAACGATCGATGCGGACGATGCGCGGGCGCAGTTCCACCGCCTGTTCGGCCCGGGCCAAATCATAGGCCCGCCGGCCATCGATCTTCACCGCCGAAAAGGCCGGCGGCACCTGTTCGATGTCCCCGATGAAGCGGGGAAGGACGGCTTCGATGTCGGCCAGGCTGGGACGATGCGCGCAGGTCGCCACCACGGGCCCTTCGGCGTCGTCGGTGCTCCGCGCTTCGCCCCAGGTCACCTGCCAGCGGTAGGTTTTGGCCCCGTCCATCACATAGGCGACCGTCTTGGTGGCTTCGCCGAGGGCGATGGGAAGAACGCCGCTGGCCAGCGGGTCCAAGGTGCCGCCGTGCCCGACCTTGGCGGCATCGGTCAGACGGCGCACCCGGGTCACCACGGCGGTCGAGGTCATGCCGAGCGGCTTGTCGATGGCCAGCCAGCCGTTGATGGGCAGGCCTCGCCGCTTACGGGCCACGATGCCACACGCCGGCAAGCCCTCCCCCTTGATGGGGGAGGGTTGGGTGGGGGTGATGCCAGAGCCTCTTAGGCGTCCGGCTTTGGGTCTGAATGCACCGTTGCTTTTCCGCAGATGTCGCAGATGAAAATTGATCAAGGCCGTCCGGCCAGGCACCGAGGACGTCCGAAGCCCAAAACGGCTGGTTCGCGTCCATTGCCATCAGCGTCAATCTGCGACATCTGCGGATCAACCTCTGATGCAAGCCGCAAACTTCGGCCTCGTGGCCGGAGTCATCGGCGGTTCCGGCATCACCCCCACCCAAACCCTCCCCCATCAAGGGGGAGGGCTTCTCTAGGGAATCGATTTCGAAATGACCGATCAAGGAATAAAAAATCTTGGCGCCCTGGCGTCTTGGCGATTCAACTTGGGCCAAGATCGTCCGATCAGGCGCCATCGTCGCGGCCTTCGTCCCGGTCGGCCGGGTGGCCCTCGGCCTCGTCGAAATCCGCCTCGTCGGACCGGTTGGCCACCACGTCGCGACGGACTTCCGGACTGTGCAGGATCTCTTCGATTCGGCTGGCGTTGTCGAAGGTGGTGTCGGCGGAGAAGGAAAGGTCCGGCACCATGCGCAACTGCACCATCTTGGCCACTTCATGGCGCAGATAAGGGCGGGCGCGCTTCAAACCGGCCAGCAGCGAAACGCTGTCGCCGCCGCCCAGGGGAATGACGAAAACGGTCGCGTTGCGCAGATCCGGACTGACCGTCACTTCGGTCACCGTGACCGGCCGGCCGGCCACGTCGCCATCGCGGATATCGCCGCGTTCCAGAATACTGGCGATGGCGTGGCGAAGTTCTTCGCCGACGCGAAGCTGACGCTGACTGGGTGCCCGTTGCCCTCGGCTCATGGCACGTTCTCCATCGAAAGAGGTTTGCCGCCACCCGCTCAAAGGGTGGCAGCAACCTCTTCGATCTCATAGCATTCGATGGTGTCGCCGACCTGGATGTCGTTGTAATTCTCGAACGACATGCCGCACTCATAACCTTCCCGGACGTCCTTGACGTCGTCCTTGAAACGCTTGAGCTGGCCGAGAGCCCCTTCGTGGATGACGACATTGTCGCGCAGCAGGCGAACCTTGGCGCCGCGCTTGACCATCCCTTCGGTGACCATGCAGCCGGCCACCTTGCCGACCTTGGTGATCTGGAACACCTCGCGGATCTCGGCGTTGCCGAGGAAGCGCTCCTTGAGCAGGGGCGCCAGCATGCCGGTCAAGGCCTGGCGCAGATCGTCGGCCACGTCGTAGATGATCGAATAATAGCGGATGTCGACGGTATCGCGCCGCGCCATGTCGCGCGCCTGCGGATTGGCCCGCACGTTGAACCCGATCACCAGGGCGTTGGAGGCCCTGGCCAGCGTGATGTCGGATTCGTTGATGCCGCCGACGGCCGAATGCAGAACGCGCACCTTGACCTCGTCGGTGCCCATCCGCTCCAGGGTGGAGACGATGGCTTCCACCGAACCCTGCACGTCGCCCTTGATGACGACGGGAAGTTCCTTGGCTTCGCCGGCGGCGATCTTGGAGAACATTTCCTCCAGGGTGCCCCGCGCTCCGGCCGCCGCCTTGACGTCGCGCTCCTTGCGCTGCCGGTAGCCGGCCACTTCGCGCGCCCGGATTTCGGTTTCGACGGTGATGAAATCATCACCGGCCGAGGGCGTTCCGGCCAGGCCCAGGACTTCGACGGGCATCGACGGACCGGCCTGCTCGACCTTGTTGCCGCGATCGTCGATCAGGGCGCGGACCCGGCCCCATTCGGCGCCGGCGACGAAGACGTCGCCGACATGCAAGGTCCCCTTCTGCACCAGGACGGTGGCGACGGAACCGCGGCCGCGTTCGATCTTCGCCTCGATCACCACGCCTTGCGCGGCGCGCTCGGCATTGGCCTTCAGATCGAGAATTTCGGCCTGCAGCAAAATCGCTTCCTCGAGCTTGTCGAGGTTGATGCGCTTCTTCGCCGAAACCTCGACGGCCAGGATGTCGCCGCCCAACTCCTCGGTCACCAGCTCGTGCTGCAGCAATTCCTGACGCACGCGTTCGGTGTTGGCGTCCGGCTTGTCGATCTTGTTGATGGCGACGATGATCGGCACCTTGGCCGCCTTGGCGTGGCGGATGGCCTCCACCGTCTGCGGCATGATGCCGTCGTCGGCCGCCACCACCAGGACCACGATGTCGGTCATGTTGGCGCCGCGGGCCCGCATGGCGGTAAAGGCCTCGTGACCGGGCGTATCGATGAAGGTGATGCGCTGGCCGCTGTGCAGGGCGACCTGATAGGCGCCGATGTGCTGGGTGATGCCGCCGGCCTCGCCCGACACCACGTCGGTGGAACGAAGCGCGTCGAGGAGCGACGTCTTGCCGTGATCGACATGGCCCATGACGGTGACCACCGGCGGCCGCGTGGCCAGATGATCGTCGGCGTCGACCAGGCCGGACAGGCCGATTTCCACGTCGGAATCGGCCACGCGCTTCGCGGTGTGGCCGAATTCGGACACCACCAGTTCGGCGGTATCGGCATCGATGACCTGATTGATGGTCGCCATGATGCCGTTGCGCATCAGGCATTTGATCACGTCGGCGCCCCGCTCGGCCATACGATTGGCCAGCTCCTGGACGGCGATGGTTTCCGGAATGACGACTTCGCGGATGACCTTTTCGGTCGACTTCTGCAGCTGCTTCAGCCGCTCGCGTTCGCGGGCCCGCTTGACGGCGGCCAGCGAACGGCCGCGCTGGCCGCGATCGTCCTCGTCCAGGGCGGCGGTAATCGTCAGCTTGCCTTCGCGACGGCGCGGCTCGGTCCGCTTGACCACCGGCACCGGCTTGTGCGGGGCGGGACGGCCGGGCCGCTTGCCGCGGTCCTCTTCCTCGTCTTCCTCGGTGGCCGCCTTGGCGCCCGGCGCGGCGGCCGGAGTCGCCGGCGTGGTCGTGGCCGGAGTCGTAGCCGAGGTGGCCGCAGTCGGGCCGGTTGCCGGAACCGCCGCCGGCGTGACGGCCGACGTGGCCGCCGCGGCTTCCTTGGCTTCGGCCGGCGCCGCTTCGACGGGAGCGGCCGCTTCGGGCGGGGTCTCGACTTCCGGCGGCGCATTGAGCGCGGCCTCTTCCGCGGCGATCCGGCGGGCTTCCTCGTCCAGGCTGCGCCGCAATTCCTCATCGGCGGCGCGGCGGCGCGATTCTTCCTCGGCCCGCATCGCATCCTGCAGGGCGCGGACACGGGTCGCCTTTTCGCCCAGGGTCAGGTCGTGCAGCGGCGGATGGACCGCCACGGCCTCGCCGGCTTCCTGCAAGGCGACCGGCGGAACCATCGGCTCGAATTCGGGAGGCCGCGGACCGTCCTTGACTTCATGCAGGACGCCGCCGGCGCCGGTGGCGAAAGTCCGCTTCTTGCGCACCTCGACGGTCACCACCTTGGAACGCCCGTGCGAGAAGCTCTGGCGCACCTGGCCAGTCTCCACGGTTTTCTTCAATTCAAGCTTGCCCGGTGACAGCTTCAGGGGTGCTTTCCGGTCGGGGTCATTGGACTCGGTCATCGGTTCGATTTACTCTCGCTTCTGCGAAGGTGCAGACCCTCGCATCTCAGACACTCTTCAATCCGGGTCAATCCGGCCGCATTCCCGCCAGCCGCGCGGCATCGATCTTCAGGCCCTCGGCCAGGCGGCCCGCCGTCAGCACGGCGTGCACGGCATGACTGCGGCCGAAAGCGGCCCCCAATTCGTCACTGCGCAACACCGCAACCAGCGGCAAGGCGGGCGCCAGCGCCCTGATCTTGTCCCGTCCGTCGGCGGCGCCGTCGGCGGCGGCCAGAAGAACGGCGCCACGTCCGGCTTTCAATTCGCCGCGGACTTTCTCGTACCCCGTCACCGCCTGGCCGGCGCGACGCGCCAAACCTATCCTGTCAAGGCAGCGCCGCAAGAGCAGGCCGGCGATCCGCTCGGCAAGGTCGGCCGGCACCGTCACCTTCCGACGGAAGGCCTTGGCGAAGAGATTCTTCGCCGCAGCCGTATTTACCATATCCCGTCCGGCGCTCAACCATAATCCCCGCCCCGGCAGCCGCGCCTCGATATCGGGGACCACCACCCCGTCCGGCCCCACGACAAAGCGGATCAATTGTTCGACCGGCAAGACGTTGCCGGTGGCGATGCAACGCCGGTTCGGACCTTTTTCTTCTTCGAGGAAAGGAGCGCCCTCCTCGTCGACGAGACCTTCTGCGATCACCTCGGCCGGCGGTTCATCTGCCATGCGCTGGTCCTCGCGGCCTTGGCCGTCAGGCCTGCTTGCCCTCGCCATCGAACCAATGGGCCCGCGCGGCCATGATCACGGCATTGGCTTCGTCGGCGGTGAGCTTGTCCTTGCCCACCATTTCAATCAGTTCGTCGCCGGCGAGATCGGCGAGATCGTCCAGGGTCTTGATCCCCTTCTCACCCAAGGTCACCAGCATGCCGGAGGACAATCCCTCGATCGCCGCCACATCGTCGGCGACCTCCAGTTCCTTCCGGCGCACGGTATTGCGCTCGTCCTGCTCTTCCAGGAAAACCCGGCCGCGCTGCTGCAGCTCGCCGGCGATTCCCTCGTCGAAGCCTTCGATGTCGGTCAGGTCCTCAAGCGGCACGAAAGCCACCTCCTCGACCGAGGAGAACCCTTCGGTGACCAGCAGATGGGCGATCACGTCGTCGACGTCGAGCGCCTCGATGAACATCCGCGAGCGCGATTTGAATTCCTCGGTACGCCGTTCGGACTCCTCGGCCTCGGTCAGGATGTCGATATCCCAGCCGGTCAGCTGCGAGGCCAGGCGGACGTTCTGGCCGCGGCGGCCGATGGCCAGGCTGAGCTGATCGTCGGGCACCACCACTTCGATGCGATTGGCCTCTTCGTCCAGCACCACCTTGGCCACCTCGGCGGGAGCCAGGCCGTTGACGATGAAGGTGGCCGGATCGGACGACCATTGGATGATGTCGATCTTTTCGCCCTGCAGCTCGGCCTCCACCGCCTGGACGCGGCTGCCGCGCATGCCGACGCAGGCGCCGACCGGATCGATGCCGGAATCGCGGCTGATCACGGCGATCTTGGCCCGCGAGCCGGGATCGCGGGCGACCGCCTTGATCTCGATGATGCCGTCGTAGATTTCCGGCACTTCCTGCGCGAA
>JAATGN010000225.1 GCA_015654615.1 Rhodospirillales bacterium
CAGCTTCTCGACGACGGCACGTTCCGCGAGCTGCTCGGCCCGTTCGATCGGATCACCTCGCCCTGGTTGCCCATGCAGGACATCGTGACCCAGTCCGACGACGGCTGTGTCGTCGCCAAGGGCCAGATCGACGGCCAGCCGGCCGTGGTCATCGCCATGGAGGGCAAGTTCCAGGGCGGCAGCATCGGCGAGGTCTGCGGCATGAAAATGGCCGAAGCCTTCCGCCTGGCCCTGCGGGACAACGAAAAGGGCATTCCGACACGCGCCGTCCTGTCGCTCGAAAGCGGCGGCGTCCGCCTGCAGGAAGCCAATATGGGCGAGTTGGTGATCGCCGAGATCTACGCGCAGATGGTCGCCCTGCGCAAGCATACCCCCCTGATCGTGGTCATCACCGGTCCGACCGGCTGCTTCGGCGGCATGTCGCTGGCCGCCGGTCTCGCCACCTATGTGGTCATGACCCGGGAGGCGCGCCTCAGCATGAACGGTCCGGAGGTCATCGAACAGGAAGCCGGCAAGGCGGAGTTCGAGGCGGGAAACAAGCCGTTCGTCTGGAGCGTCAACGGCGGCGCCCAGCGCCATGCCACCGGCTTCGCCGACGCCCTGGTCGAGGATGACGCCGAAGCCGTCACCGCCGCGGTCCGGGAGCTCTTCCGCAAGGGGCAGCCGGCGCAGCTGCGGACGGACAAGCACGACATTTTTATCAAGCGTTTGGCATCCATGGACACGTCCAAGCAATGGACCGGCGATGACATCCGCAATGCCTGGAAGGACGGTGCGAAATGACCGATCTCGTGATGAACCGTGGGCGCGCCTGGTTCGAAGCCCTGGCCCGCAGCGATGGGAAGGTCGCCGGCAATCCGGGCTCCCTGATGGTTGCCGAAGCCACCCTCGGCGGCGAGGAGGTGGTTTACGTCGGCATCGCGCCGGATCCGAAGGCGCGCTTTCCGCGGACCGGGCACACCGAAGTCGGCCTGGAAGAGGGATGGTACGGCACCAGGGCGCTGCGCGCCGTCATCGCGGCGGACAAGAACGGTCCGAAACGGCCGATCATCACCATCGCCGATTCGAAGAGCCAGGCTTACGGCCGGCGCGAGGAGCTGGCCGGGATCCATCTGGCCGCCGCCGCCATCATCGCCGCCTATGCCGATGCGCGGGCCGCCGGCCATCCGGTCATCGCCCTGATCGTCGGACGCTGCGTGTCCGGCGCATTTCTGGCCCTGGCCGGCCAGGCGAACCGCATGATCGCCTTCGACGACCCCGAAGTTCTGATCCATGCGATGTACAAGGAAGCCGCCGCCCGCATCACCCGCCGCAGCGTCGCCGAACTCGACCGTCTCGGCGAAACGATCGTCCCGATGGCCTATGACATCGGCTCCTTCGCGAAGCTGGGCGGCCTTCACGCCCTCCTCAAGGTGGACTCGCCAGGCACGCCGACGCCGGCGAGCGTCGAACAGGTCGAAAAGACCCTGATCGCCGCCATCGCCGACACCCGGCGCTCCCCCCGCACGCTCGATGTCCGGCTCCAATCGGAAGACGCCAAGATCTTCCGCAAGGCCTCGCTCACCGTCCGTCGGAAGATGGAAGAACAGTGGGCCCTGGGGTGAGGTAAGGAGGGTTCGCTCCGGCATTCGGGGCGAACCCTCTTCCCGCTACTCAATCGAACGTCGAAGCGCGATCGCCGCCGCCACGCCAGAGGGGATCGCGGGTTCGAACCGGCATGGCCGATCGCCGACGGATCCGGCGTCGGGCCGGTGTCCGACACGCATTGGAGGGATCTCGAGATGTCCCATCCCGGCATCACAGTGACCATGCTGAAACCGCACGATCTGCTTTGGATCGAGCGGCCGGAGGCGGTGATCCCGAGCGCGGAGATGCCGTCTTGGGCGTCGGCCGTTCTCGAAGAACGCCCGGTGGTCGTCGTCAGGCGCGGCCGTTCGCTCGACGGGCTGATCCCGATCGGCATCCGCGGCCGTTCGAGGAACCAGAGATTTGCCGCCGCCGTGCCGATCGGCTGCATCGCGCGGCGCGTCGCCCCCGAACACCTCGTTGCGGCGCGGCGGGAACCGGCGCCGCAACGCGACGAAACGATCCCCGCCTTGCGGGCCTTCCGGCAAGTCGAAACGGCCTGGACCGATATCGGACGCCCCTGGGGACCGACCGGCAGCGTCGGTTTCGAATTGGCGACCGGCTGGCCGGCCGCGACGCAGACCAGCGACCTCGACCTCATCATCCGCGCCCCGTCGCCTTTGTCCGAGCGCGAAGGCGGCGCGCTGCTGGCGGCGGTCGCGCGGATCGACGCCGTGGCGGACATCCAGGTGGACATCGACGGGGGCTGCTTCTCGCTGCGCGAGTACTGCGACGGGCGGACGATCCGGCGCCTGGTGAAAACCTGCGATGGACCGCGCCTGAGGGCCGATCCCTGGCAAGAAAGAGGAGAAACCAGATGAGTGTCGCTCTTCTGTTTCCGGGGCAGGGCTCGCAGCGCCCGGGCATGCTGCATGGCCTGCCGGACCATCCGATGGTCGCCGCGACGCTCGAAGAGGCGAGCGGCATCCTGGGACGCGACGTCCTGGAGCTCGATGCGGAAAAGGTCCTGGAATCGACGGTCTCCACCCAGGTGGCGATTTATGTCGCCGGCGTGGCGGTGGCCCGCGGCCTGGCGGCGGAAGGCGCCGTGGCCGACGCGGTGGCCGGCCTGTCGGTCGGGGCCTATGCCGCCGGGACCATGTGCGGCGCCCTCGATTTCCGCGACGGGGTCAAGCTCGTTCACCTGCGGGCCTCGATGATGGAACAGGGCTTCCGCAGCGGCTACGGGCTGGCCGCCATCGTCGGTCTCGACGAAGAACAGGTCTCCGATCTGGTGGCGCGCAGTTCGACCCCGGAATTTCCGGTCTATGTCGCCAATCTCAACGCGCCGCGCCAAATCGTCGTCGCCGGGACCATCCCGGGGGTCGATCGCGTCGTCGAGCTTGCTCATGAGGTCGGCTGCAAAAAGGCGGAGCGCCTGGCCGTGCGTGTCCCGTCCCACTGCATCCTGCTCCAGGGCGTGGCGGACAGGCTGGTCGAAGCGATGGCCGGCTTCGAACAACGGAGCGTGCGGATCCGCTATCTGACCAACCGGCGGGCCAGGCCGACGCGGAACTTCGATCTCATCCGCCAAGACATCGCCACCAACATCGCGCACCCGGTGCGCTGGCACGACTCGACCGAGGTCCTCGTCGAGATGGGGACCACGCTGTTCGTCGAGATGAACCCCGGTTGCGTCCTGTCCAATCTGACGACGGAAGCCTTTCCCCAGGTGGCCTCGATCGCCATGGCGACGAGTTCGTTCGAAGGCGCCGTGCAGAAGATCCGGGATGCCCATGCGGAGGCTCTCTGAGCGTGCGGCGGCCGCCGGCGCGGCGCAGGTCCGATCGGCTCGATCGACAGTCTCAAATAAATTGAAAAACAAACCGAAATATATCGTGTTTAGGAGAGGTAATAATGGCCATTTTCGAATCACTCAGCGGCGTCTTCAGCTGTATGTTGATGATCGGCCTCGGCTATGTTCTGACGAATAGAGGTTGGTTTACCAAGGAAACCGGCCAATTATTCTCAAAATTCGCAATGACGGTGACGATCCCGTTGTACATGGTCGTCAGCATGATGAAGTCCTATACCAAGGCCGACCTCATGCAGTTGGGGATCGCGGTGACCATGCCGCTCGTCACCATGGTGATCACCTATCTGATCGGCATCGTCGCCTCCCAGGTCATCCATGTCCCCGATCATCGGCGCGGCACCTTCCGGGCGATGTTCTTCGTGGCCAATACCGCCTTCATCGGCTTTCCGGTGAACATGGCGCTGTTCGGCGACAAGGCGCTGCCGATCGCCGTGATGTACTACCTCGTGCAATCGCTGCTGTTCTGGACCTTCGGCGCCTACGGCCTCAGCCTCGACGGGCCGAAGTTCGCCCGCCTCGAGGGGGGTGACGCCGCGGACGTGACGGTTCCTCCGGTCTTCAGCCTGAAGACCATCAAGAACATCATGTCGCCGCCGCTGATCGGCGCGATCGTGGCGATCGCCTTCATCTTCTACAGCGTGAAGCTGCCGACCTTCATCAGCAGCACCTTCAATTACCTCGGCAGCATGACGACACCGCTGGCCATGCTGTTCATCGGCATCGCGATCTATATCGCCAACCTGCGCAAGGTCCGCATCTCCACCGACATGGCCGTCCTG
>JAATGN010000432.1 GCA_015654615.1 Rhodospirillales bacterium
ACCACGCCGGCCACCGGCCAGGGCGGCAACGCGATGTCGAGCAGCAGCATGCCCAGGGCCAGCAACGTCTTTTCGGTCAGGGAACGAAACCGCCAGCGATTGAGGTGGGCTGTCCTATCGACCGGCGACATCGCCCCGCCGGGACGATTGGCGCCGGCCGATCAGATAGCCGAGAAAGCCGGCGCCCAAGGCCGCCTGCAGGGAAAACAGCAGGCTTTCCACCTCGTCGCTGGGCGGTTTCCACAAGGGCTGGAACCATGGCTGATATCCGGGGCGCGCTTCGATGATGGCGTCGGTGCCCAAATCGTCCGATCCCTTGAACTCCCCGCCCAGGCCCGGCACGACCAGCGGGGCGGCGACGATGGCGACGGTCGCGGCGATCAGCCAGAGCGAACGGCGGGCGGCCATCACTTGATCTCCCCGGACAGGACCCGGATCTCGTCGCTCTGCCCGGCCCGGCCGGACAGGGCGTTCATCACGACGACGGTCAGCAGCCCTTCGGCGATCGCCAGCGGAATCTGGGTCACCGCGTAAATGCCGCCGAATTTCAACATGGCGCCGAGGATTCCGGAGGCCGGATCGGGATAGGCCAGCGCCAGTTGCACCGACGTGGTGGCGTAAGTCGCCAGATCGCCGAGGGCGGCGGCCAGGAACACCGCCAGCGCCACCGGGGCGCCCAGCTTGCTGGCCAGGCGCCACACCGCGTAGCTCACCCAGGGGCCCATGATGGCCATCGAAAAGACATTGGCGCCGAGGGTGGTCAACCCGCCGTGGGCCAGCAGCAGGGCCTGGAACAGCAGGACGATCGTTCCCAGCACCGCCATCACGGCGGGACCGAACACCACGGCGCCGAGACCGGTGCCGGTGGGATGCGAACAGGAGCCGGTGACGCTCGGCATCTTCAGGGCCGACAGGACGAAGGTGAAGGCGCCGGCCGCCGCCAGCATCATTTTGGCTTGCGGCCGCGCCGCCACGATACGCTTCAGCCTGACCGCCCCGGCCGCCACGAAGGGCGCGGATAGAGCGAACCATCCCGCCGCGTGCGCCGCCGGCAGGTAACCTTCCATGATATGCATCGGATCCACCTCAGATCTCGGACGCGGCGCAATCGGATCCCTCCCGGGGCACCCCGCCCGGGACGTCATCGCACACGCAATGCCGATGGCAGGTCTCCTGACTCGCAGGTCGTCGGTTCCGGCCTAGCCTTCCCGGCTTTCGTGCAGCCCCCGGTGGATGTCGGGGCCACGGCCAGTGGCGATCTCAAGCGCCGGAACCTACCTGCTCACAGTTGCGGGGGCAGCCACGGGTTCGGCTCTCTTTTCGAAAGCCACACCGTGTTCCCTTTTCACCTCGGCCGCCTGGGGCGGCCGAAGAACCATCGGGTTGAAGTTTATTCATCGTCCGGGGCCGGGGTCAAGCCCGTCGCGTCCCCCTTGACCGGTTCCGAACTTCGATGGTCGCAACAGGACGTTTTTGATGGTAAAGTCGTAAAAAAAACGGGCAAAAACCGAATTGGGCAGGATAATCAAGTCATAACAACGAGCCTTTATTTGTATGGATCGTCGCGCTGCTCAACATGGGCAAGACGATCGCTCCCATGACCATCCTTGCCCTTGCCGGCTTGTTTTTGCTTCTCGGCACCCTCAACCCAGGATTTTCTTGGTTCGAGCAGTTTTGATCGGCAAAAGGGAAACGCGTCATATGCAAAAATTGTCGTTGTCCAAGATCATCACCGCAATTGGCGTATTGCCTTTCCTTTTCATGGTTTTGTTTGCCAGCTTCCTGTTGCTGCAGAATTGGCTTCTTTATCGTGACGCGACGCAGTCGGCGTCTCTCTCCCGGCTCGCCACCGCCGCGGCCAACCTGGCAATCCAGCTTCCGCTCGAGAGCCGGCCGTCGATCGTCTTCGCCGAGACCGGCAATTCGGCGGCTCTGAAGGAACTGACGGCGGAGCGCTCGAAAACCGACGCCGCGGTGGAGACCCTGCGGACCACGGCGGAGAAGGAAGCCGCTTCGCTGGGGGCGACCTTGCAGGACGATGTGCGCTTCATCACCCAACAGGCCGCCGCCCTGGGCGATCTCAGGCAACGCGTCGATCGCCAGGACATCTCGGAAGGCGCCGAAATCCTCAAGGTCACCAAGCCGATGACCGACCGCGCCACCCGCATCAACGAACATGTCGGCTTTCTGGTGGACGATGCGCGCATCTCCCGTCTGATCGTCGCGAAATATTCGGCCCTGATGCTGGCCGACGCCAACAATTCGGAATTGGGGATGATCTCCCAGATGGTCGAAAAAGGCTATCTGGCCCCCGGCGAAATGCAGGCCCATCTTGGCGCCTTGAACGGCCTGGCGACCTTTTCCGACCAATTCGAGGACATCGGCGCGCCGGCCGCGGTGCAGAAATGGAAGTCTTTCCAGACCGGCGCGGACGCGCAGACCATTGCCGACATGCAGCGCCAGGTGCTCGGCCTGCTCGCCGACAAGGCGCCCGACCGCTCGGCGGCGGGACGCTGGACCGCCGCCATGAACAGCCGCCGGGCGGCCCTTTACGACGTCATTGCGGAAAGCGAAACCGCCCTTTCGGCGACGACCCACGACGTCGAGAGCGTGTCGCGGCGCAACATGGCCATTTGCGCCGTCGCCGTGCTGTTCGCCCTGTCCTGCGTCATCGCCATGATGTGGGGGGCCCTGAAGACCATCCGGGGCCTGCTGAGCGGCATCACCGCATCGGTCGCCGAATTGTCGCATAAGCATTTCGGCATCACGGTTCCAAGCTGCGAGCGGAGCGACGAGATCGGCATCATCGCCCGGGCCGTCCGTTCCTTTCAGGATATCCTGATCGCCCAGGAGCGCGCCGACGTCGAACAGGCGGCCGAGCAGGCGGCCCGCGCCCGGCGCGCCCAGACCATCGAAAGCTCGGCCCAGACCTTCGACCGTTCGGTCTCCGCCTTGCTGGAATCGACCGCGCAGGCGGCCGCCGACATCCGGAACGCGGCGGAAGAGCAGGCGTCGTTCGCCGCGCTGGCCGGGCCGCAACTGGCCGCGGTGGCCCGTGCGTCGGCGGAGGCCACCTCCAATGTGCAGACGGTGGCCTCCGCCGCCGAGCAATTGTCCTCGTCGATCGCCGAAATCAGCCGCCAGGTGGACGAGGCGGCGAAGATATCGACCGGGGCCTCGGATATCACCGTCGCCACCAATGCCAAGATCCAGGATCTTGCCGCGGCGGCCGATCGGATCGGCCAGGTGGTCCAACTGATCAACGACATCGCCAGCCAGACCAATCTTTTGGCCTTGAACGCCACCATCGAGGCGGCGCGGGCCGGCGACGCCGGCAAGGGTTTCGCCGTGGTGGCCGGCGAGGTCAAGAATCTCGCCACGCAAACCGCCCGGGCCACCGGCGAAATCAGCAGTCAGATTTCCGCCGTGCAGGACGAGACGAAACGCGCCGTCGAGGCGATCCAAACCATCGGCACCGTCATCGAGCAGGTGCGCGAAATCTCCTCCGGCATCGCCTCGGCCGTCGAAGAACAAGGCGCCGCCACCCGGGAAATCGCCCGCAACGTGCAGGAGGTCGTGCAGGGCACCACCGAAGTGTCGCGCAACATCGACACCGTCGCCACGGCCGTCGAAGGGGCCGCCCAGATCGCCGAAAAAACGCGCGATTCGGCCGATGCCCTGGCCAAGGGGGCCGATACCCTGCAAGGCGAGGTGACGACCTTCCTCAGCAGCGTGCGCTCGGCGTAACGGGAGACCTTCGCCGCCGCGGACAGGCTCGAAATGAGAGCGGCGATGTCATCCCCGCTTTCGCGCTTGCGCGGTTGACTTTGGCCGGTGGTCGGAAATCCGGCACATGGTTCCCGAGGGCAGATTGGAAGTGCTGGCGTCCGCACAAGCTGCCGTTGCTTCGTTCTCGGGACCGGCCCGATGGCCTGGCGGACGGGCAAGACAATTGAGCAACACGGACGAACACGGACAGCCACGGATGGCACGGACTCCCGACCAGGACGAATGGCTCGCGAGTGATCGAGTATTCTGACAGCTATCCTGACAGGCGGCGGAACTGAGATCGAAAATCTGAATCAGGCGAACTGAATCAAGCCAACGAACTGGACCTCATTTGGGTCCGACCAAGCCAATGCGTTATGCGTGTTGGGGTGCAGAAAACTTTCCATAAAACGTGTTATACCGACCTGCAATGATCTGAACTCATTGCAGGTCGGCTGGCCCGTTGAGGGCCCACGAGCTTATGCGAGCGAAGCCAAGGGTTTCGGAGAAACCCGCCCGGCGCCTGAGGGGCGCTGATCAGTTTTGATCAGCGCAGGCTGGTATTACTGACAGTTTTACGCAAGCTGCAACGTCAACATGGTGGCGATTGCCGATTGCGCGTAGGATGCCGCTCACTTTCAATCAAAAAAGCTTTGTTCGGTAACCGCCCAAAAATTTGATGGTTCCAATTGCCGAGCGGTTCCAAGGAAAAAGCCGTGGCCACAACACGCATAATTGGTCCGCTGCACTTCGGGCCGTTACAAGTTAAGTGATTGAAGTCGTCGTCACGGGCACTCAGTCTCAAATGACGCTTCCGCTCCGCTTCAGCGGGCTCGAACGCCGCTCGGGCGAAAGGGACCGATCCATAAAGTCTACGCGTTTATCCTGTAACGGGCCCTAAGCAGGGGTATCTTCCAACGGTTGGCAGATTGTCTCTGGCTTGCAGAACTTTCGCGGCCAACCACGCGCTCGCGTCCCACGTGAAGGCGACATTTCCCGGCCATCGACAATGCGCAGCCCTTCACCGTTCCGGAAAGGCCAGGACGATCTCCTCGAACAAGGTTCGCGGTGCGACACCCAACGCTTGAGCGATCCTCAATAGTTCGAGGATATCCGCCCGCCGTTGGCCCGATTCGCAGGCCGAACGAACGATTGTGGCTTTTCCAGCCGTCGGGCCAGATCGACCTGCGTGAATCCTTGACGCTTGCGGGCACCGGCAAGGATTTGGCCGACAATTTTGTGCTCGCCCGGCGGTGTCCACACGACGTTCGCTCCCTGTCGAAAGTAGCCGGGAACCTAAGTAAATCGAAAATTCCGATATTTTGGCTATTCTCCCGTCCCGTCGCAGGCATGCTGCGGCGCTCTTGCAATGTCCAAGGCAAGGGGGCTATGGGCGACGGATCAATTGGAGGGCAAAAAATGGGCGATGACGTTGTTGTCGTGGCGTTGATCGTTGGTGCCATTGGACTCTTTCTCTTCAATCAGGGTGCCAAATCCAAACGGAACGACTTTTTGAGCAATCAAGGCGTGACCTTCGACGCCATACACAATCCTGGCGGGTGTCTTTTGGCGATCAGCAATACAGGCAGAAAGATCGCACTCCAAAGTTGGGATAATTATGCCAAGCCAAAAGTGTCGACCTCTCTGATATCAGAAATTTCACTCTATAGTGGAGGAATAATGGGGCGATTAAGACAAATTTTTCCTTGAAATTCGAGGTGAAAGACATCCAAGGTCCTGTCTACCGAGTGAAATTCAAGAACGAGCAAGACGCCCACACTTGGGTCGAGCGCTTAAGGATGGTCGCTGAAAGCTGAAAAGATTGACATAACGGGCTAGCCAGCGGTTCAATGCCCCCAAAAGTTGAGGATGCATTCCCATCCTTGACAGCTTTTGGGGGATTAGCGCGGTGCTCGATGACGATATGGCGGAAAAACTGCCGTTCAAGGCAAAACTGGAACGCAGCCGTACTGAACTTCTTGACCTGTCCGGGCGCAACCGCCTGCTCAACCTTCCTCGAAGCTCGAAGAGTGCCAGAACCATCGAAGTCGTCGACGAGTTGGCCTCCGAAGTATTCCGGCTCCTGGTCACCGAGGAAAAGGCCATGGCCTTCGCCGCCGGTCGCCGTGCCGTGGGTTCTGAGCAAACAACCGGCGCAGAGGACGACGATGACGAGATCGGCGAACTAACCCAGCCGGATGACGACCCCATCGACGACCGGGGCGTGGCCTCCCGCCACAGCGACACCAAACTGCAAACTAGGCTGACCTCGGAGGGGCTCCAGAAACGCCTGTTGGCGCTGCATTACGATGCGAGAACGCTCCAGGAGGAACAAGGCGTCAATATCCTATTCCTGGCCCTGGGGATGTTGAAATGGTACGAAGACGAGAATTCCGATAAGGAACGCTTCGCGCCGCTGATCCTTGTTCCGGTCAGCTTGGAGCGCGGAACCGCCGCCGAAAAGTTCAAGCTACGTCGGCTTCCGGATGACATCACGCCCAATCTGTCGTTGGAAGTGCTGCTGAAGCGGCAGTTCGGCCTAGTGATACCCGATTTCGGCGACAGCGACCAGTTCGACATCACGGGGTATTTCACCCAGATAGCCACATTGGTATCGGCACAGCCGCGTTGGGAGGTCTTGCCCAACGACATCGTGCTTGGCCTTTTCTCCTTCGCCAAATTCCTGATGTATCACGACCTTGATACATCGCTTTGGCCAGCGGGTGCCCCCTTCGAGCAGCACCCCATCATCGCTTCGCTGTTCGGGAGTGGATTCGAAGCGGCCGAGCCCCTGGTGAGCGAAGATGCGCTCATTGACCCGCACATCCTCCCCATCGACCAAGTCCACATCGTTGATGCCGACAGCTCACAGACCTTGGCGATCCATGAGGCTCTGGCCGGACGCAACATGGTGATTCAGGGGCCGCCCGGCACAGGGAAATCCCAGACGATCGCGAACATCGTCGCCGGAGCGGTGGCTAAAGGGAAAAAGGTTCTGTTTGTCGCGGAAAAAATGGCCGCCCTGGAGGTGGTCAAACGGCGCCTGGACAACAACGGCGTAGGCGACGTTTGCCTGGAACTGCACAGCCAGAAGTCCAACAAACGGGCCGTATTGGAAGAGCTCCGCAGAACCTGGGACCTTGGAAGGCCCAACGGCAGCGATGATAGCGTCTTAATCCGCCAATTGACCCAATACCGGGATCTGCTCAACGAGCATTCCCGCCGCTTCCACACCCGCCATGAACCGTCGGGGCTCACTGCTTACCAGATCGTCGGGCATTTGGTCAGGCTGCGCGACCAGGGCCAAGGGCCTGCCAGCGCGGCACCTCGCGAACCAGAAAAGTGGGCTAAACACGAGAAAGAAGACCGCGAACTCCAGTTGAGGGGCCTCGCCGAGCACATCGAAGACATGGGCTTGCCTGGGGCCCATCCGTGGCGAGGCGTCAGGGTGTCAGTCCTGCTGCCCAACCAACTGTACCGTCTCATTGAGCGTGTGCGCGAACTGACCGCCCGGCTCGCTGATTTGGCCACAAAGCGCGACACCTTGCATTCCCTGATCGGTGGCGAAGTCGATGGGCACCTGTCCGAGTGCGAGCGATTGGCGCAGTTCGGCACCCGGGTCGCTTCTGCTCCGGACCTGCAATCTGAAGCCATCACCGCTGGCTGCTGGGCGAACCGTCTCCCGGACATTGTAGACTTGGTCTCAACCGGCGAAGCCTGTGCGGCGCTTCGTATGGAATTGGAGCAGTCGGTCTCGGCTGCGGCGTGGGACACCGAGTTGATGATGGCCCGCCAGCATATCGCCATGCACGGCGGCAGCCTGTTCCGCTTCCTGAGCGGGGAATACCGGCGAGCATCCGCGCTCTTCAGGTCGGTCGTCGCCGGAACCGTCCCCGGGAGCCTCCCGGATCGCCTGAAGCTGATCGATCGGATCATCGCGGGCAGGAAAGCCAGCCAGCATCTCGCGGCGAACGAGAATTTGGGCAGGGAAGCCTTCGGAGCGGCTTGGCGGGGGGAGAAGTCCGACTGGGGGACTCTGGGGCGGGCGATCGGCTGGATGGAGGCGAACCCACCAACCTTGGCGCGGGACATTTGCCGCATCGCCGCGCGGATTTCCGACCGGCGTGCTATCGTCACTGCGGTCCGAGATGTCGGAGACGCGTACCCGGCGTTCCTGGCCGACCTCCGAGCGATCTTCATCGAGGTCGATTTGGACACTGCGGCCGCATTTGGTGCCGCAGATGTCGAACATATCGATCTCGCGGCACTGGCCGAAAGATTTGAGGGATGGGTGGAACGCGCCGAAGACCTGTCGAAGTGGATCGCTTACAAAGCCAAGGCAGATCGGGCATGCGCATCCGGGCTTACGTCGCTGGTTGAGCGCCTGGCCGACGGTCGTCTGGACGCACGCACGGTGATCCCCGAATTCGACATGGCCTACTACGATGCCTTGCTCACCCAGATGTCCAAGCAAGATCCGGAGATCGCCCGGTTTGATGGCGTAGCGCACGCGCGTCTTGTCGATCAATTCCGGCAAGCCGACCTCAGGCGCATCAAGTTGGCGAAAATGGAAGTTGCAGCGGCTCACCATGCGGGGATGCCCCAGCAGAACGGCGGCGCGGGTCCGGTAGGCGTGCTCAAGGGCGAATTTTCTCGCAAACGCGGCCACATGCCGATTCGCCAACTCATGAAAAAGGCTGGGGCAGCCGTCCAGGCGATCAAGCCCGTGTTCATGATGAGCCCCTTGTCGGTCGCCCAGTTCCTGGAACCGGGAGCAGTCGAGTTCGACATGCTTGTCATCGACGAGGCCAGCCAGATCCAGCCGGTGGACGCCCTGGGAGCCATTGCCCGCTGCAAGCAGGTGGTCATCGTCGGCGATGACCGACAATTGCCGCCGACGAACTTCTTCAACAAGTTGCTGGCGGGCAACGACGACGAGAATCTGGACGACGGTGCCGTTCAGGTGGCGGACGTCGAGAGCATTCTTGGGCTGTGCATGTCCAAGGGTCTGCCATCCAGCATGCTGAGGTGGCATTACCGCAGCCGCCACCAATCCTTGATCGCCGTTTCCAACCAACAATTCTACGAGAACAAACTCTTCATCGTTCCAAGTCCCTACACGCATCAGGCTGGCATGGGCCTGCGCTTCAACCATGTGCCGCACGCCACCTTTGACCGTGGACGGACCGGGGTGAACAAGGAAGAAGCCAAGGTGGTTGCCGAAGCGGTGATCCGGCATGCCAGTGAACATGCCGACCTTTCGCTGGGCGTGGCGACGTTCTCGATAAAGCAGCGGCAAGCGATACAGGATGAGATCGAACGCCTGCGGCGCTTGAACCCTGACACCGAAGATTTTTTCACCGCCCACCCAGCCGAACCGTTTTTCGTGAAGAACCTGGAGAATGTCCAAGGCGACGAACGGGATGTGATCTTCATCTCCGTCGGGTATGGCCGTGGAGCCGAAGGTTACGTGGCCATGAACTTCGGCCCCCTGAATCGGGACGGCGGCGAAAGGCGTCTCAACGTGCTCATCAGCCGCGCGAAGCGCCGGTGCGAGGTTTACTCGTCTATCACAGACGACGACATCGATCTTGGCCGAACCAAGAGCCAAGGGGTGCTGGCCCTGAAACTTTTCCTCAATTTTGCTCGTACAGGGAAGTTCGCAGTCGGGATCCGGAGCGACCGAGAGCACGACAGTGTGTTCGAGGAACAGGTCGCCGCAGCCCTGCTGGCACGCGGCTACGACGTTCACCGCCAGGTCGGGCTCGCGGGCTTTTTCATCGACCTTGCGATCGCCGACTTCGAGCGCCCGGGCCGCTATATCATTGGCATCGAATGCGACGGAGCCAGCTATCACTCCTCGCGTTCCGCCCGCGACCGCGACCGGTTGCGACAGGCTGTCCTCGAGGACCACGGATGGATACTCCATCACATATGGAGCAGCGACTGGTTCCAGCGCCCGCAAGAGCAGATCGAGAAGGTCGTTGCGGCGATCGAGGCTGCCAAGGAAGAGCTGGACTCCTGTGAAGCGAGGGGAACGGTGCGCTCCCGCGCTGTCCCGATTGAGATCGTCACTGTCGAGCGGGAGGACGTGGTCGAAGTCGGTTTGGGCTTCGCAGAGGGATGGACGTCATGGCCATATCAGGAAGCCAGCGTTTCGGTCCCGGCCAACATCGAGCTTCATGAGATTGCCGCGGGTTTCATGGCGGACATCGTCAAAAAGGTCGTCGCGGTGGAAGGTCCGATCCACGGTGACGAGATCACGGCCCGGGTCCGAACCTTCTGGGGGTTGCAACGAGCCGGGAACCGCGTCCGTCAAGCGGTCGAGCGCGGCATAAAGGCCGCTTTGTCTTCAGGCTCGATCACGGCTGACGGGGAATTCTATGGAGTGCCTGGAACCGAACCGAAGGTCCGAGACCGTTCCAACGTGGCATCGCCCAGCCTGCGTAAGCCAGAGATGTTGCCGCCCACGGAGATAAAGGTTGCCGCGGTCGCCTTTGTCGAAATGAACATGGGGGCGACGCTCGAAGAGACCGTCACAGGCGTGTCTCGGGCCTTCGGCTTCAAGGCGACCAGTGCACAGCTTCGGCAAGTCTTGGAGGACGCCATTTTCGCTGCTGTTGCCGCGGGACACCTGATGCAGCAGGGGGATCTACTTAGAAAGGCGTGATTGCACCACCGAGATTGATTTGCCCAACGAACTTTACATCCGACTGCAACGGGAGCACCGCTGGGATTGTGAGGTGGTCCCGATCGTTTGGACAGATCGGCGGCCCGAATAAGCTAATCCCGGATGATGATCATGAGCGGGGTGAAGAGGGAGGTGGAGGTGGAAGGAACCTCAATCAACCAGTTTATCACGGTAGCCGTTGCAAGGCGGTTGGCCGAGTTGAGAACTATTCGTCTTTTCGAAGATAGAGCATCCAGGGCTAATCCTGCCGACTTCGAGCGGATTATGGCGAAGGCGGGCATAATGGCGCCTCGCGAAGGAGACGAAATTCCTGACGACTGGCTGGACGATCCAGCATCGAGTGCCGATATCGGTTCGGGCAGGAGACCCGGCTAGCCCCGCGTGGGAGAGAGGGGCCCGCGCCAGCGGGAGGGTGAGGGGGGCTTGGACCGCCGGCAGGCGGAAGAAAAACGTGGTCTTGCAAGCGGCGCTCCCTCGTCCGGAGATTTATCCGGCGAATTGTCCGAGACCCGACAGACGGGCTTCCGGCCGTTTCCCATAATGCCGGCTATTGCCGCTCGGTCCCCGATAACAACCGCTCGTGTCGATTTTTCGACCGCTTAATTCCCCATTTCGCCGTTCGCCGGATTGGAGTCCATCCTTAACCCCATTCGGCGTAGGTAATAATTAAAGCCTTACTGATCATGTGGGTGAAAAGAGGTTCCAATGAGAGCCGCGGTGGGAAGGGCCAAGGATTTTTCGACGGTCCGTGCGGGGAAAACCGATGGTCCGCCGGCCGTGGAACGGACTCTTCCGCGCTTCGAAATTTTTAAGAATCACGATGTGCCGGGGAGGCATTTCCGTCTCCCCAAGGGTCGGGTCGGCCTCGTCGCCTGATCCTTGACGTCGACGGTCCGCTCCAGGAGGGGAGAGCTCCACCGGGCCGGCCGAAAAAGCGATCGACGCCGCCCGAGGCCGGCGCCCGGATCGCTCGTGCGGGAAGAGGGATGGAAGGGATCGTCATGTTGAGTTCAACGAGTCTGGCTTGGGGCGGCGTTCTCCTCTTGTTGGCGGGCGAGATCGCGGCTCTTGCGTCGATGCGCCATGTCGTCCGCGCCCTGGTCATCTCCTCCATCGCCGAACTGGGGTATGTCCTCTTCGGTTTCGGCCTCGGCTCGGTGGCCGGCGAAACCGGCGCCGTCATGCATCTCGGCTATCAGCTGATCATGCGCGGCCTGCTGTTCCTGGCCCTGGCGCCTCTGGTGCGGGCCGCCGGCTCTTCGAAACTGGACGACCTGTCCGGGGTCGGGCAGAGCAACCGCATGGCCTCGCTGCTGTTCGGCTTCGCCATGTTCTCGGTGATGGGCCTGTCTCCCTTCAAGGGCTCCTTTTCGAAATTCCTGGTTCTTTACGGCGCCGTCGAGCAGGGGCAGTGGGGACTGGCCTCCTTCGGCACGCTGGCCAGCATCATTTCGCTGCTCGTCTATATCACCATCATTCAGCGCATCTGTTTCGCCAAGCCGGTCGACGGCGCGCCGGCGGCCAGGACGGTGCGGCTCGGCGGACTGTCGCTGCCGCTGGGGATCCTGACCCTGGCGACCATCGCCATGAGCCTGTTTCCGCAGCCCCTCGAAGACTTCGCGCGACATCTGGTCGGCGCCGTCGGCGGGGCCGGCCTGCCCGATTACGAAAGCCCCTGGTCGGGCCTGGTGCTGCTGCCCTATCTCGGCGGTTTCGTGCTGTACGGCCTGGGACGCCTCTCGGGCCGCCTGCGCGATTTCGGCGCGATCGCCGTGGCCGCCGCGACGCTGGTCCTGGCTTGGCAGAACGGTGGTGCCGTCGATCCGCTTTCCTGGCTGTTTTCCGTGGTGTTCGCCGCGATCGCCCTGGTGGTGGTGGTCTATTCCTTTTCCTACATCCGGGCCCATGAGACGGCCAATCGTTACTATTTCTTCCTGTTCCTGGCCATCGGCTCCCTGCTCGGTCTGGCCACCGAGCAGCAGTTCGGCAATTTCTACGTCTTCTGGGAATTGATGACCTGGAGCACCTATTTCCTGGTCATTCACGAACAGAGCGAAAAGGCCCTGCGGGCCGGGCGCAAATATTTCCTGATGTGCGCCTCCGGCGCTTACGTCATGCATTTCGGCATCCTGCTGCTGCACGCCCAGATCGGCAGCTTCGACATGGGGCTGATCGCCCACGACGTCTCGCATCTGGCGCCCGGGGTGACGACGGCCATCGTCTTCCTGTTCATGGCCGGGCTTGGCGTCAAGGCCGGTATTTTCCCCTTCCATGGCTGGCTGCCCGACGCCCATCCGGTGGCGCCCTCGTCGATTTCGGCGCCGATGTCCGGCATCGTCACCAAGGCCGGCGTCTACGGCCTGATCAAGGTGCTGTTCGTCCTGTTCGGGGCCGGCCTTCTGTCCAAGGCCTCGCCGGCCGGCTCTTTTTCGAGTTTCGGCCTGACGCTGTCCTGCCTGGGCGCCGTCACCGTCGTCTATGCCGAGATCAAGGCGCTGCGCCAGCGCGAGCTGAAGCGCATGCTGGCCTATTCGACCCTGGCGCAGGTCGGCGAAATCGTCGCGGTGCTGGGCATCGGCAGCTATCTGGCGGTGGCCGGGGCCTCCTTGCATGTGGTCAATCACGCGGTGATGAAAAGCCTGCTGTTCCTGGCCGCCGGCTCCTTCATCTTCCGCCTCGGCCGCAAGACCATCGACGACCTCAAGGGGGCCGGGCGGGCCATGCCGCTGACCGGCCTGTGCTTCGCCGTCGGCGCCCTGGCCGTGATGGGACTGCCGCCGTTCTCCGGTTTCTTCAGCAAATTCCTGCTGATCTACGCCTGCGCCGCGGCCGGGCTGTGGCCGCTGGCCGCCGTCATCCTGGCCGGCAGCGTCATCGGCGCCATCTATTATGCCCGCGTCCTCAGGACGCTGTTCTTCGA
>JAATGN010000440.1 GCA_015654615.1 Rhodospirillales bacterium
TTCGCTGGGACGAACGTACTAGGATTAATCCCGTTTGGTCGCAAACCGTTCTAGCGCAAGCGAAGCAATCCAGAAGTCAAGCGCTGTTGCTGGATTGCTTCGCCTTCGGCTCGCAATGACAGGGATATCTGCGCTTATCTGCGGATAAACTTCGCGCGAAAAATGCCGGCACGGAGGCCGGCACCACAGGTCACCCGGCAGCCGCTTGCCGCTCCAGGATCGCCGCGAAGAAGCCGTCGGTGTTGTGGCGGGCCGGCGACAGGCGAAGGTAGGGGCCGGCGACCGGGCAGTCGCCGCCGACGGTGGCGGCCCAGACCTCGCCCACCGGCAGCAGGCGGAAGTCCTCGTGGCCGGCCAGGAAGGCCTCGACCTGGCGCTCGTCCTCTTCGGCCAGCAGCGAGCAGGTGGCATAGACCAGCCGCCCGCCCGGACGCACCAGGCGCGACGCGCTGGCCAGGATCTTGCCCTGCAGAGCGACCAGGTGAGCGATTCCTTCGGCCGAGAGCCGCCATTTGGCGTCGGGATTGCGCCGCCAGGTGCCGGTTCCCGAGCAAGGCGCGTCGACCAGCACGCGATCGAAGCTGTCGCCGTGGCGCTTCACCCATTTGTCCGATTCGCTTTCCAGGAGCCGCCGGGTGACATTGTGCACGCCGGCCCGGCGCAGGCGTAGCGTCGCCTGTTCGGCCCGGCGCTGATTGACGTCGCAGGCGATCAGCCGGCCCTTGTTCTGCATGCAGGCGGCCAGCGCCAGGGTCTTGCCGCCGGCGCCGGCGCAGAAATCGACCACGGCGTGGCCGGCCCGCGCATCGGTGAGCAGGGCCAGCAGTTGTGAACCTTCGTCCTGCACCTCGACCAGGCCGTCCCGGAAAACGCCCTGGGCGGTCAGCGCCAGACGGGCCGGCAGACGCAGGCCCCATGGGGAAAAAGGCGTCAATTGGGATTCGAAGCCTTCGGCCGACAAGGCCGCCCTGGCCGTCTGGCGGTCGCCCTTCAGGCTGTTGACCCGCAGGTCGACCGGCGCCTCGTCGCGCAAGGCGCCCATTTCCGCCGCCAGGCGTTCGCCGAACACGGCGGAGAGGCGCGGCTCGATCCATTCGGGATATTCGCCGCGGACCCAGGCCGGCATGTCGTGATGGAACAGGTCGCGCCCGCTCAATTGCTGCAGCAGGGCCCAATCCTGCGGCGACAGGGGCTCGAGGGCGCGGGCGCCGCCGGTGCAGAGCGGCGCCACGGCCTCCGGCGTCAGGCGATCGGCCAGCATGAGGTCGGCCAGCAGCCGGCGGCGCGGCGAGGGATCGACCCGGCACTGCGCCAGGATCCAGTCGATGCGCGCCCGGCGGCGCAGGATGCCCCACAGCCGGTCCGCGATGGCGCGGCGATCCTTGGCGCCGATGTAGCGCCGCGCCCGGAGAAAGGCGCCGGCGACCAGATCGGCCGGCCGCTCCTGGCGCGCGATCTCCTCCAGCAGTTCGACGACGGCGGCCAGGCGGCCTTCCGGGGTCATGGCCGGGGCCGGCCGAAGGAGGGACGGTTATCGGTGCGCAAGGGCATGTCTCTGGGTCTCGTCGCCGCAACTGCGACGGAATGTCGCCGCTGCGCGTTCTTAAGGGGTTTCCTCGGCCGAGGCAACCGAATGCGCGCGCTCGTCCGCCAGAACGATCCGGTTCTTGCCGGCCTGTTTCGCCGCATACATCCGACGATCGGCCTTTTCGATCAGTTCCGCCCAATTTCCGCAGCCGTCATCGATACGTTCGGCCCCCCCGAGGCTGGCCGTCAGGGCGGAGCCGTCGGGGCGTCGTCCCAGTCCCGCCCGCTGCAGGCGCTGCAGGGCGATCTGCAGGCCCGGCAGGCCGGTCCCCGGCAGGATGATCAGAAACTCCTCCCCGCCCCAGCGGACCAGCACGTCGCCCCGGCGCAGGATGCCGCGCAGGGCCAGTCCCGCCTGCCGCAAGGCGGCGTCGCCTTCCTCATGGCCGTAACGGTCGTTGATCTGCTTGAAATTGTCGAGATCGACGAAGGCCAGGGACAAGGGCGAATTGCTCCGGCAGGACAGCTCGAACTGGACATCGAGCAATTCCTCGCCGATCCGCCGGGTATAGGCCTTGGTCAAGCTGTCGTGCGCATCCTGGATGATCCATTGCTGCAGGAAATGCAGCTGGCTCATCCCCGACAGGGTGGCGACGACGCTCAACAGGAACAGCAGCCAAAGCGCCCCCAGATGCGATTCGAAGGGCATCACGTGATAGCCGTGGAACATCATCGTCAGATAGGCGGCGATCAGCGGCACCGAAAGGGCGGCGCCTTCGATGGCGGCGATCGGGAACATCGACAATCCGGCCAGCATGACGAAGGGCAGGAAGGCATAACCCGCGGCGATGGTCTGGCCCAACTGCCCCCTGATGTCGAACTCGGCCAGCAACGGCTGGCTGATCAGGAAAAACACCGTCGGCACCAGCAGCAGCAGCGCCAGCATCCGATGGGCCGAGGCCATCGATCCGGCGGAACGGAATGCCACCACCAAAGCGACGAAGGCCAGCGCCGCAAAGATGCGCAAGATGGAAAAATAGGCCGCCAGCCGCCACGGAAAGACGATGAGATCGACGGGAATCCACAAAGGCGTCAGGGCGGCGAAAAGGCCCGCCACCAGCCGGCCGCGCGAGACGATCAGCAGCGCCCGGCGCCGTTGGATCAGGGACGACGAATCGCCGGGGAGCAGAAGGTCGTAGAGCTGACCGAATTCGACGTGACGACCAAGATCCTTCGCGGACTCGCGCGGCAACATGACATTCGCCCTTCGGTTTCAGCGCAGACGGATCCGCAAGGATGAAGGATGGTTCGGATTGGCGCCGAACGTTAGCTTCGCGGTTTGCCGTACGCAAGCAGAAGTTGCCGAGGAACCCCGCGATGCCAGAAAGACGAAGGCCGACGGTTGCATTGAGCCGTCCCCACCCCTTAAGCTTCGATCCGAACTCCGGACGATCCGGCGGCGTCTCGGCAGAGACCGCTGCCCCCGTCCGGCGCGTTCGGTTCCACAGGAGTCCCCCCATGACCATGTCCAAACTTTTCACCCCGTTGCAACTGGGTCGCCTCGCCTTGAACAATCGGATCGTCATCGCGCCGATGTGCCAATACTCGGCCGAGAACGGCTGCACGACCGACTGGCATCTGATCCACCTGGGCCAGCTGGCCCTGTCCGGCGCGGCGCTGCTGACCATCGAGGCCGCGGCCGTGCTGCCGGAGGGGCGGATCACTTATGCCGACGTCGGTCTCTATTCGGACGCGTGCGAGGCCGCCTTGGCGCGGACGCTGGACGGCGTGCGCCGGTGGTCGAACATGCCGATCGCCATCCAATTGGCCCATGCCGGACGGAAAGCCTCGACCGAGGTGCCGTGGCAGGGCGGGGCGCAGATCCCGCCGAACCGGGCGAACGGCTGGCAGACCGTCGCCCCCTCGGCGATCGCCTTCGAGGAGGGGCAGACTCCGCCCGCCGCCCTCGACCAGGCCGGCCTCGCCGCGGTCCGCGACGCCTTCGCCCAAGCCGCCCGGCGCGCCGCCCGCCTGGGGCTCGACGCGATTCAGATCCATGCCGCCCATGGTTACCTGCTGCATCAGTTCCTGTCGCCGCTGTCCAATCGGCGCGACGACGGTTACGGCGGCACCCTGGAGAACCGCATGCGTTTCCCGCTCGAGGTCTTCGAGGCGGTTCGCGACGCCTTCCCGGCCGAACGGCCGGTGACGGTGCGCGTTTCCGGAACGGATTGGGCCGAGGGCGGCTGGACCATCGAGGAAACCGTCGCCTTCGCCAAGGCCCTCGAAGCGCGCGGCTGCACGGCCGTGCATGTCTCGAGCGCCGGATTGACCCCCGCCCAGCAGATCCCGGTGGGAGCGAGCTATCAGGTCCCGCTGGCCCGCGCCGTCAAGGCCGCGACGACGCTGCCGGTGATCGCCGTCGGCCTCATCACCGACTATGAACAAGCCGAGGCGATCATCGGCACCGGCGATGCCGACATGGTCGCCCTGGCCCGCGCCATGCTCTACGATCCGCGCTGGCCCTGGCATGCCGCCGCGCATTTCGGAGACCGGGTCGCCGCCCCCAACCAGTATCTGCGCAGCCAGCCGCGCCAACTGCGCCATCTGTTCGATCTCGGCAAGGAATGACCCGTTCGGGCCCCGGTGGCGCGGGCGCTCCCTGCCCGCGTCCTGGGCCGACAAGGCGGGTGCGGAGGCCCGCCCCACTGGCGAAATAAACAGGTCGGAGACATTAAGGAAAAGTGGCACCGGCGTCCCTGCCGGTGTCCCTGACGCGGTTATTGTTTTACCGACCCTGCCGGGACTTCCGGGCGGAGGCGAATTGGGCTAGGTTGCCCTCGAACCGGCCGGGACGAGCCGTCCATTCGGGATTCGTCGGACCAGGCCGGTCGTCTCCGACGCCGGCTTTTCTCGTTTCCGGGACGCCAATGGGATCTCGAACCACGGATACCGAGCCTGCTCTCGGTCTCTGGCAGATTTTTCTGACGTTCAGCAAGATCAGCCTGACCAGCTTCGGCGGCGGCCTGAGCGGCTGGATGATGCGCGAATTCGTGCAGAACAAGCACTGGCTGACGGAGAGGGAATTCCTGACGGGACTCGCCTTGGCGCAGTCCTTCCCCGGCGTCAATGTGGTCAATCTGTCGATCTGGGTGGGATACCGGCTGCGGGGCGGTGCCGGCGCCTTGGCCGGGGCGTTCGGCATGGTGGTGCCGGCGATGTTCGTCGCCATCGGCCTTGCCGCTCTCTTCGACCGGTTGGCGCGCTTTCCGCTGGCGCATGTCACGCTGGCCGGCGTCGCCGCGGCGGCGATCGGACTGTCCCTGCAGATGGGCCTCCGCGCGGCGCAGCGCGCAGCACGGTCGGTCCTGCCAGCGGCCGTCATGGCGGCGACCTTTCTTGCCATCTTCGTCTTCGATTTCCCGCTACTGCCGGTGGTCGCCGTGATGGCGCCGATCAGTATCGCCGCGGCTTTCTACCGCCTGAAGAACATGGGACCGGGCCGATGAAGGACAATCCGCTCGTCCAATTGCTGCTGGTGTTCCTTCCCCTTTCCTTTCTGTCCGTCGGCGGCGGGCAGAGCGTGGTGGCCGACATGCATCGGCAATCGGTCACGGTGTACGGCTGGATGAGCGATGCGCAGTTCCTCAATCTGTTCGCCCTCTCGCGGATGGCTCCCGGACCGGGCTCGCTGCTGGCCGCCTTGATCGGCTGGCACGTCCGGGGATGGTCCGGAGCGATCGCCGCCGCCGCCGGCATTTTCGTTCCCTCTTCGCTCCTGGTCTATGGGTTGGCGAGAGTGTGGTCCCGCTATCGCGGCGCCCAATGGCAGCTGGCCGTCGAGATCGGTCTCGCCCCCGTTGCCGCCGGCATGATTCTCTCGACCTCCTGCGTCTTGCTGCGATCGAGCGAAGGCGGGTGGCTGGCCTGGGCGGTGGCCCTGTCTTCGACGGCGATGCTTCTGTTCTTCACGCGCCTCAGCCCCTTCCTCCTGCTGGGCGGCGGCGCCCTGGCGTTCCTGCTTCTGCGCTGAGGAAGGGCCGGTCAGTCCTTGCGATCGCCTCCGATACCGGGATGGATGGCGAGCGACTGCCCCGCGGTCTGCCCCGCCTCGAAAGCCTCGGCGGCCACCCTCTTGCCCGATGCCCGGCCCTGGCGGAGGGTGAGGTCGAGTTTCGCGAACTCCACCTCGACGATGGCCTGGCGAACCACGACGAGATCGCGTCCGCCGCCGGCCCGGTTGGCCGCCCGGCGTTCCGCCTTCATGGCGATCAGCTTGTCGGCGATCGAAACGGCCATGCCGAACAGAAACGACCCCTTTTCGTCCTGGGTATAGCGGATGAACCGCCGCGCGCCGGAGTAACGCTCCCAAGCGGTCTGCATGGCGCTGGCGATCACGTCATAGACGTAGCGGGCCATCTCGATGCCGGGTTTCAGACCAAAGAACACGAAACGAACCCGGCCGTTTGCATCCTTCTCCCGCCAGACCTTGCAGTCGCAGAATTCGGCGATGGCCGGCACGCAGGCCGAGATCGGCTGGCGCTGTTTCTTGTTGGTGTCGACGACGGCCCGTTCGCACTGTTCCTCGCGGATTTCCAGATCGCTGATCGACAGGTCGTGACGATCCAACAGTTCGGCCACCTTGGCGGCGGCGCTCAGGGCCTCTTCCTCGGTGCAGCCGTTGGCGACGGTCTTGGCGCGCAGCGCCTGGAGGCGAGTCTTCAGTTTATCGAGATCGGTCGTCATCGGGTCGGCCCGTTCAGAAACGGCGGCGTCATGGCGCCGGCCGCCGTGCCGGTCGGAAAGACTCCACCACCGGCCCCCTTTTTCATCCAGACCGCGGCGCGACGCGCCACGACGCCGTTATTCCGAGGAACGATTTGACACCGTCGCAAGGTTCACCGTTCCACCCCAGCCCCTGCCCATCAAGGAGAGGGGCGCAGAAAACAAGGGGCGGGGTGACGGTGGGGACGGCTTTAGCGTGGTGTCGTCGGAACCATCTGCCAGGCGCTTTGGCACGACTGGACGTAAGGGTAATAGCCTTTGGGGCTGTTGCAATAATAATAGGACTGGGCCGCTGCCGGCGGGGCCGCCGGCGCCTGCTGAACGACGGTCACGGCCGGCGCGACGGGCGCATAGTAGGCGGGATAGGCCGGATAGGAGTCGTAATAACCCGGCCAGCCCCAGAGCGCTCCGGCCCCCAGGCCGACACCCAAGCCGACGCCCAGACCCCAGCCCCAGCCGCCGCCGTGCCATCCGCCGCCATGCCACCCTCCCCGGCCGCCGTGGTCATAGGCATAGGCGGGAGCCGGCAGCAACGGGACGGCCGCCGCCGCCAGGGCCAAAGCGACAGCCAGAGAACCGGCGGTACGACGGACGACGGAAAGGACCTTGCGCATGGCGATCACCTTTGAGGGGTCTCGACTGCCCTGGCGAATCATCGTCGGATCAGGCAGTCCTTCCTAAAGGTATGTCGGACCGGGCTTCCGATCAACGGGCAGGGTCGATTTCATTCTCGAGACCCGAACCCCGGATTGCCACGCCTTCGGCTCGCCCTGACCGGCTTGGAAACGGAGCTAGCCCTCGTTGCGATAGTTCGGCGCCTCGCGGGTGATGGCGACATCATGGACATGGCTTTCGCGCAGGCCGGCGTGGGTGATGCGGCGGAAGACGCATTTGGTCTGCATGTCGGCGATGGTGGCGTTGCCGGTGTAACCCATGCCGGCCCTGAGGCCGCCGACCAGTTGATGGATCACCGTGCCGACCGGCCCCTTGTAGGCGACCCGGCCTTCGATGCCTTCCGGGACCAGCTTCAGGCTGTCGTTGACCTCCTGCTGGAAATAGCGGTCGGCCGAGCCGCGCGCCATGGCGCCGATCGAGCCCATGCCGCGATAGCTCTTGTAGGAGCGTCCCTGATAAAGGAACACCTCGCCGGGGCTTTCCTCGGTCCCGGCGAACAGCGATCCGATCATCACGCAGGCGGCGCCGGCGGCGATCGCCTTGGCGATATCGCCGGAATATTTGATGCCACCGTCGGCGATCACCGGGGTGCTGGTCTTGTTGGCTTCCTCGGCCACTTCGAGAATGGCCGACAGCTGCGGCACGCCGACGCCGGCGACGACACGGGTGGTACAGATGGTGCCGGGACCGATGCCGACCTTGAGAGCATCGGCGCCCGCCGCGATCAGGGCCCGCGCCGCTTCCGGCGTCGCGATATTGCCGGCGATCAGCTGGACGTGGTTGCTGTGCTTCTTGATCTCGGCGACCGCCTGGACCACGCCCTTCGAATGCCCATGCGCCGTATCGACCACCAGCACATCGACCCCGGCCTCGATCAAGGCCTCGGCGCGCGCCATGCCGTCGGTGCCGACGCCGACGGCGGCGCCGACGCGCAAGCGGGCCCGCTCGTCCTTGCAGGCCATCGGATAGGCCTGGGCCTTTTCCATATCCTTGACGGTGATCAGTCCGATGCAGCGGAAGGCGTCGTCGACCACCAGCAGCTTTTCCAGGCGATGCTGATGCAGCAGGCGCTTGGCCTCCTGCGGCGGCACGCCTTCGCGAACCGTGACCAGATCGTCCTTGGTCATCAGTTCGGCGATTCTCTGATCGGGATTGGTGGCGAAACGGACGTCGCGGTTGGTCAGGATGCCGACCAGCTTGCCCGATCCCTCCTCGACCACCGGGAAACCGGAAAACTTGTGCACCTCCATCAGCGCCATGGCATCGGCCAGCGTCTGTTCCGGGTGGATGGTCACCGGATTGACCACCATGCCCGATTCGAAGCGCTTGACCCGGCGCACTTCCTCGGCCTGGGCGGCGATGTCGAGATTCTTGTGGATGATGCCGATGCCGCCGGCTTGCGCCAGGGCGATGGCCAGCCGGCTTTCGGTGACCGTGTCCATCGCCGCCGAGATCAGCGGAATGCCCAATTCGATGGTCCGGGTGAGACGCGTGCGGGTATCGGCCTGGGCGGGAAGAACGCTCGATTCGGCAGGCACCAGAAGCACGTCGTCGAAGGTGAGGGCTTCTTTGATCTGCATGCCGCCTCCGGGGGTGATCGGGATTGGCGGCACATCATACACATTATGGAGAGGGGGACAAGCCCGGGGGTGGAGTAAAAAAACCACAAACGGCCGGCAGGAACACGCCGTGAGACCGGGACAAGGGGCGTCGGCGCCGCCTCGGTCTTCATGGAGAATCCGAACCGTCGGCCCCCCACGCGGCGACTGGGGGCTATATAAATCGCGCGTCGCGCGTATAGTGGTCGAAAAAGGGCGTTCGGAAAGAGAGGGGCAAAATGAAGCTCGAAATTTTCCGCTGCCGGCCAGCCCATCCGGAGCCGGTGCATCCGCCGATCCTGTTCATCCACGGCTCTTATTGCGGCGCCTGGGTCTGGTCGGAAAAATTCATGCCCTACTTCGCCGACCGGGGTTTCGCCTGCGACGCGGTTTCGCTGCGCGGCCATGGCGGCAGCGAGGGCCTGCTGGCCTGGGCCTCGATCGCCGACTATGTCGACGACGTCGCCGGCGCCGTCGCCGGGATGGACGGTCCGCCGATCCTGGTCGGCCATTCGATGGGCGGCCTGATCGCGCAGCATTATCTGGTGGCGCATCCGGTGACGGCGGCCATCCTGATGGCCAGCCTGCCGCCCAGCGGCCTGGCCTCCTCGGCCATGCATATGTCGATGTTCTCGCCGGACGTCCTGTGGCAGTTGGGCTTGCTGCAAAGCCTGGGCCCCGATGCCGTCGCCCCGGAGATCATCCATCGGGCCTTTTTCACCGACCAGACGCCGGCCGAAACGGTTCGCCACCTGATGCCCCGGCTGCAGGCCGAATCGCACCGGGTCAGCGCCGATCTGCTGTGCCCGGACCAGCCGAACCTGTCGGCCGACCACCCGCTGCCGCCGATCCTGGTGCTGGGCGGCGACGCCGATGTTTTCTTTCCCACCTCGGCCTTCCGCGAGACGGCGACCTTTTTTCGGGCCGACCTGCAGATTCTGCACGGCGCGCCGCACGGCCTGATGCTCGACGACGCCTGGTGGCAACCCTCGGCCGACACGATCATCGACTGGCTGCTCGAAAAGGGGTTTTAGAGCAA
>JAATGN010000280.1 GCA_015654615.1 Rhodospirillales bacterium
ATACTGATGGTCGTTGACCAGGCCGAGCGCCGTTTCGTAGTCGGCGACGCGGACCACGGCCAGCACCGGACCGAAGATCTCGTCGGTATAGATGCTCATTGCGGGCGTCACATGGTCGAACAGGCAGCCGCCCAGGAAAAAGCCTTTCTCATGGCCCTGCATGACCAGATCGCGGCCGTCGACCACCAGTTCGGCGCCGGCCTCGACGCCGGCCGCGACATAGCCTTTGATCCGCTCCAGGCTTTCCTTGGTGATCACCGGGCCCATTTCCGCCTCGGCATCGGTGTAGGGACCGACCTTCAGGTCGCGGATTTTGGGGACCAGGCGGCGCACCACCTCGTCGCCGGTGGCCTCGCCTACCGCCACCGCCACCGAGACCGCCATGCAGCGTTCGCCGGCCGAGCCGTAGGCGGCGCCCATCAGGGCGTCGGTCACCTGGTCCATGTCGGCGTCGGGCATCACCACCAGATGATTCTTGGCGCCGCACAGCGCCTGGACCCGCTTGCCGTGCCGGGCCCCGGTGGCATAGATCTGCCGGCCGATGGCCGTCGAGCCGACGAAGCTGACGGCCGGCACCCTGGGGTCGGTCAGCAGGGTCTCGACCGCGTCCTTGTCGCCCATCACCACATTCAGGACGCCGTCCGGCAGGCCGGCTTCCCGCAGCAGTTCGGCCAGCCTGAGGCTGGTCGAAGGATCCTTTTCCGACGGTTTGAGAATGAAGGTGTTGCCGCAGGCGATGGCCAGCGGGAACATCCATAGGGGCACCATGGCCGGGAAGTTGAAGGGCGTGATGCCGGCGCAGACGCCCAGCGGCTGGCGCAGCGAATAGACATCGACGCCGCCGGCCGCCTGCTCGCTGATCTCGCCTTTCAGCAGCTGCGGAATGCCGCAGGCGAATTCCACCACCTCGAGGCCGCGGGTGATCGAGCCCTTGGCGTCGGGGATGGTCTTGCCATGTTCGGACGAGACCAGATGCGCCAGGGTGTCCATATCCTTGACGATCAGATCGCGGAAGCGGAACAGCACCTGCGCCCGTTTGGCCGGCGGCACGGCGGCCCAGGCCGGAAAGGCCGCCTGGGCATTGGCGATGGCCGCCTCGACCTCGCTTTTCGAAGCCAGCGGCACCTGGGCGGTCACCGCGCCGGTGGCCGGGTCGGTGACCTCGGAGAACCGTCCGCTGGTTCCGGGAACGGCGCGTCCGCCGATGAAATGATGCAATGTCTTCATGGGGCGGGGGCTCCTCAGGCGACGGTTTTCAGGATGTCGGCCAACTGTCCGATCAGGGTGTCGATGTGGTGCTTCTCGATAATCAGCGGCGGCGACAGGGCGATGATGTCGCCGGTGGTGCGGATCAGCAGGCCGGCTTCGAAGCATTTGACGAAGACCTCGAAGGCCCGGGCCCCGACGGCGCCGGGACGCGACTGCAGTTCGATGCCGGCGACCAGTCCGATGTTGCGGATGTCGACGACATGGGGCGAGCCGCGCAGGCTGTGCACCGCGTCCTCGAAATAGGGCGCCATCGCGGCGCCGCGGGTCAGCAGGCCTTCCTCGGCATAGACGTCCAGGGTGGCCAGGGCGGCGGCGGTCGCCACCGGATGGCCGGAATAGGTGTAGCCGTGCAGGAATTCGATGGCGCCGTCCGGTCCGTTCATGAAGACGTCGTGGAGGGCGTCGGTGGCGAACACGGCGCCCATCGGAATGGTGCCGTTGGTGATGCCTTTGGCGGTGCAGACCAGATCGGGCTGCACGCCGAAATAATTGACCGCGAAGGGGGCGCCCAGGCGGCCGAAACCGCAGATGACCTCGTCGAAAATCAGCAGGATGCCGTATTTGTCGCAGATGGCCCGCAGGCGCTGCAGATAGCCTTGCGGCGGAATCAGCACGCCGGTCGAACCGGCCATCGGCTCGACGATCACCGCCGCGATGGTCGAGGCGTCGTGCAGGGCGACGATGCGTTCCAGATCGTCGGCCAGATGGGCGCCCCAGGTCGGTTCGCCCCTGGTGAAGGCGTTGTGTTCCAGATTGTGGGTGTGCGGCAGATGATCGACGCCGGGCAGCAGCGGGCCGAAATGCTTGCGGTTGTTGCCGATGCCGCCGACCGACAATCCGCCGAAGCCGACGCCGTGATAACCGCGTTCGCGGCCGATCAGCCGGGTGCGCGCCGCGTCGCCCTTCAGGCGATGATAGGCCAGCGCGATCTTCAAGGCGGTATCGACCGATTCCGAGCCGGAATTGGTGAAGAAGACATGGTTGAGCGGTCCGGGCATCAGGGCGGCCAGGCGGGTCGCCAGTTCGAAGGCTTCCGGATGGCCC
>JAATGN010000272.1 GCA_015654615.1 Rhodospirillales bacterium
CGGGCGATGCCCGCTCCGTTCCCCACGTCAACCATCATCCGAAATGACCCGACCGGAACCGGCGCCAGCCGGTGACTGGCGCGTTGAGCGCCCGCGCAATCGTTTGCGCGAAAGCCAAGGGGCCGGAGGCCCCGCCCGGCGACTGAGGGCATCTAAAAAAGAAAACTGGGGCAAAGCCCCAGTTTTCTGTAAATTCCACCCATCATGACCAATCCACGGCTCGATCTGCTGACCGACTATCCGTTTCAACGCCTGGCGGCTTTGCTGCAGGGACCGCCCGGCGCCCCGCCGATCGTCATGTCGATCGGCGAACCGCAGCATCAGCCGCCGGCCATGGTTGCCGGCATTCTGGCCGAACAGGCGGCGGGCTGGGGAAAATATCCGCCGATGGCCGGAACACCGGCTTTCCGGGCCGCCGTGGCCGATTGGCTGACGCGCCGCTTCCATGTGCCGGCCGGCATCGTCGACGCCGATACCCAGATCCTGCCGCTGGCCGGCACCCGCGAGGGCCTGTTCCAGATCGCCCATCTGCTGTGCGACTCCACCACGGGCGGCAAGCCGCCCGTGGTCCTGCTGCCCAATCCTTTTTACCAGGTCTATGCCGGCGCGGCGCTGCTGGCCGGGGCCGAACCGGTGTTCGTCCCCGCCGGGCGCCAGAACGGCTTCCTGCCCGATTTCACCAGCCTGGATCCGGCGATCCTCGAACGCACGACGCTGGCCTATTTCTGCAATCCGGCCAATCCGCAGGGCACCGTCGCCGACCTGGCTTTTCTCGAAGCCACCGTCGGCCTGGCCCGCCGTTACGGATTCACCCTGGCCGTCGACGAATGCTATTCGGAAATCTACGACGGCGCCGAGCCGGCGGGAGTCCTGACGGCTTGCGCCCGGCTGGGCGGCGGCCTGGACGGCGTGGTGATCTTCCACTCCCTGTCCAAACGATCCAGCGCGCCCGGTTTGCGGTCGGGATTCGTCGCCGGCCCGGCCGGCCTGATCAAGGCCTTCGGCCGGATGCGCGCCTATGGCGGCGCCGCGGTGCCGCTGCCCATTCTCGCCGCTTCGACCGCTCTCTGGCAAGACGAGGCCCATGTCGAGGCGAATCGGGCCCTCTATCGGGCCAAGCTGGACGCCGCCGAAACCATTTTCGGTCGTCGCCTGGGCTTCTATCGGCCGGCCGGCGGATTTTTCCTTTGGCTCGACGTCGGCGACGGCGAGCAGGCCGCGGCGCGCCTGTGGGCGGACGCCGGGGTTCGCGTTTTGCCCGGCGCCTACCTGGCCCGCGCCGATGCGCACGGCGACAATCCGGGCGCGTCCTACATCCGCGTCGCCCTGGTGCATGATCTGGAGACCACCCGACAGGCGCTGTCCCGCATCGCCGACGTGCTGGTGGCGGCCTGATGGCGAAACCGGTCGGGCGCCGCAAAGCCGCAGGACGATTCCTGCCCGCCGGCGCCACGGATATGCTGAAACGCTGGTCGCTGCAGGCGGGCGGTCTGGCCGTGGTGGCGATCGCCCTGGCGCTGATGGCGGCCCTGGCCACTTACAGCCGGCTCGACCCCAGCCTGGACACCGCCGCCGCGCCGGTCGGCCCGGTCAGCAACATGCTGGGCGCCCCGGGGGCGATTCTCTCGGATCTGCTGCTGCAGCTGTTCGGCCTGACGGCCTGGCTGCCGGCCCTGGCCCTGATCGCCTGGGGCGGTCGCCTGCTGGTCAGCGGGCAGCCGCTGGAGAAAACCTGGCTGCGCGCCTTGCTGCTGATTTGCGGCCTGTTGCTGGTGGCCATCGGTCTGGCGGCGATTCCGCTGCCCGCCGGGTGGCATCTTCCGGGGGTGATCGGCGGCTCCGGCGAAGCCCTGGGCGGCTCGGCCGGAAAATTGCTGTTCGAAGGCCTGAACGAGGCGTCGCGGCTGCTCGGCAGCCCGTTTTTCCGCTGGCCGCTGGCCGCCTTCAGCGCTTTGCTCGGCTTGATTTGCAGCATTTACGGCTTCGGACTGTCCTGGGAGGAATGGCGCAATCTCGGCCGGATGCTGCGGACGGCCGCCCGCGCGCTTCGCCGGTGGAGCATGATCCTGCGCGGCCTGCCCCCCTTGCGTCCGATGATGGCTGCGGTCGAAGGCTTCGTGCCGCAGGGCGCCTATCGCGAACCGATCTTCGAAGGCCAGGACGAGGAGGATCCGGATGTCCGGGCGGGCTTCGAAGGCGTCTCGACGCCGAACATGGTCGAGCGCGCCCCGGTGGTCCGGCCGCCGGAACCGCTGGTGGCCCCGCGGACGCCGCGGACGCAGCCGGGACGCCGCGAGCAGGATGGCCGCCAGGGCCGCCTGGACCTGCCGAACGACGTCTATGAACTGCCGCCGCACGGACTGCTCGCCCAGGCTCCGGAGAATCGCGGCGCCGGCGTCAATGAGGACTCCCTGACGCAGAACGCCCGCCTGCTGGTCTCGGTCCTCGATGATTTCGGCGTCAAGGGCCAGATCATCAAGGTCCGCCCCGGCCCGGTGGTCACCCTTTACGAACTGGAGCCGGCCCCGGGCACCAAGACCTCGCGGGTGATCAGCCTGGCCGACGACATCGCCCGCTCGATGAGCGCCCTCAGCGTCCGTATCGCCACCGTCCCCGGCCGCTCGGTCATCGGCATCGAGCTGCCCAACAGCCGGCGCGAAACCGTTTTCCTGCGCGAATTGCTGGCCTCGGAAGCCTTCGAGCGCGCCCCGGCGAAGCTGACCCTGGTGCTGGGCAAGGACATCAGCGGCCAGCCGATCATGATGGATCTGGCCCGCATGCCGCATCTGCTGATCGCCGGCACCACCGGGTCGGGCAAGTCGGTTGCCATCAACACGATGATCCTGTCGCTGCTCTATCGGCTGCGGCCGGAAGAATGCCGCCTGATCATGATCGATCCGAAAATGCTCGAACTGTCGGTCTATGACGGCATTCCCCATCTGCTGGCCCCGGTGGTGACCGAACCCGGCAAGGCGGTGGTGGCGCTCAAATGGGCGGTCCGCGAGATGGAGGACCGCTACCGGGCGATGAGCCAGCTGGGCGTGCGCAAC
The DNA here is from genome assembly GCA_015654615.1 of Rhodospirillales bacterium. Taxonomy (GTDB): domain Bacteria; phylum Pseudomonadota; class Alphaproteobacteria; order Rhodospirillales; family Magnetospirillaceae; genus Telmatospirillum. The sequence goes on from JAATGN010000272.1 coordinate 3,051, forward strand.
ATTACCGGCTACAACCAGCGTCTGGCCGAGGCGCGGACCAAGGGCGAAAAGCTGTCGCGCACCGTGCAGACCGGCTTCGACGCGGATACCGGCAAGCCGGTTTACGAGGACCAGGATCTGGATTTGCAGCCGCTGCCCTTCATCGTCGTGGTGGTCGACGAGATGGCCGATCTGATGCTGGTGGCCGGCAAGGACATCGAAGCGGCGGTGCAGCGGCTGGCGCAAATGGCCCGCGCCGCCGGCATCCATGTGATCATGGCCACCCAGCGGCCCTCGGTCGACGTCATCACCGGCACCATCAAGGCCAATTTTCCCAGCCGCATCAGCTTCCAGGTCTCGTCGCGCATCGACAGCCGCACCATCTTGGGAGAACAGGGGGCCGAACAGCTGCTCGGGCAGGGCGACATGCTTTACATGGCGGCCGGCGGCCGCATCACCCGCGTGCACGGGCCCTTCGTCAGCGACCAGGAGGTCGAATCGGTGGTCGAACACTTGCGTCAGCAGGGCGAGCCCCAGTATGTCGAAAACGTGACCGAAGAGGAGGATGCCGCCGGCGAGGATCTCGGCGGCGGCCGGGGCGACTCGGGCGACGGACTTTACGACCAGGCCGTGGCCCTGGTGGCCCGCGAAGGCAAGGCCTCGACCAGTTTCATCCAGCGCCATCTGCAAATCGGCTACAATCGCGCCGCCCGCATCATCGAGAAGATGGAGGCCGAAGGCGTGGTCAGCCGGGCCAACCATGTCGGCAAACGCGAGGTCCTGGTGCGCAGCCACGGCGATTGAATCGGCGACCCCATCACGTTTGTTTCTTAGGAGTTTCCATGTTCTCCCCTCAGAACCACCCCAGCCTCGAGATCCTGGGAAAACCCAAAGGGTGGGTCGGATGCCGCCTCGCCGTCGCGGCGACGCTCGTCGCCCTGGCAATGGCTGGATCACCGGTCGCGGCGGCCGTTCCGGCCACCGCCGACCGGGCCGACGTCGACCGGGCGGAAGGTTATTTGAACGGCATAACCACCTTCAAGGCCCATTTCATGCAGGTTTCGCCCGATGGCGGCACCGCCGAGGGAACCGTCTATCTGTGGCGCCCCGGACGCTTGCGCCTGGACTATGATCCGCCCAGCCCGATCCAGGTGATCGCCGACGGGAATTTTCTGATCTACTACGACAAGCAGCTGAAACAGGTCAGCTATGTCGGTCTCGACTCGACTCCGGCCGGCATTCTGGTCCGTCCGCAGGTCAAGCTGGACGGCAATGATCTCAAGGTCACCAAGGTCGGCCACCAGCCGGGCATTCTGACGGTGACGGTGACCAAGGCCGCCGATCCCGCCCAGGGACGCATCAGCCTGGTGTTCACCGAGCAGCCCTTCCAACTGCGCCAATGGCAGGTGACCGATCCGCAGGGTCAGGTCACCACCGTCTCGCTGTTCGACGCCCAGACCGGCCTCGTCCTGGACAAGGATCTCTTTTATTTCAAGGATCCGAAATTGGGTCACGGCCCGGATCTGTCGACAAACGGCCAGTAGCCTGGAGAAATGCGATTGCGCGGGTCAGCCATGCGTCAACCTCATGGCTGATATGTTATTCAGCGAATTGAGGCCGGCCCCTGCCGCGACCATTTCTTCCACAGATGGTTGCGGTCGCAATGACCGCGATCGGTGGGAACGGTCTCCCCTGCTGTTCCCACGCTCCCACAAAGGAGCATCGGGCGCCCGGTTACCCCCCTGACCGGGCGCCTTCTTTTGTGCCAGGGCAATGGGAGACGCCAGATTTTCACCGCGCGGCTTTTTTGGTTATACTGCCCGCCTCTCGGTCCTGCCAGCTGCTTGTAAAGGCGGAATAATATGACCTTTTTCGTTTTCCCCCCGCCCGCTCCCACCGTCTTGCCGGTCTCGGGCGGCGGTTTGTTCCCGGTGCGCCGGGTCTTCTGCGTCGGACGGAACTATGCCGATCATGTCCGTGAAATGGGCAATGATCCCGATCGCGAGCCGCCGGTCTTCTTCACCAAGCCGGCCGATGCCATCAGCACCCGGCCGAACATCCCCTTCCCCAGCGCAACCCGGAACCTGCATTACGAAGGAGAGCTGGTGGTCGCCATCGGCAAGGAGGGCGCCGAGATTTCGACGGGCGAGGCTTTGCAGCATGTGTTCGGCTACAGCGTCGGCTGCGATCTGACGCGGCGCGATCTCCAGGCGGCCGCGAAGAAGGGCGGCCAGCCGTGGGACATGGGCAAGGCCTTCGATTTTTCCGGCCCGGTCGGCGTCCTGCATCCGGCCAAGGAAATCGGCCATCCGGCCACCGGCGCCCTCACCCTTTCGGTCAATGGCGAGACGAAGCAGCAAGGCGATATCGCCCAGATGATCTGGTCGATTCCCGAAGTGATCGCCTCCTTGTCGACCTATGTCCGGCTGGCCCCGGGCGATCTGATCTTCAGCGGCACGCCGGCCGGCGTCGGCCCGGTGGTCAAGGGCGATCGGATCGAAATCCACGTCGACGGTGTTGCCACCCACGTCTTCACCCTGGTCTGAGCGGTGCGTATCGTCACCTGGAACATCAATTCGGTGCGGCTGCGCCTCGACCAGCTCGCCCGGATCGACCTGGCGTTGCGGCCCGACGTCATTTGCCTGCAGGAAACCAAGGTCGCCGATCCGCTGTTTCCGCGGGACGCCCTGGCGGCCTTGGGGTACGACCAGCTGGCCGTCCTCGGCCAGAAAAGCTACAACGGCGTCGCCATTGCGTCCCGGCTGCCGTTCGAGGAGGTCGACAACCGCAACTGGTGCGGACGGGAAGACTGCCGGCATCTGATCGCCCGCATCAAGGGCGTCGAGCTGCATTGCCTCTATGTGCCGGCCGGCGGCGACATTCCCGATCCCGAGACCAACGATAAATTCGCCCATAAACTGGATTTTCTCGACGCCTTGACCCAGTGGTTCGGCAATCGCGGCGCGCCGGACCGGCCGATGGTCCTGCTCGGCGATCTGAACATCGCACCCTTGGCGAGCGACGTCTGGTCGCATCGACCGATGCTGCGCGTCGTCAGCCACACGCCGGTGGAAATCGAAAAAATGGCGGCTTTGCAGGAATCTCTGGGCTGGGTCGATGCCATCCGGGCCTTCATTCCGCCCTCGGAACGGCTTTCCACCTGGTGGAGTTACCGGGCGGCCGACTGGGTCGCCAGCGACCGCGGCCGACGGCTCGATCATATCTGGGTAACGCCGGATCTGGCGCCGCGTCTGACCGGCGCCGCGGTGTTCGCCGACAGCCGCGGCTGGCAGCAGCCGTCCGATCATGTGCCGGTGCTGATCGATCTGGCATAGGCCTTTTTTGAACATGTTCGAACCACCAGGACGCCAAGGCGGCGGGTCGTCTTGGCGGTTCCTCTTCTATGCCAGCCGATAGCCGCCTTCGACGGTCGACAGCAGCGGCTCGGCGCCGGAATCGTCGACCAATTTGCGGCGCAGGCGATAGATATGCGTTTCCACCGTATGGGTGGAAACCGTGCTCGAATAGCCCCAGACCTCGCCCAGCAGTTCGTCGCGCGGCACGACGCGGGCGCCGGCCCGGTACAGATAGGCCAGGATGGCGGTCTCCTTTTCGGTCAGATGGATCCGCCGCCCGGTTCCGTCGATCAGCTGACGGGCCACCGGATGCAGGCGGAAACGGCCGATCGGCACTTCGCCGCCGCCGACCGGATCGCGCAATTGTTCCTGCAATCGCTGCAGCAGACCGGCAAAACGGTAAGGTTTGGCCAGACAGGCGTTGGCCCCGGCGGCCAGAAGCACCGCCTCCTCCTCCCGGCCGATGCCCAGCACGACGATCGGGCAAGCCGCCGCGCACGCCCGCAGCGCCTGACAGACACCCGGCAGCGCGCTCTCCGCGGATTGCGCGTCCAGCAGCAGCAGATCCGTCGTCTGCCCGGTCAACCATTGTTCCGCTTGTCCGGCCGAACCCACCGTCGCGACGCAAAAACCCTGCCCGGTCAACTGATCGGCCAGAGACCGGGCCAGCAACCCATCGGCGTGAACCAGCAAGATGTGTTTGGTCATGGATATCGAACGTTTGATGCGAGGAGCGTCATGCTATCCTATCCGTCGTTTTTCTCACATCCTGATCAATGGTCGAAAGCGGATTGGTCAAGGAAACGGAACGGTGATAGAGAAAAGCGGGTTACCGTCCCGGCGGGAAAGCGTCCGCCCCCCTTTTGCATCGGAGGAAAAGCGGCTATGGTGCGGCGCCTTCGGTCTACAGCCTGTGTTCCATGAGCCGATCCTTGATCGTCAAACCCGTGCCCCTGCCCCTGCCGCCCAATGCTTTGGTGTCGGTCGATCGTGCCGTCGCCGAACTGCGCCGCGGCGGCCTGGTCCGGATCGATGCCGAAGACGGAAGCGCCGCCCTGGTATTGGCGGCGGAAGCCGCCTCCGGAGAGACTTTGAGCCGGTTGGCCCGCTTGACCGGCGCGGCGCCGCGCGTGGCGCTGACCGGACGGCGTGCCGCCGTTCTCGGCCTGACCGAGGATGTGCGGACCGTCGCGCTGATTTCCGGTCCCGAACTCCTCACCGCCGTCCAAGTGGCCCGGCTGGCCAATCCGCTGGAAGACGTCCGGGCGGACCCGCGATTGACGGTGTGCCCCGAGCCGACGCCCGGCTGGGCGCAGGGAGCCGTCGCTTTGGCCAAATTGTCGCGCATGCTGCCCGCCGCGGTGGTGGCGCCGACCTCCGAGAGCCATGACGGCCTGTTTCGCGTCGCCGCGTCCGACGTGCTGGCCTATCGGCCGATCGCCGCGCGCAGCCTGAAACGGGTGGCCGAAGCCCGCGTTCCCCTGGCCGACGCCGAAGACGCCCGTGTGGTGGCGTTCCGGCCGTCCGATGGCGGCATCGAACATCTGGCCATCGTCATCGGTCATCCCGACCGGGACCGGCCGGTGCTGACCCGTCTGCATTCGGAATGCTTCACCGGCGACCTGCTGGGCAGCCTCCGCTGCGACTGCGGCGACCAATTGCGCGGCGCCATCGCCCTTCTGGCCAAAACCGGCGGCGGCGTCCTGCTCTATCTTGCCCAGGAAGGCCGCGGCATCGGTCTGGTCAACAAGCTCAGGGCCTATGAGCTGCAGGATGCCGGCTTCGACACGCTGGACGCCAATCAGCAGCTGGGGTTCGACGATGACGAGCGGATCTATCTGCCCGCGGCGGAAATGCTGCGGCTGTTGGGGATCGGGCAGGTCCGCCTGCTGACCAACAATCCGGGCAAGGTCGAGGGCCTGGCCCGCCATGGCGTCGAGGTCACCGAGCGGGTTCCGCACGTCTTTCCGTCGAACGGCCACAATGCCGCCTATCTCCGCACCAAGGCGACCCGCAGCGGCCATTTGTTCTGATCGCCATGAGGCCGGCTGGCCGCGGCCTCGGCAGAAGCTGCCCGGCAAGACACGCCACAGACATCGTCCGCACGCCGGTTTGACGACGAAATTCCAGTATTTTCAATGCGCCGCAGCTTGGCACGACTATTGCTGATCATGCCTTCCGAATGCCCTTCTTGGAAGCATGAGCGCCATGACCGTTGAGTCCTCTTTCGGGCCAGCCCCCATACCGAGCTATAGCGAGCCGGAAGCGGTCATCCTGGCCAGCCCGGCGCCGAGCAGCGGCAATCCCGATATCAAGGCGTTCGACGATGCGGACGGCCCGAGTTTTTCCGATATGCTCGACGTTCTCAATCCCCTGCAGCATATTCCGATCATCAACACGATTTACCGCCAGCTCAGCGGCGACAAGGAAGGCGCCGTCGCCGACGTGGTCGGCGGAGCCTTGTGGGGTGGTCTGATCGGTCTGGGGGCCGCCGTCGCCAATCTGGTCATCGAGGACAGCACCGGAGATACGATCGAAGGGCATGTGGTCGCCCTGTTTTCCGGAGATTCCAGTGACACGGCCGTCGCCAAGGGCGATCGCCCCGGCGATCGGACCGCCTCGGCGGCAACGACGGCGCGTAACGATGCGAGCTCGGTCATTCAGACCGAACCGATCAAAATCTCCGGCCTCGGCGATTCGGGCGTGGCGCCGACCGTGGGCAAACCGACGCCGGGGGGCGGTCCGGTCGCCCTCGGCAATTTCCTGATTTTCGGCGGTGCGCCGGCCGCCGCCGCCACGGCGGCACCGGCCAACGACGGCGGCAAGATGGTGACGGCCGATGCCGGCGATACGCTTGCCGGCAAGGCAACCGGTGGTCCGGCCCGCTCCGGCGACTTCCTGGTTTTCGGCAACGCATCGCCCTCCGCCAAGACGGGCACGGCCGGGGCCGGCGCGACCGACCAGAGCGCCGCCGGCAACGGGACCGCGACCCGATCGGGCGATTTCATGGTGTTCGGTGCCGGACAGCCGGCGGCCGGCGATCTCCCGGCGCCGGCGCCGATGCCGGTGCCGACGCCCACCCCGGCCGCGACGAGCGCGCCCGTACCCCTGACCCCAGCGGCCGGACCGGCGGAAAAGCCGGGAGCCGTCCCCAATCAGACCGCCGCGCTCGGATCCCCGCCCACCCGCAGTTTTCCCATTCCGACGCAGCGCAACAACAACATCCCGCCGCCGGTACTGCCGATGCCGACCACCGGACCGGCCGCCGTTCCGGGCAACGCGCGGGCGATCGGCAATACGCGGGGCAACAGCGATCAGACGGGGACGGCCTGGTTCGCCGGGGCCTTCAACCAGGCCATGGACAAATACAATCGGGCGGCCGGTTTGGGAAGCACGCCCCCGGCCGCGGCCGCGGCGCAAGGAAGCTCCGCAAGCCAGACGGCCAACAGCGTTCTTCAGATGAATTGAGCGGACAGCCGGGCTCCCATGGACCGAATGGGGGTTTTCCCCGCGGGATGGTGAAAGCGCTGGGAAAGCGGCGGAGCATTCCGTATCATCATTCCCGAGTGGCGTTTCTGGGGGGGACTCGATGGGAGTGTCTGCGAAAAGCTTTGCCGTGGCGATCGGCATTGTCCTGGGCGGGTGGATTGGGCCCGCTCTGGCGGCCGATCCGGCCTATGTCACCATCGGCGCCGGAGCCTGGGAAGTTTTTCGCGATCAGGCCCATGCGGCCGAATTCGATCTCGGCTACCGGCCCGACGTTTCATGGTGGATCTTCAAACCGCAGGTCGGCGTGCTGGCCGCCTCGGATGGCGACTATTTCGGCTATGCCGGCTTTTTGACCGACATTTATCTCGGACATTTCGTCTTCACGCCCAATGTCGCGGTCGGCGGCTACGGCGGCCATGGCTTCCGGCTCGGCTCCCATGTCGAATTCCGCTCGGGCATCGATATCGCCTGGCGTTTCCAAGACACGTCGCGTCTCGGCATCGGGGCCTATCACATTTCGAACGCCGGATTGACGCAGCGTAATCCCGGCGACGAATCGCTTCTGCTGGAATATTTCTATCCGCTCGGCGGCAGATCTTAAATCCCGCGGTGTCCGAAAATGGCGGTGCCGACCCGCACATGGGTCGCGCCGGCCGCCACGGCTTGCGGATAGTCGTCGCTCATTCCCATGCTCAACATCGGCAAGCCGTGACGGCCGGCCATCTCGGCCAGCCGCGCGAAATGCGGCGTCGGGTCCTCGTCATGCGGTGGAATGCACATCAGGCCCTCGATCGAAAGGCGCCACCGGCGACGGCAATCCTCGATGAACGCATCGGCCGCGTCGGGCAGAACGCCGGCTTTCTGCGGCTCGGCCCCGGTGTTGACCTGGATGAAGCAGCGCGGCCGGCGGCCGCACCGCTCGCCTTCCGCCGTCAATGCCTGGGCGAGTTTCGGGCGATCGAGGGTTTCGATGACGTCGAACAGGGCCATCGCCTCCTTGACCTTGTTGCTCTGCAACGGACCGATCAGATGCAGTTCGAGGTCGGGAAAGGCGGACCGCAAGGCCGGCCATTTGGCCAGAGCCTCCTGGACCCGGTTCTCGCCGAACAGGCGATGTCCGGCCTCCAGCAGGGGTCGAATGCGCGGCGCCGGATGGGTTTTCGAAACGGCCACCAGGGACACCGCGCCGGCCGGCCGGCCGGCCGCCGCCTCGGCCGCCGCCAGGCCGTCCCGCACGGCGTGGAATTGATCGAGCACATCGGCGTGGAAATCATCGGTCAAGAAAAGTCGTCCATGTTAGGGTGAAAGCATGCGGACCCTAACAGACTTGGCGCGCCACCTCAATTTGCGAGGCCGGTCGCCATGGCCCACCAAACTTCGCCCGCCGCCGCTGGCCCTGTTGACCGACGAAGGACGGATGATCGATCCCCTGCCCGTCGTCGCCGCCTTGCCGCCCGGCAGCCTGGTGATTTTACGCCATTACGCCTGGCCGGAACGCCCTTGGCTGGCGGCCCGCCTGGCCGCGCTGTGCCGGGCCCGCCGTCTTCGCTTTTCGGTGGCCGGCGACATCGATCTGGCGATCGCCCTGGGTGCCGGTCTGCATTTGCCGGAAGGGCTGGTGCCCGGGGCATCGGCCAAACTTCGTCTGCGGCATCGAAAGCGGCCGGATTTGTTGCTGACCGCCGCCGCCCACGACCGGAGGGCCCTGCGACGGGCCGATCGCCTGGGCGTCGATGCGGCGCTGCTGGCGCCGGTCTTTCCCACCCTCAGCCACCCGGGCAAACCAAGCCTCGGCCTGCTCGCCTTCCGCCGGCTGGTCCGCCGGACGGGACGCGATGTCCATGTCTATGCCTTGGGAGGGGTCACGGCCCGGACGATTTCCGGCCTGATCGGCAGCGGAGCAAGCGGCGTCGCCACGGTCGGCGGCCTTCCCCGGCCGCCGACGATGACCAACAACAACCGCGTCATAACGAGCGCAGGCGAAGCAATCCGGCAACGAGGGGGTGGCCCCCTGGATTGCCGCTAGAACAAAATGCCGGTTTCAAGCGCGAAACGGAGCTGAGACTTCTTGGTGCCGTCCTTCCCGAAGACCGACCCGCTGGTCGTATCGACGGTCCCGACGTAAGCCGCCTCGGCACGGGCAAAGAATATTTTGTACTGGTAGGTGGGCGTGACGGTGATCGACCAGGCGTCGCTGCCCGCGCCATAGAGCAGGTTCGGCGTCCCGTCGGTGGCGCTTCCCGAAGACGAGATATATTCGAAGCGAACCGGAAGGCTCACGCCGGCCATCGGCGTATCGGAACCGAAGGAATATTTGACGAACAGCGCCCCGGCCATCGTCGAAGCTTCGTGGGTAATGCCGATCGAAGCGTCCTTTGGAACATTGGTATATTGCAGATAGGGCATGATCTCCCAGGGATCGGAATTGTAAGTGTACATCAGGTTATAGATCTGGGAGTTGTTCTGGGTTACCGGGGTCGCCGGGGTGGAGGTCGCGCTCTTGTCGAAATTGCCGCCGCCGACGAAGGCGATCGCATTGGCCGGATCGATCGTGTAGGTCGCCGAACCGGTCATCCAATTGAAGCGATCGGAATAGAAACCGTCGGTCCATTGCAGCGACAAGGCCAGCGGGCCAGCCGTATAATTGCCCTGAACGCCCCGTGTCACGGCATTTTCCTGGTTCCACAGAAGGCCGCGGTTGATGTTCATATTCTCGAACGAGAAGGTGTATTCGGCGCCGATCAAGGTGGTGAGCTTACCGGCCTGGATCGAGAAGGAGTCGTTCGGCGCGATCTTGGCGTAAGCGACCGGCACGCCGCCAAAGAGATTGTCCACCGTCTTGCTGGACTTCACATAGGCCGAGCCGAGCGACGGCAAGGCGTAGGTCCCTCCCTGGGCGTAGAACTGGAACAGGCCGTCGGTCTTTTGAATAATGACCTGCCCGTTGCTGACGTCGAGATTGTTGTGATGGTCTCCGACCACGGGATTGGTCTGGGTCTGGGCGAAGCCGCTCAGAACGCCCGACACATAGATCGTCCCGGCCGGACCGACGTCGAAGCTGACCGGGTTGGGGTTTCCGGCGATCGGACCGGTCAGGGCCGGTTGCGACAAGGCCGTCGGCGCCGCGTCGGGAGCGGCGGCGGGCGTTTCTTGAGCCAAGGCCGAAAATGATGCGCCCAAGAGCGAGATGGCGGCGGCGCCAGCAAGTAAAACTGTCTTCATTGATATCCCCTCGTTCCCGTTTCAATGCCAGCCGAAGAGGCGGCGGGTTTCCCTGTCCATCCTTTTTTTACCGCAGCATGGGTGCGATGCGAAAAGGATTGGGCTTGTATTGTGACGTTACCGACATGGTGTTGTGGCAATGTCACGTTTTGGCCATGTGGAAATCAGTTCGCTCATATTTTGTGCAAAATTGATGGACTGATAACCCGGCATCGAAGACTGGGAATGGCCCTGGCGTGGCCTCAAAAAAGAAAGGGCGGCCCGAAGGCCGCCCTTTCAGGACGTTGGATAGCCGACCGACGATCAGAAGTCGAGCTTGGCGCCGGTGAGGACGATGACGCCGCTGTTGTTGTTGTTGTAGGCCTGGGTGGAATTGAGGACGGAGCCTCTGTAGTCGACATAACCGACACCGGCCCGGAAGACGACGCCCGGACCCGCGGCATAGGCGGCGCCGAAGTCGTAGACATCGGTGCTGTCGGCTTTGCCGGTACCGTTCAGA
>JAATGN010000258.1 GCA_015654615.1 Rhodospirillales bacterium
ACGACCGCTTCTGATCTTTACTCCATCGCCGCCGGCGCTCGACGCCGGATATAACTTGGACCTGAGCCATCACACTATCTTTTGCACTGGTGCAAACACCATCGTTTGCATCGGTGCTATTACCGACAGGTTACGCCGATGGGCGGAAGGCGGCCTTCGGCGAAGGCTTACGACTGATCTCAAGACAAAGGTTACATTGTTTCTGTTTTGTTCTTATTCGCATCGCCAAAAAAGCCCGCTGTCTTTATGGACGAGCGGGCTTTTTGTTGAGATTTGGTTGCGGGGGCAGGATTTGAACCTGCGGCCTTCAGGTTATGAGATAGCTTTTGGCTATTTTTCCGATTGCACGCCAGCCTCGCCGACATCCGCCGATACATCGATAATACATTGTTACCACTTGTATTTTTTGTCGAGAAGACTCACCCTTTCCCACGATGTCGTCCGCCGTGACTTTCGTCGCGCCGCTTCCACGGTGCTTCCACGAAACCGCAGCGGACACCCCTTCGATCAATGGAAAGGTCGCCAGCAGTGTCCAAGGAGAAGCTCACCAAACGGTCCGTCGAACAGCTCGCCGTGAAGGAAAAGGACTATATCGTTTTCGATTCCGATCTCCCCGGCTTCGGTGTCCGTGTCATGCCGAGCGGCAAGCGCTTCTTCCTCATTCAATATCGCCGGCATGGCCGAACCCGCCGGGTCATGCTCGGACAGTTCGGTCCCGTCACGGCCGAGATCGCCCGCAAGAACGCCCTGCGTCTGCTCGGCAATGTCCGCAGCGGCGACGGCGACCCGGCGGCGGTCCGCGATCAGGAGCGCCAGTCCGCCACCGTCAAAGACCTTGGCGCCCGCTTCCTCAAGGAGCATGTCGCCGTCCGTTGCAAACCGACCACCCAGGCCGAGTACAAGCGCTCAGTCGAACTCTTCATCAATCCGTTCTTCGGCAACCAGCGTGCCCGCACCGTGACCACGGCCGACGTCGCGGATCTGCACGGCACTTACGCCCATATTCCCTATCAGGCGAACCGCACGCTCGGCGTTCTCTCCAAAATGATGAACCTCGCTGAAACCTGGGGAATCCGCGACAAACACACCAATCCTTGCGAGGATATCGCGCGTTACCCTGAGCACAAACGGGAACGCTTCCTGTCAGCAAAAGAGATGCAGCGGCTGGGCGAGGTTCTGAGGCAGGGTGAAGCCAACGGAACGGAGAGCAAATATGCGGTGGCCGCCTTCCGGCTCCTGCTGCTTACCGGATGCCGCCTCTCGGAAATCCAGACCCTCAAGTGGAATTATGTCGATCTCGACGAGAGTGAAATCAATCTCCCGGACAGCAAGACCGGCGCCAAGACCGTCCATCTCGGCGAGGCGGCGCGGACGGTGTTGGAAAAGCTGCCACACGTCAAAGACAATCCTTATGTCATCGTCGGCAACGTCGAGGGCAATTATCTCACCGACCTGCAAAAGCCGTGGCGGCGTATCCGCAAGGCGGCTGGGCTCGACGGGGTCCGCATCCACGACTTGCGCCATACCTTCGCCTCCGGTGGCCTGTTGGTCGGGGAAGGTCTCCCGATGATCGGCAAGCTGCTCGGTCACACCCAGGTTCAGACCACGGCCCGCTATGCCCATTTGGCCGATGATCCTGTCAAGGCGGCCGCCACCCGCATTTCCGGCCGGCTCGCCGCAGCGCTGGGATGACTGAAACCGCCCAACCGGATCGCCGCCTGCCTTATCGACTGTCCACGTCTCGCTTTGCACAGAGATATGGAATTTGCGATGGAGGCAACCGGCGACGAGTTGCAACTCACCGCATCACTGGTCATGCCTGACTGGTCGGGGGTCTATGCTCGTTGTGTCTGCTGTGACGCTTCATCCGGTTAGCCGATGCATGTTATTTAGCGGTCACTCTTGACTGGAGGTCTACGGACATTTATGTCTTCTACCACCAGTCACAAATGTCTACTTACCTGGCCTTGCAAAGCGTGGAAAGAAACTGCATCTCTTGGGCGTGAGGCAATACGGAAACCACATCATGGACGCAACGATACAACAATTGGACGATGCGATCGAGCAGACGTCCAGCCCCAAACCGACCCAAAAGGCGTCAGCCGAGAAATGGGGTCAGGCCGTCATTGAACTCGGCTTTTGCCTGATCCCTTCCCTGCTATTGCGGGCACAGCGGAGGCTAAACCTCAATCCTACCGAGCTTGCCGTCCTGTTGCAGCTCTGTGATTTCTGGTGGGACAAAGAGCGCAAACCCTACCCCAGCAAGGAGACGCTGGCCCAAAGGCTCAGCCTGAGCGAGCGGCAGGTCCAACGATATATCGCCAATCTCGAAAAAGAGGGCCTTGTGTGTCGCATCGAACGCCGCTCGGTCAACGGTGGCAAACTCAGCAACACTTACGACCTGTCCGGTTTGGTCAAGCGCCTACAGGCGTTGGAACCTGAATTCAGGGAAGTGAAAGAGGCCAACCGGGCTGCTCGCAATGCCGTGGCCAAGCGTGGCTACCGATCGGTCAAAACCGATCAACCCAAAGGGGTGCCGGGATAAGCGGAACCACGACGCAAATCGCCCCCCCAAAAAAGCTGAGCCCCAGGCGCATGCCAACGGCAGAGGCGGACCCAGGGCTTACGAGGTCAATATGAGTGTGGATGAACCACCAGTCAAGAGCGCCTTCTCCTATACCGACATTCTGATCGACGCCCTGGAAACGTCGTTGTCAGCCGAACGAATGGCGACCTACCTCGCCAAGGCTAACGGAGATCGGGAGAAAGCCGTTCGCCTTCATACATGGAATACGGCCGTCAGCGCCGCCTTTTATGGCCCGCTGCAAGGGTTGGAAGTTGCCCTCCGCAACGCGATACACCGCGAATTGACGGCACGTTATCGCGCCGACTGGTATGACGATCCGGCGACGAAGCTCGACGCCGGTACACTCGGTCGGGTTTCAGCGGCCCGGGTCGATCTTCGTCGCGACGGTTATTCCGACGACCCTCCTCACATGGTCGCGGCGCTCTCTTTCGGATTTTGGGTAGCCCTGCTCGGTTCGGGTGGACGCCTGCCAGCCGGTGGCAAGGCGAATTACGAAATGACGCTCTGGCGCGCCGCCGTGTTTCGTGCCTTTCCTCACACCAAAACCAGCCGCAAAGCCGTACACAGGCCACTCGACTACCTCCGGACGTTCCGCAATCGCATCGCCCATCACGAACCGATTCTCGACCGGCACCTTACCGCAGACTATGCCTCCCTTCTGCAAATCACGGGCTGGATCAGTCCGGAAACCCAGGCATGGATTTCTCACCATAGCCGCGTACCGGCTTTGCTCGCACAATCACCCTATGATCCCGGCCTTATGTTCTAGATTTTGACACCTCGCCACCGCATACGGTGGAAGGGGAAAGCCTTCCCCCTGGCCGGCGCCGCGGTCGCCGGCACACCCCCTTCTGCGGGGACACCCCGCAACGCCCCGAGAGGAAGAGGGTGGAGGGGATTTCCGTGACGGGTTGAGGATCGGGAGAGAGGCTCCCGGCGCCCGTCATGGAGAAGCCCCATGACCCAGGTTGAAATTCTGGATGCCGCCCGTGATCGTTCCGGCGGCTACAAAGTGGATGCGAGCCGCGGCAGCCGAAGCGGCCGCGTGTCCTCGGAGTGGTTCTCGCGCCCGGCGGATGAGCGCTATTTGTCGCTGTCGGACCTCTACGCCGCCGTGCGCGGCCGCACCGAGCGGAGCCGGACCCGGACGGTGGAGAGTGCGGCGATCCGGGTGGAAGCCAGCCGCGACAATTCTGAGCATCTGACCCTGGCCCTGCCGGGAGCCAACGAACCGGTCGCGCCGACGCATTGGTCCTTCGGCCAGTTTGCCAGCCTGGTCGGCGCCCCGGCGACCTACCTGCGCCAGCTCCCGGCACCGCTGGCCGCCATCAACCTGCAGTATGGCCTGAGCACGCACCGCGCCGAACAGGTCAAGACGCTGGAGATTGAGGACAGCCGCGTCGAACTACGCGCCGTGACCGGCCCGGATTACGGCCGGATTTTCGACCATGAACTCGTGGAGGCGGTACAGCGCATCGCCGGCAACGGCACGGGCGATACCCGCTGGAAGGTGCCGGGCGTGCTCGACTGGTCGACTGGCATCTATAATCCGCGCGTCGACATCACCCGGGACACCACGACCCTCTATGCCTCGGACCGCGACGTCTTCTTGTTCCTGGTCGACGACTTGAATCCGATCGAGGCCGGCCGCCTGCCGGACGGCGGCCCCGATTTGTTCTTTCGCGGCTTCTACTGCTGGAACAGCGAAGTCGGCGCCAAGACGCTCGGCATTGCCAGCTTCTATCTCCGCGCGGTGTGCCAAAACAGATGTCTGTGGGGCGTGGAAAATTTCGAGGAGATCACCATCCGCCACTCGAAATACGCCGCCTCGCGTTTCGCCTACGAGGCCGCGCCGGCGCTGACCCGCTTCGCCGATTCGTCGCCCCTGCCCTTCGTCAACGGCATCAAGGCGGCGCGGGAGAAGATCGTCGCCCGCAGCGACGACGACCGCGACGAGTTCCTGCGCAAGCGCGGTTTCTCCAAGGCCGAGACGGCGAGGATCATCGAGACGGTGCTGACCGAGGAAGGGCATGCTCCGTCCTCGGTCTTCGACTTCGTCCAAGGCATCACCGCCGTCGCCCGCGACAAGCCGCACCAGGACGCTCGTCTCGACCTGGAGGCCCGGGCCAAGAAGCTGCTCGACCGGGCGGCCTGAGTTTCCGCAGAGCCGGGGATGCGGATTTCCGTATTTCCGGCTTTACGCTTTTACGGATCGGCGGTTTTCCGGCTTCGCGTAAAGCCGCTTCTCAGTGTCTGCGTCTCCACGCCGATCCGACTCCGTGCCTTTCCGGGTCCGTGCGGTCCCGGCTTTGCACATCCCAAGGTTTTCAGGTTCTACGGCGTCGTCCTCAGAGGGAGAGGGCGGCGCTTCGCTTCGTGGCGAGTTTGGAGGTCGAGGAAGAGGTTCCCGGCCGCTCGTCCGGAGTGAACGACATGGTACAGAAGATCACGCTCGCACCCTCGCGCGACATCCCCTTCAATAAGCTGATCCTTTCTCAATCCAATGTTCGGCGAATCAAGGCAGGTCTTTCTATCGAGCAACTGGCCGAGGACGTCGCCCGCCGCGGCCTGCTCCAGGGTCTCAGCGTCCGCGCCGTCGTCGATGCCAATGGTGCGGAAACCGGCATGTACGAGATCCCCGCCGGCGGCCGGCGCTACCGGGCGCTGGAACTGCTGGTCCAGCAGAAGCGGCTGGCCAAGACCGCGCCGGTCCCCTGCATCGTCCGCGAAGGCGGCATTCCCGAAGAGGATTCGCTCGCCGAGAACGTTCAGCGCGCTCCGCTGCATCCGCTCGACCAGTTCCGCGCTTTCCTGGCGCTGAAGGAGAAGGGCCAGTCCGAGGAGGAGATCGCCGCCGCCTTCTTCGTCTCGGTCAACGTGGTCAAGCAGCGCCTCAAGCTGGCGTCCGTTTCGCCCCGGCTGCTCGACGTCTATGCCGAGGATGGCTTGAGTTTGGACCAGCTCATGGCCTTCACCGTCTCTGGCGACCCCGAGCGTCAGGAGCAGGTGTTCGAGCGGCTGTATCAGTCCTACGACAAGCAGCCCCACACCATCCGCCGCATGCTGACCGAGGGATCGGTACGGGCCGCCGACAAGCGGGCGCAATTCATCGGCATCGACGCCTACGTCTCGGCCGGCGGCACGGTGATGCGCGACCTGTTCCAGGGCGACGACGGCGGCTGGCTGCAGGACGTGACCCTAGTCGATCGCTTGGTCGCGGAGAAACTGAAGACCGAGTCCGAAGCCATCGCCGCTGAGGGCTGGAAATGGATCGAAGTGGCGCCCGACTTCCCCTACGGCCACACTTTCGGTTTGCGCCAGCTCCGCGGCGATCCCGTGGCGATAACGGCCGAGGAGGACGCTGCGCGTGACGCTCTCCAGGCCGAGTTCGACCGCCTGTCGGAGGAATACGACAGCGTCGAGGAACTGCCCGAGGTGGTCGACGAACGCTTCAGCGAATTGGAAACGGCGCTGGCGGCGTTCGAGAACCGGCCGATCGCCTTCGACCCGGCCGAGGTCGCCCGCGCCGGTGCTTTCATCAGCATCGACCAGGGCGGCGCCTTGCGCATCGAACGCGGCTACGTCCGGCCCGAGGACGAACTACCAGTGGAGGTGCCGGAAGCCGATTCCTCCGAGGTGAAACACGCCATGGCTGCGGATGCCGAAGGCGAAGCCGCCGTCACCGCCGAAGCTGACGAAGCGGCACCGGAGCCCGAGGAGGACGAGGGATTGTCGCCGATCTCCGACCGGCTGATGACCGAACTGACCGCGCATCGCACACTCGGCCTGCGGCAGTCGCTCGGCGAGCATCCGGACGTCGCCTTCCTGGCGGCGCTGCATGCACTCACGCTGAAGGTCTTCTACCACTATGGCTCCGACAGTTGCCTGGAACTGGAGATGAAGAGCGTCGCCTTCGGTAACCAGGCGTCGGGCCTGAACGACAGTGCCGCCGCCGAAGCGATCCGCACCCGTCACGACGGTTGGGCGAAGCGATTGCCGAAGGAACCGGCCGACCTGTGGGACACGCTCCGGGGTTGGGACGTCAGCAGCCGTTCGGGGCTGTTCGCGCATGTCGTCAGCCTGTCGGTCAACGCCGTGCATGAGTCGTGGAACCGGCGACCCCGAGCGCTGGCCCACGCCGACCGTCTGGCCCGGGCCGTCGATCTCGATATGGCGGCGATGGGATGGAAACCGACCGTGGACAATTTCCTCGGCCGTGTCACCAAGGCCCGCATCCTCCAGGCCGTGGCGGAGGCGAAAGGTCAGCGAGCCGCCGACCGCATCGAACATCTGAAGAAGGGCGACATGGCCACCGAAGCCGAGACCCTGCTCGCCGGTACCGGCTGGCTGCCCGAGCCGCTGCGGACCGATTGGCCGCAGATCACGTCGGAACCGGCGCAGAGCGGGAACGCGGCCGAACCGGAAACTACCGTCGGGGAAACGGTGGAAAACGACGGCGAAACGGCCATGGCCGAAGATGAGGGCCTCACCGACACTGATGAGGCCGGCGAAGCCGCAGCCGAATAGCTCACTCGAACTCCACCTTTGGCCCGTCGGCAACGGCGGGCCTTTTCTTCTGGAGGCTTATCATGGCGGAGTCTCCGCATGATCTTGCCTGCCGTCTGAACCGCCATGCCGAGGCGGTGTGCCGCCATTACCTCTCCGCCGGCCATCGCGAGGGCCGCTACTGGCTGGTCGGCGACGTTCTCAACACGCCGGGACGGTCAATGTTCGTGCGCTTGACCGGACCGGACAGCGGCAAGGGCGCAGCAGGTCACTGGCGGGACGCGGCGACGGGAGAACACGGCGACCTCCTCGACGTCATTCGCGAAAGCCGAGGATTGGTCGACTTCAAGGACGTCGCCGACGAAGCTAGGACTTTCCTCAGCCTGCCGCACGAGGAGCCGGTGCCGAAGCCCAAAGCCCCGCCAGTTCCGTCAGGCTCGCGTGAGGCGGCACGGCGTTTGTTCGCCATGTCCCGGCCGGTCGCTGGTACCGTCGTGGAAACGTATTTACGCAGCCGCGGCATTACGGCTTTGCACGGAACCGGCAGCCTGCGTTTTCATCCTCGCTGCTATTACCGGCCCGACGAGAACAGCCCTACCGAGACCTGGCCGGCGATGATCGCCGCCGTCACCGACCTCGACGGTCATCTCACCGGGGCGCACCGCACCTGGCTCGCCCCCGACGGCTCCGGCAAGGCGCCGATCGCCACGCCACGCCGGGCCATGGGCGATCTGCTCGGCCATGCCGTCCGCTTTGGCGTGGCCCGTGACGTCCTTGCGGCGGGCGAAGGGATCGAGACCGTGCTGTCGCTGCGCATGGCTCTGCCCCGTTTGCCGATGGTCGCCGCCCTTTCTTCCGCCCATCTCACCGCCATCCTGTTCGGACCGGACCTGCGCCGGCTCTACATCGTCCGCGATACTGATCCGGCCGGCGACGCGGCTCAGCTCATCCTGGTCAAGCGGGCCGCCGAGGCCGGGATCGAGGCGATCACCCTGTCGCCGACACTGGGCGACTTCAATGACGATCTGCGCCGGCTCGGGCTTGCCAGTCTCCGCGCGGCCGCACGCGTACAGATCGCCTCCGAGGACGTCGACCGCTTCATGGGACCGGCAAGTCCCTGACCGGCCGGAGACGGCATGACCGGAGTCTTGCTCATCCGCGTGATCTTGAAAACCCGCCTGCCGGAAAGGACCGCGCCCCGGCCTTCATAAGAGGGCGATCGAGCCACGGGCGTCCCGGCCCGGCAATGGCTGCGTCCGGGTCTTTTCCGCCGGCGGCTGCGCCGCCTTTGCAGCGCGAAGCAAAAGACCCGGTCTTTCGCCATCCTCCGCGTTGCTCCGGCCCCGCCAAAAGCGGGGTGCAGGTCCGGGCCTGCCCGCGGCTGTCCGTCGCCATGAAGGCCGCGAGGAGCGCGGTCCACCGGCAGAAGGAGGTTCCCATGATGATCTCGCAAGACGACGCCGAACCCCGGCACACCGCTTCCCCAACCGCTCGCGTCCTCACCGAACTCCAGCTTTACGGTTACCGCCCCTTCCAGGACGAACCCGATCCCCGACCGCTCCCCGAAGGCGATGCCATTGCCGGAGCCGTCGCCGACATCTTCGACGCCCTGGTTTCGACTCTCACCGATACCCGCCTTGAACCCGACCTCGAAAACCTCTTATGGTCGGCCGTCAACCTGTTCCACCGCGCCGCCGGCTGGGTCGAACGTCAACTCGATGACAACGAACAGGTGCAGCAGCGCAGTCAGAAGGAACAGGACGGCAGCGAGGTGAAGTCGGTCGAACTGGAACGCCTCACCGCCGAAGGCCAGACCCTGATCGAGTGCCGCGACGCCATGGAGATCTTCCGCGACACCGCCGCCGATCTGTTCGAGCGCCACACCGGCTCATCCTGGCGGCCCCACGCCGGGTCGATGGTCAGCCATCGCACCCTGACGGCGGCGATGATCGACAGCCGCGATTTCCTCGCCGCCAAAAAGCGGGCCGACACCGAGGTTCTGCTCCCGCCCGGCCCCAAGATCGCCGTCACCGGCGGGCTCGATTTCAACGACCACCAGCTCATCTGGGCCAAGCTGGATAAGGTCCATGCCAAGCACCCCGACATGGTGCTGCTGCACGGCGGATCGCCCAAGGGCGCTGAACGTATCGCCGCCGCCTGGGCCGATAGCGTAAGCCTTCGCGGAAGGCCGCCTTCCGCTCATCGGCGTAACCTGTCGGTAATAGCACCGATGCAAACGATGGTGTTTGCACCAGTGCAAAAGATAGTGTGATGGCTCAGGTCCAAGTTATATCCGGCGTCGAGCGCCGG
>JAATGN010000382.1 GCA_015654615.1 Rhodospirillales bacterium
CACCGCCGGCGTGCCGCGCAAGCCCGGCATGAGCCGCGACGATCTGATCGGCATCAATGCCAAGGTGATGAGTCAGGTCGGCCTCGGCATCAAGCAGCATGCGCCCAATGCCTTCGTCATCTGCATCACCAATCCGCTGGATGCGATGGTGTGGGTGCTGCGCGAGGTCTCCGGACTGCCGCACAACAAGGTGGTCGGCATGGCCGGCGTGCTCGATTCGGCCCGGTTCCGCTATTTCCTGTCGGAAGAGTTCAAGGTCTCGGTCGAAGACATCACCGCCTTCGTGCTCGGCGGCCACGGCGACACCATGGTGCCGCTGGCCCGTTATTCGACGGTGGCCGGCATTCCGCTCCCCGACCTGGTCAAGGCCGGTTGGACCACCCAGGAAAAGCTCGACCAGATTATCCAGCGGACCAGGGACGGCGGTGCCGAGATCGTCGGGCTGCTGAAGACCGGTTCGGCTTTCTATGCGCCGGCCGCGGCGGCCATCCAGATGGCCGAGGCCTATCTCAAGGACAAACGGCGCGTGCTGCCGGCGGCGGCCTGGGTCGAAGGCCAATATGGCCTGGACGGCATTTATGTCGGCGTGCCGGTGGTGATCGGCGCCAACGGTGTCGAGAAGGTCGTCGAGATCGAATTGAATGCCGCGGAAAAGGCCGAATTCGGCAAGTCGGTCGACGCCGTTCGCGGGCTGATCGAAAAGTCGAAGGAATTGATGCCGAAATAACCTTGCGAACCCGCGGGGCGATCGGTCGGGACCGGCGCCCTGCGGTCCATCCTTGAGTAGCCTGCGGCTCCTTTCCGGATGCGGGACACTCATTTCGAGGCCAGGACACGAACAGAGACGAGGCCCCAATGAACATCCACGAATACCAAGCAAAAAAGCTGCTCGCGAAATATGGCGTGGCGATCCTTCAAGGGGGTGTCGCCTATACCGCCGCCGAGGCCGAACAGGTGGCCAAGGAATTGGGCGGTCCCGTCTGGGTGGTGAAATCGCAGATCCACGCCGGCGGACGCGGCAAGGGAAAATTCAAAGGCAAGGAAAGCGAAGGCGGCGGCGTCCGTGTGGTCAAGTCGGTCGAAGCCGTTCGCGACAACGCCAAATCCATGCTGGGGCAGACGCTGGTGACCCACCAGACCGGTCCCATCGGCAAGGAAGTCAAACGCGTCTATATCGAAGAAGGCTGCGATATCAAGCGCGAGCTTTATCTCGGCATGCTGATCGACCGCGCCACCAGCCGCATCACCATCATGGCCTCGACCGAGGGCGGCATGGAGATCGAAGAGGTGGCGGCGACCCATCCGGAAAAGATCCAGAAGGTGGCGATCGATCCGGTCCAGGGGTTTCAGGCCTATCACGGCCGGCAGATCGCCTTCGGCCTGGGGCTCGACGGCAAGCAGGTCAACACGGCGGTCAAATTCATCGGGGCGCTCTACGAGGCCTTCGTCGATCTCGATGCTTCGATCGTCGAAATCAATCCCCTGGTGGTGACCGGCGCCGGCGAGGTGATCGCCCTGGACGCCAAGGTCAATTTCGACGACAACGCGCTGTTCCGCCACAAGGAGGTCGAGGAACTCCGCGACGAATCGGAAGAAGATCCGACCGAGCTCGAAGCCGGCCGGCACAGCCTCAATTACGTCAAGCTGGACGGACAGATCGGCTGCATGGTCAATGGCGCCGGTTTGGCCATGGCGACCATGGACATCATCAAGCTTTACGGCAGCGAGCCGGCCAATTTCCTCGACGTCGGCGGCGGCGCCACCAAGGAGCGGGTGACCACCGCCTTCAAGCTGATCCTTTCCGATCCCAACGTCGAAGGCATCCTGGTCAATATTTTCGGCGGCATCATGCGCTGCGACGTCATCGCCGAGGGCGTGGTGGCGGCGGCCCGCGAGGTCAGCCTCAATGTTCCGCTGGTGGTCCGGCTGGAAGGCACCAATGTCGAATTGGGCAAGAAGATCCTGTCGCAATCGGGACTGCCCATCATCGCCGCCGACAATCTGGCGGACGCCGCCGAAAAGGTGGTCAAAGCCGTGAAGGAGGCGCAGTGATGGCCGTACTCGTCAACAAGGACACCAAGGTGATCTGCCAGGGCTTCACCGGAGCCCAGGGCACCTTCCATTCCGAACAGGCCATTGCCTACGGCACCAGGATGGTCGGCGGCGTCACGCCCGGCAAGGGCGGGACCACCCATCTCGACCTGCCGGTCTTCAACACCGTGGCCGAGGCCAAGGCCAAGACCGGCGCCAATGCCAGCGTCATTTACGTGCCGCCGCCCTTTGCCGCCGATACCATCCTGGAGGCCATCGACGCCGAGATCGAACTGGTCGTCTGCATCACCGAGGGGATTCCGGTGATCGACATGCTGGCGGTGAAACGGGCCCTGGTGGGGTCGAAGACCCGCTTGATCGGTCCCAACTGTCCGGGGGTGATCACCCCCGGCGAATGCAAGATCGGCATCATGCCCGGCCATATCCATTCGCGCGGCAAGGTCGGCATCGTCTCGCGGTCCGGCACCCTGACCTATGAGGCGGTGGCGCAGACCACGGCGGCGGGCCTCGGCCAGACGACCTGCATCGGCATCGGCGGCGATCCGATCAATGGCACCAATTTCGTCGACGCCCTGGAAATGTTCTTGGCCGATGACGAGACCCAAGCCATTATCATGATTGGAGAAATCGGCGGCAGCGCCGAGGAGGACGGCGCGGCCCTGCTCAAGGCGTCGAAGGTGAAGAAGCCGGTGGTCGGTTTCATCGCCGGGGTCACCGCCCCTCCCGGACGCCGTATGGGGCACGCCGGTGCGATCATTTCCGGCGGCAAGGGAGGCGCCGGCGACAAGATGGAGGCCATGCGCAGCGCCGGGATCATCGTCGCCGACAGCCCGGCCTCGCTCGGCAGCACCATGCTCAAGCTGTTGAACGGATAACGGCGGTCATTTCCGGAGGTCTGCTTCCGACGCTGGTCAGCCAAGCGAAGGAGAAGCCGACCTCCGGCTTGCCGAACCGTGGTCCGGTTCTAATATTTCGTCGGAACATGAGATTTCGGCATCGAATCATTAGGGAGGGGACGAGGTGAAAACCCTGGTCCACCGTACTGTATGCAACAAGACCAATTGTCGTTTCTGACCGGAGCCAACGCTACCTATGTGTCGGAGCTTTACGCCCGTTTCGTCGAGGACCCCTCCAGTGTCGACGCCGATTGGGCTCAGTTTTTCCGGGACCTGAACGACGATGCCCGGGCGATCCTGGCCGAAGTGAAGGGGGCTCCCTGGGGCCGGAACGGCAATCGGGTGATCGGCGCCGAAAGCGACGAGCCGATCCTGGCGAAAAAGCCGGATGGCAAGGCGGGCGCCGGAAAAGCGGGAGCGGCGCCGTCGGTCGCCGAGATCCGCAAGGTCGCGCTGGATTCCATCCGCGCCCTGATGCTGATCCGGGTTTACCGCGTGCGCGGGCATCTGCAGGCCACGCTGGATCCGCTGGGACTGCAAAAACGGGAGCCGCACCCCGAACTCGATTACCGCAGCTATGGTTTCGTCGAGGCCGATCTCGACCGCGAGATCTTCATCGACCAGTCTCTGGGCCTCGAGACCGCGACGCTGCGGACCATTCTGCGTCTTTTGAACGAGACCTATTGCGGCAACATCGGCGTCGAATTCATGCATATCCAGGATCCGGATCAGAAGATCTGGATTCAAAAACGCATCGAATCGATCCGCAACCACACCGAATTCACCGAACGCGGCAAGCAGGCCATCCTCGAGCGGCTGACCGAAGCCGAGGGGCTGGAACGCTTTCTGCAGATGAAATATACCGGCACCAAGCGTTTCGGCCTGGAGGGCGGCGAAGTGCTGATCCCGGCCCTCGAACAGATCCTGAAGCGCGGCAGCCAGCTCGGCCTGACCGATGTGACGCTCGGCATGGCGCATCGCGGCCGGCTGAACGTGCTGACCAACTTCATGAAGAAGCCGTTCGTCGCCCTGTTCTCCGAGTTCCAGGGCAATCCGGCCAAGCCCGAGGATGTCCAGGGATCCGGCGACGTCAAATACCACCTTGGGACCTCGGCCGACCGGGATTTCGACGGCAATGTCGTGCATCTGTCGCTGACGCCCAATCCATCGCATCTGGAAGTGGCCGATCCGGTGGTGCTGGGCAAGGTCCGCGCCAAGCAGACGCTGGCGGGCGACATCGACCGCCGCCAGACCATGGGATTGCTGATCCACGGCGATGCCGCTTTCGCCGGCCAAGGCGTGGTGCACGAATGCTTCGCCATGAGCCAGCTCAAGGGCTACAGCACCGGCGGCACCGTGCATGTGGTGATCAACAATCAGATCGGTTTCACCACGGCCCCCCAATATTCCCGCTCGGGACCCTATTGCACCGATGTGGCGAAGATGGTCCAGGCGCCGATCTTCCACGTCAATGGCGACGATCCGGAAGCGGTGATCCACGCGGCCCGCATCGCCATCGAATTCCGCCAGGAATTCGCCACCGACGTGGTGGTCGACATCGTCTGCTATCGCCGCCATGGCCACAATGAAAGCGACGAGCCGGCCTTCACCCAGCCCCTGATGTACAGGAAGATCGCCGCCCATCCGACGACGCGCCAGATCTATGCGGAAAAGCTGGTCGCCGAAAAAGTGATCGGCGCCGACGACGGCGATCGGATGGTCAGCGATTTCCAAAGCATCCTCGAGAAGGAATTCGAGGCGGGCAAGTCCTTCAAGGTGAACAAGGCCGACTGGCTGGAGGGCAAGTGGGCCGGGTTGGGGGCGCTGACCGACGAAGAGGAAATGCGCGACGAAAACACCGACGTCGCGAACGAGCTGCTGCAGGAGGTCGGGCGGGCGATCACCTCGGTTCCCGCCGACTTCAACCTCAATCGCAAGATCCAGCGCCAGCTGGAAGCCAAGCAGCAGATGATGGCGTCCGGCCAGGGGATCGATTGGTCGACCGCCGAGGCGCTGGCTGTCGGCACCCTGGTCGTCGAGGGCACCGGCGTTCGCCTGTCGGGCCAGGATTCGGGGCGCGGCACGTTTTCGCAGCGCCACTCCGTGCTGATCGATCAGGAAACCGAGGCGCCATACGTTCCGCTCAACCATGTCCGGGCCGGCCAGGCCAATTTCGAAGTGATCGATTCGCTTTTGTCGGAAGAGGGCGTGCTGGGCTTCGAATATGGCTATACGCTGTCGGAACCGGCCGGCCTGACCCTGTGGGAAGCCCAATTCGGCGATTTCGCCAACGGCGCCCAGGTCCTGATCGATCAATTCATTTCATCGGGCGAGGCGAAGTGGCTGCGCATGTCGGGTCTGGTGCTGCTGCTGCCGCACGGCTACGAAGGCCAGGGGCCGGAACATAGCTCGGCCCGCTGGGAACGCTATCTGCAGATGAGCGCCGAGGACAATTGGCAGGTCTGCAACTTCACCACGCCGGCCAACTATTTCCATGCCCTGCGGCGCCAGGTGCGGCGCAACTACCGCAAGCCTCTGGTGGTGATGACCCCGAAGTCGCTGCTGCGCCACAAGCTGGCCGTCAGTCCCCTGTCGGACTTCGGTCCCGGTTCGCGTTTCCGCCGGGTCTTGCCGGAAACCGAAACGCTGGTCGCCGACGAGGAAATCCGGCGGGTCGTGCTGTGCTCGGGAAAAGTCTATTACGACCTGTTCGAGGAACGGGCCAAACGCAACATCGACGATGTCGCGGTGATCCGCGTCGAGCAGCTTTATCCATGGCCCAAGGAAACGGTCCTGCAGCAATTGTCGCGCTATCCCAATGCCGAGGTGGTGTGGGCTCAGGAGGAGCCGGCCAACATGGGCCCCTGGACGTTCGTCGACCGCAGACTCGAATTCATTCTCGAAGAGCTGTCGCATAAGGTCCACAAGGCCCATTATGTCGGCCGCAAGGCGGCCGCCTCGCCGGCGACCGGCGTGCATAAGAATCATGTCTATGAGCAGGCCTTGCTGGTCGAGCAGGCGCTGACTGCGGCTCTGTTCACCCTTCCCCAGCCGTTCCGGCGCCAGACCAAACTGAGCCAGCTGCAAGACCCGAAATGAAAAAAGGCGAGATAGTCCGATGACCACGCAAATCGTTGTGCCCGCCCTGGGCGAATCCGTGACCGAGGCGACGATCGCCAAATGGTTCAAACAGGTGGGCGACGCCGTTGCCGCCGACGAGCCGCTGGTCGAACTGGAGACCGACAAGGTCACCGTCGAGGTCAATGCGCCCTCCGGCGGGACCTTGAGCGAGATCGCCGCCGCCGTCGGCGTGACGGTCGAAGTCGGGGCTCTGCTGGGATCCATCGATGCCTCCGGGGCTCCGGCCAAGGCCAAGCCGGCGGCCGCCGCGCCCTCCGCGCCGGCGGCTCCCGTGTCGGTGGCCGCCCCGGCCGCCGCGGCGAATGGCGGCGATCATCCTGCCGCCCCTTCCGCCAGGAAGCTGATCGAAGAGAACAAGCTGGATGCCGGCGCCATCGCCGGCAGCGGGAAGGACGGCCGGATCACCAAGGGCGACGTCCTCGGCGCCCTGGAGCGGCCGGCGCCGGTGCCGACGCCGGTCAAAGCGCCGTCGCCGCCGCGCGGGGCCGATCCGCGCGAGGAACGGGTCAAGATGACCCGTTTGCGCAAGCGCATCGCCGAACGCCTGAAGGAAGCGCAGAACACCGCCGCCATGTTGACCACCTTCAACGAAGTGGACATGACGGCGCTGATGGCGCTGCGCAATCAATACAAGGAGGCCTTCGAGAAGAAGCACGGCGTCAAGCTGGGCTTCATGTCCTTCTTCGTCAAAGCCTGCGTCACCGCCCTCAAGGAATGGCCGGCCGTCAACGGTGAAATCGACGGCGACGACGTCGTCTACAAGAACTTCTACGACATCGGCGTTGCCGTCGGCACGCCCAACGGGCTGGTGGTTCCCGTGGTGCGCGACGCGGACAAATTGAGTTTCGCCGAGATCGAGAAAACGATCGGCAATTATGGCAAGAAGGCGCGCGACGGCAAGCTGACCATCGAGGAAATGACCGGCGGCACCTTCACCATTTCCAACGGCGGCGTCTATGGCTCGCTGATGAGCACGCCGATCCTCAATCCCCCGCAGTCGGCCATTCTCGGCATGCACAAGACCCAACTCCGCCCGATGGTCATGCCCGACGGCAGGATCGAGGCGCGGCCGATGATGTATCTGGCGGTGTCCTACGACCATCGCATCATCGACGGCCGCGAGGCGGTGTCCTTCCTGGTCCGCGTCAAGGACTGCATCGAAGATCCGCAGCGTATTTTGCTGGATATGTAATTAAAGAAAATTCACCACAGAGACTAAGGAGAGCACAGAGACATCTCATCTTTGTCATCCCCGCTTTCGCGGGGATGACGGAAAGAGGTGACGGTTCCGACCCTTCTCTGTTCTCCGTGTCTCTGTGGTGAATAAATTTTTCGAAGGAATTCGAATAATGTCCGATAACGATTTCGATGTGGTGGTGATCGGCGGCGGTCCCGGCGGTTATGTGGCGGCGATCCGCGCCGCCCAGCTCGGCCTGAAGACCGCCGTGGTCGAGCGCGAACATCTGGGCGGCATCTGTCTCAATTGGGGGTGCATCCCGACCAAGGCCCTGCTGCGCTCGGCCGAAGTCTTTCGCAATATGAAACATGCCGACTCCTACGGTCTGTCGGCCGGCGGTATCGGCTTCGATCTGTCGAAGGTGGTCGCCCGCTCGCGGGGCGTCGCCGGACAATTGCAGGCCGGCGTCAAGCACCTGCTGAAAAAGAACAAGGTCACCGTCTTCGAAGGCCAGGGCAAGCTCGAAGGCCAGGGCCGTGTTTCGGTGAGCAAGGACGGCAAGGTGGCGGCGAGCCTGGCGGCCAAGCATATCATCCTGGCGACCGGGGCGCGGGCGCGGGCTTTGCC
>JAATGN010000295.1 GCA_015654615.1 Rhodospirillales bacterium
ATTCCCCACTTCTGGCTGGGAATCCTGCTCATCCTGCTGTTTTCGGTGACGCTGCGCTGGTTGCCGGCGGTGGGCTACGTTCCCTTCGCCAGCGATCCGTCGGCCAATCTCATCGCCATGATCATGCCGGCCGCGGTGGTCGGCGGCGGCTTGGCGGCGGCTCTGATGCGCCATACCCGCAGCGCCATGCTGGGCGTGCTCGGCAGCGACTATGTGCGGACCGCCCGCGCCAAGGGACTGCTGTTTCCCGCCGTCGTCCTGCGTCATGCCTTCCGCAATGCGCTGTTTCCCATCGTGACGATGAGCACATTGCTGTTCGGCGAATTGCTGGGCGGCGCCGTGCTGACCGAACAGGTCTTCACCATTCCGGGTTTCGGAAAATTGATCGTCGATGCGGTGTTTAACCGCGACTATGCGGTGGTGCAAGGCGTGGTCTTGTGCGTTGCCGCGGCTTTTCTGTTGCTCAATCTGTTGGCCGACGTCACCTATATGCTGATCAATCCCCGTCTGCGGAGACCGAGATGAGAACCCGCAGTCTCGATAAATTCCTGCGCCACCACAGCGCCCTGGCCGGCCTGCTGGTGGTTTGCTTTTTCGTCCTGGTGGCCGTCCTGGCCCCTCTGATCATGCCGGACGATCCGCTGAAGACCAATTTCCTGGCGGTCCGCAAGGCGCCCTCAGCGGCCCACTGGCTGGGCACCGACGATCTCGGCCGGGACATTCTTTCGCGGATGATGCTGGGGGCTCGCGCCTCCCTGCTGGCCGGCGGCATCTCGGTCATCATCGCCATGGCGGTCGGCGTGCCCCTGGGGCTGCTTGCCGGCTATTTCGGCAAGACCACCGACATGGTGATCTCGCGGCTGACCGACGCCCTGCTGTCCTGCCCGTTTCTCATCCTGGCGATCACGCTGGGCGCCTTTCTCGGCCCCAGCCTCGGCAATGCGATGATCGCCATCGCCCTTTCGGCGGCGCCGATCTTCATCCGGCTGACCCGCGGCGAGGTGATGGCCGTGGTCGGCGAAGACTATGTCGAAGGGGCGCGGGCCATCGGCCTGCCGCACCGCTGGATCATCCTGCGCTACATCCTGCCCAATATCCTCTCGCCGCTCCTGGTGCAGGCCACCCTGACGGTCGCCACGGCGATCATCGCCGAGGCCAGCCTCTCCTTCCTCGGCCTCGGGCAACAGCCGCCGGCGCCGTCCTGGGGGGCGATGCTCAATGTCGCCAAGAACTTCCTGGAGCAGGCGCCCTGGATGTCGGTGTCGCCCGGCGTGGCGATCTTTCTCGTCGTCCTCGGGCTCAATCTGCTGGGCGACGGTCTGAGAGACGCCCTCGACCCGCGCGGCGACTGAGTGTTATCCATCCTTGTGTCTTGACTCACCACGGGAGTTTGCCTTGAAGGCTTCATCGCTCGACTATCGCGTGTCCTATCCGTCCTCCCGCTCGGCGGTGATGGGACGCAACATGGTATCCACCTCGCAGCCCCTGGCCGCCCAGGCCGGCCTGTCGATGCTGCACAAGGGCGGCAATGCGGTCGACGCCGCCCTGGCCACCGCCATGACCCTGACGGTGGTCGAGCCGACGGGCTGCGGTCTGGGCAGCGACGGTTTCGCCATCGTCTGGGACGGCGAACGGATGCACGGCCTGAACGGCTCGGGCCGGTCGCCGGCCGCCTGGACGCCGGACCGCTTCGCCGGCCGCGCCGCCATGCCCGAACGGGGCTGGGAGACGGTGACCACCCCCGGTGTGGTGTCGGCCTGGATGGCGCTGCACGACCGCTTCGGCTCGCTGCCGCTCGAGGTCGTCGCCGCCCCGGCCGTCGCCTATGCCCGCCATGGCTATCCGGTCAGTCCGATCATCGCCACCCTGTGGGGGCGGGCGGCGGCGGTCCTGGGCGAACAGCCGGGGTTCGCCGAAACCTTCCTGCCGGGGGGACGCGCCCCCAAGGCGGGCGAGCTGTTTCGCTCCGAAGGCCATGCCGGCACCCTGGAGCGGATCGCGGCGACCAGGGGCGAAGCCTTCTACCGGGGCGACCTCGCCGAGAAGATCGCCGCTTTCGCCAAGGCGGGCGGCGGGGCGCTTTGCCTCGACGATCTCGGCAATCACCGGGCCGATTGGGTCGACGTGATGCGCCAGGACTTCGCCGGGGGCACGGTCCATGAACTGCCGCCGAACGGCCAGGGCATCGCCACCCTGATCGGCCTCGGCCTGCTCACGGCGGCCGGCATCGGCCAGGCGCCGGTCGACGACGTCGAAACCGTGCATGCGGCGATCGAGGCGACCAAGCTCGCCCTGGCCGACATCCATCATTACGTGGCCGATCGCGACGCCATGGCCATCGCTCCCGACGCCCTGCTCAGGTCCGACTACCTGGCCGAACGGGCCGGGCTGATCGATCCGGCCCGGGCCGGCGACCCGGGCCACGGCCAGCCGCGTCCCGGCGGCACGGTCTATCTGGCGACGGCCGACGCCAGGGGCATGATGGTGTCCTTCATCCAATCGAACTACATGGGATTCGGCTCCGGCGTCGTGGTGCCGGGGACCGGCATCAGCCTGCAGAACCGGGGAACCGACTTCGTGCTCACCCCCGGCCACGCCAATCGGGTCGGCCCGCGCAAGCGTCCCTTCCACACCATCATCCCGGGCTTCGCCACCAATGCCGACGGCACGCCCCTGATGGCCTTCGGGGTGATGGGCGGGCCGATCCAGGCCCAGGGCCATCTGCAGATGGCCCTGCGCATCATGGCCTACGGGCAGAACCCGCAAGCCGCGGCCGACGCGCCGCGCTGGCGCGTGCTGAAGGGGCGCCGGATCGCCGTCGAGGACGGCATGGACGCCTCTCTGGTCGAAGCCCTGCGGGCTCGCGGTCACGAGGTGGTGGTGGAAGCGCCCGATACCTCCTTCGCCTTCGGCGGCGCCCAGATCGTCATGCGGGACGGCGAGACCGGGCATTACATCGCCGGCTCCGACCCTCGCAAGGACGGCCAGGCCGTGGCCTTCTGATCCCTTTCATGCAGCCGGCGGCGCGAGCCAGAGCGCGATGCCTTAAATCGGCATCACGCTCTGGCTTTTCCTGATGTCCCTCGCCGGGCGCGCGCCTCCGCGCGCTTGGCCGCGGCCTCATTGGCCGCTCTAAAGCCATTTATATCCGTCATAACGCGTTCCGCCCCGCCCCGGAAGAATAAGGAAAAGTGGCACCGGCGTCCCCGCCGGTGTCCGCCGCTTGCAAAGGCGGAGTCTTTTCCACCGGCAGGACGCCGGTGCCACTGACGGATACGAACCCTCATCGATGCCTGTCGGGAACCATCGGTTTCCCGGGCCTCATTGGCTTGGGACGTTGGGGTTGAGTACCTGGAATCCGGCGCCGTTGTCGCCCTCCACCCAATCCACGATGCTGCCCAGCAGCCACGATGCCTGTTCGGCCCGCACCGCGATGCGGACGCCTTCACTCTCGAAGACGCGGTCTCCGGCCTGGACACGGTCGAAGAAGAGGTCGTAGGCGATGCCGGACGCGGCCCCGCCGACCACGTCGAGGCGGATGGCCATCATCGGGTCGATGTCCTCCCGGATCAGGAATTCGCCGACTTTGCGGGCGGCCCGCTCGGTGATCCGAATGGTCGCATCGTCGGTCATGGCCGGCCTCCGGCAATCTCCAGCAAAACGGCCTGCTTCGCGTCGCAAAAGCCGTCCACCGCGTCGAAGCGGCCATGCGCCGTCCAGGCGAAGGCGGCACTGCCGCCCTGGCACCATGGCCGGGCGGCACAGCCGCGGCATTCCGCCACGCTCTCCGTCCGCCGGTCGGCCGCCGCGAACGCCGTCCGCACCTTGTCGCCATGCCACAGGCGATCGAGCCTTCCCCGTTCGTATGGGCCAAGCTGGAACGGCTCGTCGTCGAGATAGGCGGTCAGGTACAAGGCGCCCTCGGCGGTGACGCGAATCGTCCGGTCGAGACTGTCGCCCTGGATGGCGTGGCCGCGCAACCGTTCGGTAAAGTAGCGAAGATTGAGACATTCCAGCCCGATCTCGGGATAGCGCTCCTGCAGCGACAGCATGGAGAACACCAGGCGGCGTCTTTGGGCCGGTCCCAGCGACAACTGGTCGCTGGCATCCCGCGCGCGGCCCCGTTGTTCCAGCAGCGAGACATAGACGGTGGCGATGCCAAGGCTCGATGCCAGCCCGACGACGCCCGGCAATTCGTCGCAGTTCGCCGCCGAGGGGGTGAAGCACAGTGTCAGGCTGGGCCCCAGCCCGATTTCGGTCAGGCGGAACAGGGCATCCAACGTTCGCTCGAAGCTTCCGTCTCCGCGGATGAGGTCATGGACGGCCGCGGTGGCGCCGTCGAGGCTGACCGCGACGCTGGCCCCGATCTCCTCCAGGAACGAGATGTCCGCGGCGCTGAGCGCGATGCCGTTGGTCACCAGCATCGTCTCCAGCCCGAGATAGCGGGCATAGCGCATCACCGGGCGCCATTCCCGGTAAAGGGTGGGTTCGCCGCCGCTGAAGGTGACGAATTCGCCGCCCAGGGCCTGAAACTCGCCGAGCAGACTTTGCACATCGAGGGCCGGCAACGGGTGGGCCTTGCCTTCTCCGGCCCGGACATAGCAGTGCCTGCAGCGGAGATTGCACCGGTTGGTCAGCTCCAGGAACAACTGGAGCGGCGGCGCGGGGGCGGCGGCGGGCGGGCGAGCCTTCATCGCGCCACCTGGAGCACCGGCAGGGCGACCTTGCGGGCCGGGGCGTCGGTGGGGACGGAGCCGCCATCGCCTGCTTTCGGCGGCGGCGGCAATCTGACGCCGTTGCCGTTCGGCCCGAAGCGAAGCCATGGCGCCGAAGGGGGATCTTGAAATTTGCCTTCCGCCAACGTTCGGGCCATGCCGACGGCTCCTCGGTAAATGGCCTTGCGGATGTCGTTGCGGCTGAGGTTGCGGGTGCTGTAGGTCGGATTGCTCCAGCGGAACTCCTCCCAATTGCTGGTTTCCAGCTGGATGCCATATTGTTCGCGATCGATCATCATCGGCGCGCCGGGATAGGGCGTGGTGACCGACAGATAGGCGCCCGCCCCCATGTCGCGCATCTCCTCGGCCAGGCGCAGCGTCGCTTCGATGGAGTCGAGGGTATCGTGGGGATGGCCGACCTGGAAGGTAAACATCGGTTGCATGCCCAGGTTCAGGATCACGTCGGCGGCGCGGTAGACATGATCCAGGGCGATATGTTTTTTCATGCCGCCGATGACGGCGGGATCGCCGGATTCGACGCCGAGTTCGATACGGTAGCATCCGGCCGAGGCCAGATCCTGCATGAGGTCCGGCGTCGCATAGTCCACCCGCGAAACGCAATACCAGCCGATCGGCAGATCGGCCTCGCGGATCAGCCGGCAGATTTCCCGGGCGCGGGCGCGATGGGTCGTGAAAACGTTGTCGACGAAATAATAATCATCGATGCCCCACCGATGGTACATCTCCTTCAATTCGCCGACGACGTTTTCCGGGCTGCGATAGCGATAGGCATCCTCGAACGTGCTGGCGATGCAGAAGATGCATTTTACCGGACAACCACGGCTGCTCATGATCGAACCGGGACGCGTATATTTCTTGATCGGAAACAGGTCGCGCGCCGGGTAGGGAAAGATGTCGAGACTTTTTTCGCGCGCCCGCGGCGCGGTCTTGATGACGCGGCCGTCACGAAGGAAGGCGATACCGTCGGCGTCTTCCAGTTCGCCCTTCCCCCGCAACTGGATCCTCGCCACGGCCAGCGCCGAATGTTCGGCTTCGAAAAGGAACACCACGTCGAAGCCGGATTGACGGAGCGCCGTTTCGTATTCATAGGTGACGTGGGGGCCGCCGACCCACGTTATGGCGTCCGGATGGTCGTTGCGGACCGCCTGCAGCAGCCGTTCGGTGACGTAATAGGTGACGGTGGTGGTGTAGAAGCCGACCACACGCGGCTCGGCCTCGCGCAGTTTTTCGCGCAGATCGTGGATCGGCGCGTCCGAGAAGGCCAGGTCGATGGCGTCCACGTCGAATCCGTTCTCGCGAAGGATCGATGCCAGGTATCCGATGCCCAGCGGCGGCGCGTTGAGATTGTAGCCGGCGTGTTCGTCCGGGGACGGCGTGGGCGGGTTCACGAACAGGATATCGACCATCGTCTTGCGTCCTTGCCGAGTGAGAGGGATTAAGGATGTCCGGCCTGCGGGACCACCGTGCCGAGGCAGCGCCGGCAAAGCGGTTCCGTCAGACGTTCGGCGGTCATCTCGCGGCGGATCCGCTGCAAGCGGGGACTGTCCCAAAGCGCCTCGACGGAACTGTCGAGCAGCGAGCCGAGATTGACCGAATTTTCATGGTCCATATTGCAAAACGATACGGAGCCGTCGACGAACACCGCCATCTGGCGCCATGGGCTGTCGAACGGACAACGGCCGCGGCTTGCGGGGCGGAGGGTCTTGCCGGAAGGAATGACCGCATTGCCGAACGAGCAGCCGCTTTTCATCACGAGATCGACACCGACGTCCAGGGGCAGTCTCAGGCTGGGATCGCCGGTTTTATCGGCCAGGGGGTCGCCCAGCGTCTCCAGGGCGATGGACGGCCGGCGGTCGGCGGCCGGATGTTCGGCGGGCTCGAGATGGCGAAGCAGCAACAGCCATTTCCGGTAGCATGCCCAGGCCTGCTGGCGCGATTCCACCAGCCCGCGCCCGGAAACAGCGTGCCCGGCCGATACGATATACTGGATGTCCAGATGAAGCCGGTGCGCCCCCCGGCGGTTTCGTTCGCGGAGCAGGGCGATCACGCGCTGCTCCTGGTCGTCGATGCCGTCGCGGGCGCCGAGTTGCGAATAGCCCTCCTGACCCGTCACATTGAGGCTGATGGTGATGTGAGACAGCCCGGCGTCGAAAATTTTGCCGATGCTCTTGGCGTTGAGCAGGGTGGCGTTGGTGAAAAGCCCCGGCACCAGTCCGGCCTGGCGCGCCACGCCGACGATATCGACGAAGCGCGGATGCAGGAGGGGTTCGCCCATGACATGCAGGAAGACCATGCGATCGGTTTCGGTGTAGCCCCAGGTGGCATCCCGGCGTCGGACATAGGCGCCGATTTTCGAGAAGATCGTTCGCGCATGGTCGAGGGTCATGAAGGCGCGCGGACGCTTCAGCAGCCGGCTGGGACAGAAGGGGCACGACAGATTGCAGTGCGAGGTCAGTTCCACATAGAACCAGTCCACCGGGGACACGGCCTGTCGCCGCCACGACTCGAGATCCTTCGCGCGCGCGGCGTCGCTTGGCCATTGCAGGTGATACCGGGCCGTCGCCTCGCTGAAGGCGCCGGAGCGGTGGAGAGTGAGGTCGAGAGCCCGCGTATCGGCTGGTGGCGGCACCAGATGATGGACATGCCCCAGCGGCGGCGAGTTCGGATGGTCCAGGATCAGAAAGGCCTGATCGAGGAACGACGGCGACACCGTCAACCGGCCGGCGGCGGCGGATGGAGAGAGTGAGAACTCCCAGATGCCCAGGGGCTGCCAGTTGTCCGCCGCCGAAGACAAGGTTGCGACGAGATTGGTCGCCGTCGGATAAAAGGGGACGGGGGGCAGAGCCACGGATACCGGTTGTCCGCGGATTTGGATGACGCCGTTTGTTCCCTGCCAGCCCATTCTCTGCTCCCCCGATCCGGACACGTCCTGAACTTTACGCGGTGGCTTCGCCGGCCGCCTCCGGGTCCTTCGGGTAGAGAACGAGCAATCCCGCCGCCTCCGCGGCCAGGAGCGATCGGACGACGTCGGCGTGCAAGCCGCCGACCTCCTCTATTTTCAATTCCTCCGCGACCTCCTCCAGGATGGCGGCGAGCGTGCCTTGTCCCAGTCGGCGCCAGACCTGGCTGAAGGGCGGCGACAAGGTATAATGGACGCCGTGACGCATGGCGTAGACGACGTCGCTATCTTCATAAAAGATGTCGGTGGCCCGTTGCGGACGGGCGTTCAGCACTTCCTGGAAAACGGCCCGCCGCAGGGGTTCGGGGAGTCCCGCGAAAGGGTCGGATGCTGCCTCTTGCGTGGCGGCCGTCGTGCCGGCGGGACTGACGGCGAAGGGACCGCGCGGACTGACGGCGAAGGGACCGCGCGGACTGACGGCGAAGGGACCGCGCGGACTGACGGCGAAGGGGCCGCGCGGACTGACGGCGAAGGGGCCGCGCGGACTGACGGCGAAGGGACCACGCGGACTGACGGCGAAGGGGCCGCGCGGGCTGACGGCGAAGGGACCGCGCGGACTGACGGCGAAGGGACCGCGCGGACTGACGGCGAAGGGACCACGCGGACTGACGGCGAAGGGACCACGCGGACTGACGGCGAAGGGACCACGCGGACTGACGGC
>JAATGN010000255.1 GCA_015654615.1 Rhodospirillales bacterium
GTGGCACCGGCGTCCCCGCCGGTGGAAAAGACTCCGCCGCGAAGCGGCGGACACCGGCAGGGACGCCGGTGCCACTGACTCTTTTTTTCGGGCGAAGCGAAGCAATTATGAAATAAATCGTTTGATGTTGTGAATAATATCGTAGTATATATGGCATATGATGTAGTGATGGACGAATAAGTCTTTCTTCATCTTTAGAAGTACCCGTTTGCATGGGCCTCTCTTCCGACAGGAAGACCAGAGGGCCGGAGTTCGGTCTGAACCGGATGTCACGCTTTACGTGCGGAACGCGCCTGATGGGCGTTGCCGCATGCGGAGACCGGAATGACCGTCTGTGCCAGAATTCCTTTTCATTCCCATGCTTTGGCGGCGGGGGTTTCCCTGCTGACACTGCTGGCGACGGTCGAACAGGCCCGGGCCCAGACCGCCGCGGCGCCCGCCGGCGACGACGCCGACGCGCCGCTGCGGGTTCCGGCGGTCGAGGTGACCGAACAGGGAAACGCCGGCCGCGAAGGCAGCGCCGAGGAGGGTTATCGGACCAGCACGCAGTCGATGACGCCGCTGGGCAAGCTGCCGCTGAAGGACACCCCTTATTCCATTTCCGTCACCCCGGGCGAATTGATCGAAAACAGCAACGCCCATACCGTGACGGACGCCTTGCGGACCAATCCGGCGGTCGCCTCCCTGCTGGTTCCCAATTCCCTGAACTCCCTGTCGAGAATGATGATCCGGGGATTCAATGCCTCCGATCAGGGTGAAATGCGCGATGGCCTGGTCGACCGCAGCTTCACCTATCCGCCGCTGGAAAATGTGGAACGGATCGAAGTGCTGAACGGCATGTCCGGTTTTCTTTACGGCTTCTCCAGTCCCGGCGGCGCCATCAACTACGTCAGCAAGGCGCCGACGGCCACTCCGCTGGCCAGCGTGGAGCTGGGAAATTACGGCGGAGGCATCAATTTCGCCCATGCCGATCTGGGAGGGCCGGTGGCCATCGCCGACGACCGGGTGGCCTATCGTTTCAACGCCTACAAGGAAAACGGCGGCACCTTCGTCGACGGCAGCAATCAGCGCCGCAGCCTGGTGTCCGGGGTCGCCGACGTGCATCTCGCGCCCGACACCGTGCTGACCGCCGACATCTGGCATCAGAACTATCTGTCCCAGGGGCTGATGACCTATTTTTCCAATACGACGAGCGGAACGTGGAACAGCAGCGGCTTTGCCGTTCCCGACGCCTCGCGCTTCAAGGCGACCAGGCAGTACGGCCAGGACTGGAGCTACAACAAATCGGAGAAGACGCTGGGCGGACTGGCTCTGCGGTCGGAACTCAACGATACCTTCACCTTCCGCTCCGCCTATCGCTACGGCGAGATGTGGCGCCAGGACAGCTATGTCGACGCCCAGTTGCTGAACAGTTCGGGGACCTATACGGAAAAGGCCACCAGCGAACCGCTTCAATTCGAACAGATCCACGCGGCCTACGCTTTTCTCGATACCGGCGTCGACACCTGGATGTTCCACCATACGATCACCGCCGGTTATTCGCGGGCCGATTACTATTACAAGCGCGGCAACGCGGTCACCACCATCCTGGGCACCACCACGATCGACGCCGCCGCCGGCTTTGCGCAGCCGAACGTGACCTTCGGCGACGTCACCAATTTTCAGGACGTCGTCTATGACAACTGGGTGATCGGCGATCATGTGACCCTGGGCGAATCCTGGGCCGGGCTCGTCGGCCTCAATCACGCCGTCCTCAATCAGCGCGGCTGGGGCCCGGGGACCACCATCAGCACCTCGAACTACGACGCCACCAGGGACACTCCCAGCGTCGCCCTGATCTACAAGCCGATTCCGGCGGCCACCACCTATGTTTCCTACATGCAGGGGCTGACGGCCGGCGACAGCAGTTCGAGCGCTTCCGCCAGGAACCGCTATCAGGTGCTGGCCCCTTCGGTCAGCGACCAGTACGAGATCGGCGCCAAGGGCACCATCGGCGCCATCGACCTGACCGCGGCGCTCTTTCGCCTCGACAAGGTC
This sequence comes from Rhodospirillales bacterium, assembly GCA_015654615.1. Taxonomy (GTDB): domain Bacteria; phylum Pseudomonadota; class Alphaproteobacteria; order Rhodospirillales; family Magnetospirillaceae; genus Telmatospirillum. Next base: position 2,038 of record JAATGN010000255.1, read on the forward strand.
AACGCCGAGCTCGATCCCTCCGATCTCGTCTACAAGCAGGACGGCCGGGAGATCCATCAGGGGCTGGAGTTCACGGCGACCGGCAAGTTGACCGACCGTCTGACCGTCATCGGCGGTTTCACGGCGATGGACGCCTTCATCGACAAGGCCACCGCCGATCCCCTCAGCCAGGGCAAGATCCCGGCGAACGTTCCGGAATACGAGGGACGGACCTATGCCGAATACGCCCTGCCCTGGGTTCCCGATCTGAAAGTGACGGGGGGCGCCGACTATTACGGCCGGCGGCCGATCGACAACCAGAATACCGGCTTCCTGAACGAGACCGTGATCTTCAACGCCGGACTGCGCTACGAGCCGGAGCTTTACGGCCATAAGACCTCGATCAACCTGACCGTCTCCAATCTGCTCGATACGGCCTACTGGGCCTATTACCGCAGCGGCGACGGCTTGGTGCTGGGGGCGCCGCAAGTGGTGTCCCTGTCGGTCAAGGCCACGTGGTAGGGGACGAGAGCCCGGCGACGTCACGCCTCCATGACATCCCCCGCGTCCTCCGATCGGAAGACCGGTATCGCAGTTCGGTTTGGACCGAATGTCACTTTTTTCGTGTCGACGCCCCCAATGACCATGGCGGCGGCACGCGGAGACCGGAATGATCGTACTTGCCCATTTCCCGTTTTTTCCCCGCGCTCTGACGGCCGGCGTTTCGCTGCTGGCGCTGCTGGCGAGCCTGGATCACGCCCGGGCCCAGACCGCCGCGGCGTCCACCGGCGACGACGCCGACGCGCCGCTGCAGGTTCCGGCGGTCGAGGTGACCGAACAGGGAAACGCCGGCCGCGAAGGCAGCGCCGAGGAGGGCTATCGGACCAGCACGCAGTCGATGACGCCCCTGGGCAAGCTGCCGCTGAAGGACACGCCCTATTCCATCAACGTCACCCCGGGCGACCTCATCGAGAACAGCAACGCCCACACGATCTTCGACGCGGTCAGGACCAACCCGACGGCCAGCATGCTGATGTCGTCCGGCGCCGGCGGCGGCGGTTCGATGACCCGCCTGATGGTCCGCGGCTTCAGCGCCGCCGA
>JAATGN010000267.1 GCA_015654615.1 Rhodospirillales bacterium
GCAGCCGCTCGGCCGGCCGCGTGCAATCGGTGGCGCTGCGCCTGATCTGCGAGCGCGAGGCCGAGATCGAAAGCTTCCGCGCCCAGGAATATTGGACCATCGAGGCCGATTTCCTGACGACGCGCCAGGCGCAGATCACCGCCCTGCTGACCCGTCTCGACGGCGCCAAGCTGGACAAGTTCGGCTTAGGCGACGAGGCCGCCGCCAAGGCGGCGGAAGCCAAGGCGCTGGCCGCCGCCTATCATGTCGAATCGGTCGAGCGCAAGCAGGCCAAGCGCAATCCCTACCCGCCGTTCACCACCTCGACCCTGCAGCAGGAAGCCTCGCGCAAGCTCTATCTGCCGGCCAGCCGCACCATGCAGGTGGCGCAACGGCTTTACGAGGGCATCGACATCGGCGGCGAGACGGTCGGCCTGATCACCTATATGCGAACCGACGGCGTGCAGATGGCCGCCGAGGCGATCGGCGCCGCCCGCGCCCTCATCGAGACGCAATATGGCGCGGCCTATCTTCCGGCGGCGCCCCGGCTCTACAAGACCAAGGCCAAGAACGCCCAGGAGGCCCATGAGGCGATTCGTCCCACCGACGTCGCGCGCCGGCCGGCCGACGTCGCGGCCTATCTCGACCGCGAGCAGCTGAAGCTTTACGAGCTGATCTGGCGCCGCACCGTGGCCAGCCAGATGGAAAGCGCCCTTCTCGACCAGGTGGCGGTCGATATCGTCTCCGAAGATGCCAAGATCGGTTTTCGCGCCACCGGATCGGTGGTCAAGTTCGACGGCTTCCTCACGCTTTATCGCGAAGACCGCGACGACTCCGACGACGACGACGCCGACAAGCTGCTGCCCGACGTCACCGAGGGCGAAGCGATGGACCGCAAGGATCTGCGCAAGCTCCAGCATTTCACCCAGCCGCCGCCCCGCTATTCGGAGGCCAGCCTGGTCAAGAAGCTCGAGGAACTGGGCATCGGCCGCCCCTCGACCTATGCCTCGATCATCTCGGTGCTGCAGGAGCGCGACTATGTCCGCCTGGACGCCAGGCGCTTCATCCCCGAGGACCGCGGCCGGGTGGTCACCGCCTTCCTGGAAAATTTCTTCAATCGTTACGTCCAGTACAATTTCACCGCCGAACTGGAGGACCAGCTCGACGACGTCTCCGGCGGCCGGATGGAATGGAAAAACGTCCTGCGCACCTTCTGGCAGCATTTCTCCGCCGCCGTCGAGGACACCCGCGAGCTGCGCGTCTCGCAGGTCCTGGACGCGCTGGACGAGGAACTGGGCCCGCACTTCTTTCCGCCCGACGCCAGCGGCCATGACCCCCGGACCTGCCGGACCTGCAACACCGGGCGGCTCAGCCTGAAATTGGGCAAGTTCGGCGCCTTCATCGGCTGTTCGAACTATCCCGAATGCCGTTACACGCGCCCCCTGACGATCGCCGGCAACGGCGACGGCCCGGCCGGCGACGAGGCGGCCGACGGTCCCAAGCCCCTGGGAACCGATCCGGTCAGCGGCCTGGCCGTGACCCTGAAAAAAGGCCCCTACGGCCATTACGTCCAATTGGGCGAGCCTGAGGAAAAAGGCGCCAAGCCGAAACGGGTCAGCCTTTACAAGGGCTTGGAGCCGTCTGATGTCACCTTGGATAAGGCGCTGAAGCTCCTCGCCCTGCCGCGGCCGATCGGCACCCATCCGGAAAGCGGCGAGCCGATCACCGCCGGCATCGGCAAATTCGGCCCCTATCTCAAGCACGGCACCCTCTACAAGTCCCTGGGGCGCGACGACGACGTGCTGGAGATCGGCATCAACCGGGCGGTCGAACTGCTGGCCAACGCCAAGGGCAAGGCCCGCGCCCCGGGCAAGACCCTGGGCGAACATCCGTCCGACGGCAAGCCGGTGGTGCAGAATTCCGGCCGTTTCGGCCCCTATGTCAGCCACGACGGGCTTTACGCCAACCTGCCGAAGGGAAAGGAGGACGTGACCTTCGAGGAAGCCCTCGCCCTCCTGGCCGCCAAGGCGGCCAAGGGCGGCGTCAAGAGCAAGGGCGCCAAGGCCAAGGCGGCCCCGAAGGCCAAGGCCGCGCCGAAGACGAAGGCGGCGCCGAAGGAAAAGGCCGAACCGGCCGAACCGGCCGTCAAGAAGGCGGCGGCGAAGAAACCCGCCGCGAAGAAGAAAGCGCCGGCCAAACCGAAGACCCGCGCCGCCGCGGCATCGACGAAAGAGTGATGACGGGCCTGTCCTCACCGTCATTGCTTCGCTCCGCTGGACGGAAAAGACTGAGTGGCACCGGCGTCCCTGCCGGTGGAAAAGACTTCGCCGCAAAGCGGCGGACACCGGCACGGAGGCCGGTGCCACTTTTCCTTTTCATCCAGGGCGGGGCGACCTGCGGAACGCGCAATGACGCTCTTTCAGCCCGGGATTTTCCGCAGTTCCGTTGCTTTGGGAATTCCGCATGACCAAACCGCCCAAGCATGTCCCGCTGCCGACCCGCGAGCAGCTGCTGGAATTCATTCGCGACCAGCCGGGCCGCATCGGCAAGCGCGAGATCGCCCGCGCCTTTCATATCGGCGCCGAAAATCGCAATATTCTCCGCGAGATGATCAAGGATCTTGAGAAATCGGGTTCGATCGAACGCGGCCATGGCCGGCGCTTCGCCCGGCCGGGGGCGCTGCCCGAAACCATGGTCGTCGAGATCTCCGCCGTCGATGCCGACGGCGAGCTTTTGGCCAGACCGCTGACCTGGACGGAAGAGGCCCGGCCGCCGAAGATCTATATGGCGCCGGGACGCCGCGGCGAAGCGCCGCTGGGCATCGGCGACCGCGTTCTGGCTCGTCTGCGCCGCATGCGCGAGGGGATCTACGAAGCCCGGGCCGAACGGCGCATTACCGCCGGCCCGGCCAAGGTCCTCGGCGTCTACGAGCGCGCCGCCGACGGCTCGGGGCGCCTCCGGCCGACCGATCGCCGGCAGAAGTCCGACTACACGGTGCTGCATGCGGACTCGCACGCCGCCCTGCACGGCGAGCTGGTGCTGGCCGAGATCCTGCCGGGCGGACGTCCCTATGGCCTGCGTCCGGCCAGAGTGGTCGAGCGGCTGGGGGCCATGGACGATCCCCGCACGGTCAGCCTGGTGGCCATCCAGACTCACGACATCCCCTGGGAATTTCCCGAAGAGGCGGTGGCCCAGGCCGATGCCGCCCAGGCCGCGCCGCTGGAAGGCCGCAGCGATTTGCGGCGGATCCCCCTGGTGACCATCGACGGCGAGGACGCCCGGGACTTCGACGACGCGGTGTGGGCGGAAGCGGCGGACGACGGCGGCTGGCATATCCTGGTGGCCATCGCCGACGTCGCCTGGTATGTCCGGCCGGGCGACGCGCTGGACCGCGAGGCCTTCAAGCGCGGCAATTCGGTCTATTTCCCCGACCGCGTGGTCCCCATGCTGCCCGAAGGCCTGTCGAACGGCTGGTGCTCCCTGAAGCCCGACGAGGATCGGCCCTGCATGGCGGTGCATATCTGGGTCGACGCCTCCGGCCATAAGCTGAAGCATCAGTTCGTCCGCGGCCTGATGCGCTCGGCGGCGCGCCTGACCTATGAGCAGGTCCAGCGGGCCGTCGACGGCAATCCCGACGATGCCGCCGGCCCCCTGGTCGAACCGATCCTGAAGCCGCTCTACGGGGCCTGGAGAGCCCTGTTCGCCGCCCGCGAAAGGCGGGGCGTGCTGGACCTCGACCTGCCGGAACGCAAGGTCGTCGTCGGGGCCGACGGCCGGATCGAAACGGTGATCCCCCGGCCGCGCCACGACAGCCACCGCCTGATCGAGGACTTCATGATCGCCGCCAATGTGGCGGCGGCCGAACAGATCGAAGCCACCCACCGCCCCTGCATGTACCGCGTCCATGACGTGCCGTCCCGCGAGAAGCTCGAAGGATTGCGGGACTTCCTGACCACCGTCGGCCTCTCGCTGCCCAAGGGCCAGGTCATGCGGGCCGCCGCCTTCAACCAGATCCTCGCCGCCGCCAAGGCGACGCCGGAGGCGCATCTGATCAACGAGGTGGTGCTGCGCAGCCAGGCCCAGGCCGTCTACAGCCCGGAAAACATCGGCCACTTCGGCCTGGCGCTGGCCCGCTACGCCCATTTCACCTCGCCGATCCGCCGCTATGCCGATCTCCTGGTCCACCGGGCCCTGATCGAGGGCCTCGGTCTCGGCGAAGGCGGATTGCCCCCCGATGCCGTCGAGCGCTTCGCCGAGATCGGCGAACATATCTCGCTCACCGAGCGCCGCGCCGCGGCGGCCGAGCGCGACGCCTTGAACCGCTTCACCACCTTGTTCCTGGCCGAACGGGTCGGCGCGCACTTCGGCGGCCGCGTCAATGGCGTCACCCGCTTCGGCCTGTTCGTCACTTTGGACGAAACCGGGGCCGACGGATTGATTCCGGTCTCGTCGCTGCCCGAGGACTATTACATCCATGACGAGATCCGCCATTGCCTGGTCGGCAAGCGGTCCGGCCTGACCTTCAGCCTGGGCGACATCGTCCAGGTGCGGTTGGCCGAGGCCAATGTCCTGACCGGCAGCCTGCTGTTCCAGCTGCTGAACGGCGCCGACGCCCCCCGCTCGCAGCCCCCGCGCCGCGGCGCCATGCCGAAGGAACGCGGCACGACGCGCGGCAAGCGTCCGCCGTCCCGGCGAAAACGCTGACTCTCGTCGTTTTTTTCTGTACCAAAGCAGGGTCGCCCGCCCATAATCCGTTTATGCCTTTCGTATCGACATTCCCCGTTTTGTAAGTGGCTCCAGTCACGATGTTTCGTTGGCTCGTCGCCGGTAGCATCTTTTTTGCCGCTGCTTGCACGCCGGCCAGCCAGACTGCCGTCAACGCCACCGACACGTCGCTGGCCAGCCCGCAAAGCGAACATGTCCTGGCCTTCGGCTTCAACGCGATCAAGGAACGCTATCTGACCGCCGTGGTGGTCGGCAACCTGGCCTACGAGGGGCTGCACGGCCTGTCGACCATCGATCCGTCGCTCAGCATCGAACGGGAACCCGGACGCAAGATCCTGCTGCGCTACCGCGACGAGCAGGTCGGCATCTATCCGGCCCCGGGAAACGACGACGCCGAGGATTGGGCGCATCTGATCGTCGAGGCGGCGCGCGATGCCGCCCAGCACTCCGCCGCCATGCATAATATCGACCGGGAAAAACTCTATGAGGCGGTCTTCGACGCGACACTGTCCAAACTGGACATCTTCTCGCGTTATGCCGGGGCCCAGGAGGCGGCCGAACACCAGGCGGCGCGCAACGGCTTCGGCGGCATCGGCATCCGCTACGAACTGCATCCCGACGACATCGTCCTGACCGAGGTCATGCCGGAAACGCCGGCCGCCGAAGCCGATCTGCAGGTCGGCGACCATGTGACGGCGATCGACAACGCCAGCGTCGCCGGCCTCGCCCAAGCCGCCATCTCCAAGAGGCTGCGCGGCCCGGTCGGCACCGCCGTCAGCTTGAGCGTGCGAAAGAACGGCGGTCCGGCCGCGCAGGTGAATCTGGAGCGCAGCCTGATCGTGCCGCCGACGGTCAAGCAGACGATCAAGGACGGCATCGCCGTCCTGGCCATCAGCAGCTTCAACAGCGCCACCGCCTACAGCACCTACAACGCGTTGAAAAAGGCCAAGGCGACGCCGGGATTGAAGGGCCTGGTGCTCGACCTTCGCGGCAATCCCGGCGGCCTGCTCGACCAGGGCGTGGCGGTGGCCGACCAGTTCATCGCCCATGGCCGCATCGTCTCGGCCCGCGGCCGGCATCCCGCCTCGGTCCAGGTCTATGACGCGAAACCGGGGGACCCCGGCGAGGACATGCCCCTGGTCGTGCTGATCGACGGCGGCACCGCGTCGGCGGCCGAGATCGTCGCCGGCGCCCTCCAGGACTCCGGACGCGCCGTCGTCGTCGGAACCAACAGCTTCGGCAAGGGCACGGTCCAAACCGTGGTGACCATGCCCAACAAGGGCGAGATGACCCTGACCTGGTCGCGTTTCCACAGCCCCAGCGGTTATGCGCTGCATGGCCTCGGCGTCCTGCCGACCGTCTGCACCGCCGACGACCATGTGCCGACGGCCGACCTCATCGCCCCCTTGCGCGAGGGGCATCCGGCGGTGGCCGTCAACATCGCCCTCTGGCGGGCCACCGGCATCGACGATCAGCAGCAGCGCAAGGAGTTGCGCAGCGTCTGCCCGGCCGCCAAACATACCGATATGGCCGTCGACCTGGAATTGGGCCGCGAATTGATCGCCGACCGCTCGCTTTACGCCCGCGCCCTCGACTTGCTGGCGCCGCAGGCGACGGCCTCCTCGGCGGTTCCGGGAAAATAGTTTTCCATTCTTTTCTTGACACTGCCGGCCCAGGCTGTATTTTCCGCCGCCTGACGTCGTCACCAAGCATTCGGGATTTTGATCATGGCCAAGCCTGCCACCATTCTCATCAAGCTGCTCAGCACGGCTGACACCGGCTTTTTCTACGTGGCGAAAAAGAACCCGCGTAAGACGACCGAGAAGCTTGAGTTCCGCAAATACGACCCCGTCGTGCGCAAGCACGTCGCCTTCAAGGAAGCGAAGATAAAGTAATTTCGCCCGGATCGGTTTGCCCAAAAACGCCCGCGTCTCCCGCGGGCGTTTTCGTGTCCGGGCCGAATTCGGGGACGCCGGCGCCCCCCTATCCGACGAAGCCGGCGACGGTTCTCAGGAAACCGCTGACCGAGATCGGCTTGGCGATATAGCCGTCGCAGCCGCCTTGCCGGATCCGCTCCTCGTCGCCCTTCATCGCATAGGCGGTGACGGCCACCACCGGAATGGCTTGCAACGTGGGATCCTCCTTGAGAATCCGGGTGACTTCCAAACCGGAAATCTCGGGCAGCTGGATGTCCATCAGGATGAGGTCGGGATGCCGTTGCCGCGCCATTTCGAGCGCGGCGCGCCCGTCCTTGCTCTGCAGGGTGTCGTAACCATGCGCCTGCAGCAAGTCGTTGAAGAGCTTCATGTTCAAATCGTTGTCTTCAACGATCAGGACCGTCTTGGACATGTCACCTCACAGGCTCGATCATCGGGAGAACCGACACATTGAGCCAATTGATCCATATGGTATGCAAGAAAAATTATCTTCCGGTTGATTTTCGCCCCACCAGGGCCGAAAGGCCGAGCAGCAGCCATCCCAGGATGAAGGAGGTTCCTCCGAACGGGGCCAGCCAGGCGATCGGCAGGCCGGCCAGGGCCAGCGCATAAAGGGTTCCGCAGAACAGCACGGTGCCCAGCGTGAACAGCAGCCCCGCCAGGACGGCCAGGCGCCCCCCGTCCTTCTGCAGCCCGGCCAGCGCCAGCAGGGCCAGCGCGTGATACATCTGGTAGCGGCTGGCCTTCTCGACCCATTGGGCCGCCTGCGGCGCATCGGGAAAACCATGCGCCGCGTAGGCGCCGAAGGCAACGGCCAGGGCGCCGCTCAGGCCCCCCAGCAGCAGCCAGACACGGGCGAAGCCATCCGTCTTCATGTTCCATTCCTCGAAGATCGTCTCAAGACAAAAAAAGAGGGCCGAGAAAATCTCGGCCCAAGTTGCTCTTGAGGGAAAAAGATACTGGACAACAGCCGAAAGCAATTGCCGGTACCAGAGGCCATCATAGCCGGCGCCGCCGCGATCACAGTGACCGGCATCACACCAATCTCCATTAAATTCCGCGCACGTCTTCGACGAGCATCGCCAGGCGGGACATATCGCGCACCACCAGGGAATTCTTCTTCCGCTCGAGAATGCCGCTGCGCGCCAGATCGTTGAGCACGCGCGCCACCGTTTCGCGGGTCGTACTCACCCGGCTGGCGATGTCGGCATGCAAGGGAATCGGCGTGATGGTGGCGGAGCGCCCGTCGTTCGGCGACGACCAGGCCTGACGCAGCAGTTCGGCATGCACCCGATTGTTGGCCCCCAGCGTGCTCAAATCCATGATGCGCTCGGTCGCCTGGCGGACGATGCGGGTCAATCGCTTCATGATCTCCAGGCCCAGCAGCGGCTTGCTGGACAAAAGACCGAGAAACACCTCGTAGGGCATGGCGGCGGTGACCGCCTCGCCGCCTTGCGCCATGACGAAGGCCGAGCGCGGTCCGCCGTCGAGAGCCGCCAATTCGCCGAAGAAACCGCCGGCGGGGATGTCGTCCAAGGCCACTTCGCGTCCGGACAGGGAATAATTGACCACCCGGACCGTGCCTTCGATGACGAAAAAGACGTCGCGGCTGTCGCTCTGGCCGTCGATGATATGTTCGCCGGGGGCAAAACGGCGGAACCGGCACTGCCGGACCAGCTGGTCCCGCTCCCCCTGCTTCAGGGGGAACAGCAGCGGCGTTGCATCGAAATTGGCGTTTGCGTCGTGAACCATCGTCGCCCACAAGGTTTGAAGGGCCATCCTATCGGCAATCGGCCCGCTTGACGAGAGGCAGGCTATTTGAAGACCACGGTCTTGGCGCCGTTGATCAGCACCCGGCGTTCGATGTGATAGCGCACGGCCCGGGACAGGACGACGTTCTCGATATCGCGGCCCATGGCGACCAGATCGTCCGGCGTATGCGTATGGTCCACCCTTTCCACCGCCTGGTCGATGATCGGCCCCTCGTCCAGATCGGTGGTCACGTAATGGGCGGTCGCGCCGATCAGTTTGACGCCCCGCAAATGGGCCTGGTGATAAGGCTTGGCCCCCTTGAAGCTGGGCAGAAAGGAATGATGGATATTGATGCAATGTCCCGAAAGGCGGGCGCAAAGCTCGGGCGACAGGATCTGCATATAGCGCGCCAGCACCACCAGGTCGGGATCGAGTTCGTCGAGCAGGGCGATCAGGGCGTGCTCCTGCCTGGACTTGTCGGCCTTGTCCACCGGCAGATAATGATAGGGTATCTTGTTCCACTCGACCTGACTTCGCATGTCCGAATGGTTGGAGATGATCGCCGGAATGTCGATGGGCAACGATCCGGTGTGATAGCGGTGCAGCAGATCGTTGAGGCAATGGCCGAATTTCGAAACCAGGATGACGACGCGCGCCCTGTTCGCCGCGTCATACATATGCCAGATCATCTGGAACCGCTGGGCGATCATCGCGAATCGCTTCTCCAGATCGGCCTTCGGCGGCGACAGCGCGCCGGGAATGAAGACGCAGCGCATGAAAAAACGCTTGGAAAAAGGATCGCCATATTGCGCCGCCTCGGTGATGAAGGCGTCGTGTTCACTCAGGAATCCCGAAACCGCGGCGACGATGCCGACCGTGTCGGGACAGGTGATGGTAAGGGTAATCGTCTGCTTGCCGAGCATGCCAACCTCCGAAGGACATCTCTGGTAGCCGATGGCGGCGGTGCCGCCAAGCGATTAGTTTTGCAAAAGAGGCTCGCGAGCCGGGTAAGAATGAAATGAGCATCGGCACGCGATGTGCCGTCTTGCTTTTTTGTCCCGGATTGACGATGGTCAGGCGCCCATGGCTGGTGGGACGGCGGCCTTCGACAAGAAGCGGCGGAAACCAACGGAGTCATACGGGTAGAATTGACGTTCGGCCGCCCATGGCTGTCCCTCCATGTTTTGACCAGGAGCGCATGATGAAAACCGTCTATTTCAAATCCGGCGATGCCGAGTGGAAATACGAACTGGATGACAAGGAATACGACCAAATTATCCAAGGTATCCTCGAAGACGGTACGGATTTCGAGGAAATGCTCGATGAATCGCTGGAAATCCTGCGTGACGTCTCCTCCATGGACGACGACGAATTGGACGACGACGATCAGATCGATCAAACCATTTCGGTCGCCTTCATCTGGCATTATTTCAACGGCCTGCCGGAAGATCAGGGCCGCATCGAGGGCGACGTCGTGGTCATCGAGGACGACGACGGCACCGGCGTCTCCGTGCTGTCGGCCGACGAAGCCATCGAGCCCTGAGGACCTTGGAGCGCGTTCCAAGTCCTTGAGGTTCGAGATGAGGCCTCCGCTCACCGCGCTGGCTTCAAGGGCCTGAAGGCGTCGAGGGCCGGGGGCCTATTCGGCGCCGCAGAAACGGCGCAGCGCGTCCGGGTCGGCGATGACGAAACGGCGCCCGTGGGTGGTCACGCCGAGCGGCTTCAGGCGATTGACCGCCCGCGACAGGCTTTCCGGCGTGATGCCGATGCGGCTCGCCAGTTCGCTCTTCGTCAGCGGCAGCGTCACCGTGGCGGCGGCGCCGTCCCGCGGAGCCGACGCGGCCAGAGCCAGCAGGAACGACCCCAGACGCTGCACCGGACTGCGTCCCTTGAGATCGGCGATCTCGCTCATCAGCCGGCGCTGCCAGCGGGCCAGCGAGGCCAGCAGCTTGGCGGTCAGGTCCGGCCGTTCCGACAGACGTTTCAGAAAGCCGGAAGCCGGAATTTCCAGAAGCCGGGTGCCGGCGGCGACATCGCCGTTCAAGGGGAAGCGGGCATTGGCGAAGATGGCGCCCTCGGCGAAACTGTGCCCGGTCTCGATCACTTCGATGATCGATTGATCGCCGTTTTCGGTCAGGGCGAACAGATTGACCCGGCCGGCCAGCACGACGAAGAACCGGTCGGCCGGATCGCCCCGGCTGAACAGCAGCCCTCCGTCGGGATGGGTGGTCACCGCGGCGCCGTCCAGCAACCACAGGATGGTTTTCGCGTCGATTTCGGCGAACAGGGGCGCCGCCGCCGCCAGGGCCCGGTCCGCATCGTCCAGGATCAGGCTCATTCCTCGCCTTCCTCGATGCAGAAATCGCGAAGCGCCGCGATGTCGGCGATCGCCACCAGATTCTCGGCCCGGCTTTCGACGCCAAGCGGCGCCAGGCGGGCCAAGGCGCGCGACAGGCTCTCGGCGGTCATCCCCAGGGCCTCCGCCGCCAGTCGTTTGTCGTAAGGAAAGCGCACGGTGGCGGCCCCCTCTTCCTGGCGCGTCAGGCCCAGCAGGAAGCCGGCCAGCCGCTGCGCCGTCGACTTGAGTTTCAGTTCGCTGATCTGGCCGACCAATCCGCGCAGGCGAACCGACATCGAACCCAGCATGCGCTGGGCCAGGTCGAAACGCCGGTCGAGAACGGCCAGAAACGGTCCGCGCGGCACCGCCAGCAGCCTGGCGTGGCCGACGACGCGGGCCGAAAGGGGATGGCGTCCGTCGACGAACAGCGCCGCCTCGCCCAGGATGGCCGGGCGCTGGGCGATCTCGATCACCGTGCTGCGCCCGCCCTCCTCGACGAACAGTTCCACATGCCCGTCGAGCAGCAGGAAAAAGCCGACGGCCACGCCGCCCCGGGCGAACAGGATGTCGCCGTCGGAACGGCTCTCGGTCCAGGCATCGGACAGCAGGAGCCTCGCCTCGCCCTCGGCCAGCCCGGCCAACAGCGGGGTCAGGGACAGTTCGGCCAGGACGTCCCGGCCGAGCGGGGTGATCCGCGGCATGCTCATGGGACGGCAGTAAAGCACAAGGAATCGTTCGGGGCACGCACCAAGCGGTCCGCGGCGACATTGCGGGGAACCGTCGAAGCGGGATGGTCTCCCGGCCGCGGACGGCTCAATCGACCGTCGAGACGCCCGGCGGGTCGCTGGCCGGGAAGGATTCCTCGAGCGCCTCGTCCAAACGCGCCTCGGCGGGCCCGGCGCCGGATGGTGCGGCGGCCGGCGTCGTCTCGGGCGGCGGCGCCCCGACCGCGGCGGCGACCAGGGCGTCGAGGCCGGCCGCCAGGGCGGCGACGGCCCGCTCCGTTTCATCCGCGACGCCGTGGCGGCCGGCCAGCCAGCCGAGATCGTTGCAGGAAAGCCAAGTGGTCCCGCCCGCGTCCTGCCAGACGAGCCCCTTCAGGGGCAGATCGATCCCGAATTGTTGAGCGGCCTGCATCAGCGGCGTCCCCTGCCCGGCATCGCCGAAGATCAGGAGTTCGGTCGGCCGCAACGGCAGCCCGGCCCGTCCCGCCGCCGCGGCGTGATCGATGCGCGCGAACACCGTCAGGCCCCGCGCCGCGACGCCGTCGGCCAGCCTGTTCATGGTTTCGGCCGGACCGAAGCGGCTCGGCCGGGTGATGATCCCGTTTTCAGCCATAGTCCCCTCTTTTTTCCAATGAGACGAAACGCGAAAAGTGCTCGTCCCCCTCGACGACCGCCGGCCGGTCCTTTTGAAAATAATCGCCCACCGCCCAGGAGGGTTGCCGGTCGGCGCGTCAAATTTTCGCGACGCGCCCAAAACCACAGGGATGTAGCCAAAGCGGCGGCCATCGGCTAAATCTGCGGTTCCGATTCGATCCCATCACAGGAGTTCATCCCATGCCGTCCTTCGATATCGTCTCCAAGACCGATATAGCCGAGGTGGACAACGCCCTGGCCGGAATCGGCCGGGAAATCGGCACGCGATTCGACTTCAAAGGGGCCAAATGCTCGGTCGAGCGGAAAGAGGAGACCATCACCGTGCTGGCCGACGACGATATGAAGCTGAAGCAGATGCATGAACTGCTGAAGGTCCATTTCACGCGGCGCAACGTCGATCCCAAGGCGCTGGATTTCAAACCGGTGGAAAAGGCCGCGGGCAATTCCGTCCGCCAGGTGGTGATCGTCAAACAGGGCATCGACAAGGACGTCGCCAAGACCCTGGTCAAGGAGATCAAGGACAGCAAGATCAAGGTGCAGGTGTCGATCCAGGGCGACGAACTGCGGGTTTCCGGCAAGAAGCGCGACGAACTGCAAGAGGTGATCGCCCTGATCAAGAAAGTCCCGGTCGACCTGCCGCTGCAATATGTGAATTTCCGGGATTGACCGCCGGTGCTGTTCCGACGATGAAAAGGGAAAGTGGCGGCGGCACTTAAGGCTCGTTAAGAAATAAGTGGCACCGGCGTCCCTGCCGGTGGAAAAGATTCCGCCGCGCCAGCGGCGGACACCGGCAGGGACGCCGGTGCCACTTTTCCTTATTCTTCCAGCGTCACAGGGACCAGCGGCGCGCCGCCGGCGATTGCCCGTCGTCCGTCAGGGCCGAGACGATGGCGTCCATCCGCTGCAGCCCGCTTTGCGTATCGACATACCCCACCACCGAAGCGGCGTTGAGCGTCGCGGCGCGCAGGGCCTCCTCGGCGGAACGGCCGAGCGTGACGAAGGCGGTGAAGGTCGCGGCGAAGGCGTCTCCGGCCCCGGCGGTTCCGATGACCCGGCATTTGGCCGCCGGGCAGAACAGGATCTCGTCCTTCGTCGCGACGAAGGCGCCGCGGCCGCCGTCGGTCAGAACCACATATTTCGGCCCCAGGGCGATCAGCGCCCGGCAGAATCCGGCCAGGCTCATATCGAAGCCGCCGCCGCTCAAGCCCCTGACCGCCAGCGAGGGGGGCTCTTCCCCCGGAGCCAGGGGAAGCGCCGGCCCGCCTTCCCCCGCCTTCGCGACCAGATGGGGCAGCAGGGCGCCGGCTTCCTTCCGATTGAGCGACAGGATATCGATGAAGCCCAGGCACTGCTGGAAGGCCGACCCGTAGGCCGACAACTGCCGCAATCCCGGATTGACGGCGACGATGGCGGCGCTCTCTTTCGCCCGGCGGACGATGTCGGGAAGGCATTCGGCCGATTTGTTGCTCAGATTGGACACATAGACGGCGTCGACGGCAAAGGCGTCGTCGTGCAGATCCTCGGGTTCGAGCAGCGTATTGGCGCCGCGGAAGGTGAAGATGGCGGCATTGCGGTCATGCGACGAGACCAGGACCGAGGCTCCCGTCGGAGCGCGGTGGTCGCGTAGCACCCAGCGGGTCGACACCCCCTCTTCCATCAGGCGCGCCAACACCGTTTCGGCCCGCGCATCCCGGCCCAGCTTGACCAGGGTGGCGACGTCCAGCCCCAGGCGGGACATGGCGACGGCGGCATTGACGGCGCCGCCGCCGCAATGGGTGGAAATTTTCTGCGCCTCGGTCTTGCCGCCCTCTTCCAGCAGCAGGAAAGAACTCTCCGCATTGAACATGGACATGCGTTCGATGCGATCGCTGTCGATGATGGCGATCGTGTCGATCATGGCGCCGCCCACGGTAAGAACCCTCATGAAAGTCTCCGTTTCGTTGACTGCCCCGCCGGGGACCGCGGTCCCCTTCCCGAGGTTTGGAAAATACCGTACGCCATTTATCAATAGACCCTTATCCAAGATAGTCCGGCGGCGTGACGATTTTGCGACAAATACCGGCGCCGACACGGAAACGGGCCGTCAAGTCGTTATCCATTGACACAAGGGAAAATCAACGCATGGTTGTAGCGTGGATATCGCGGTCACGCCGGCATCTTTGGCTTGTCCGACGGTCGCCCGGGTTGCGAGCGCAACAAATGTGCCATAATATTGTTACTTGAAACTCGCATGGCTCAATATTTGTGCGGGACGAGGGAAATATGATCGCCAAGACTGAAAAATCATCATGAGATTCTTCTACTGGAACAAAAATTTCGAAACCGGCCTGCCGGAAATCGACCGGCAGCACCGCCGCCTGGTCGATCTCATCAACGAACTGGCCTCGGCCTTCACCGACGGCAGCAAGCTGCCGCAGGTGCAGATGCTGATGAATCAGCTGTTGAGCTATGCCGCCGAACATTTCAGCGACGAAGAACTGTTGACCGAGACCTCCTCCCTCTCGGAAAAGGAAAAATCGCTCCATAAAAAATCGCATCGGGGCTTCGTCAGGAAGACCCAGGAAATTTTTCAGCGCACCGATCTATTGCAAGCCGAGGTTGCGGAGCAGATCCTCGAATTTCTGACCACCTGGCTGATTTCCCACATCCTCGAAGCCGACATGAAGATCGCCCGGGCCCTGATGCCCAAAAGGCCCGTCCAGGCACGGGAACCCAAGCAGGACCAGTCCCTGGTCGAGGTTTCCCCGATGGTCCGGGTCCTGATCGGCGCGCTGAGCGAAACCGAACGGCGGTTCCGCCTGATTTCCGACCACGCGCCGGTGCTCATCTGGCTTGCCGATTCGGCGGGAAGCCGGGGCTTCTTCAACCGCGCCTGGACCGATTTCGTCGGGATCGACACCGAAACGGCGCAGAACTCCGACTATATGGATTTCGTCCATCCCGATGACCGGAAAGCCTACCAGGCGGTGGTCGCCGGGCTCCTGGAAAACCCCGAACCCGTGCAAACCGAATACCGGTTGCGGAAATACGATGGAAAATACAACTGGTTCCTGGAGAAGATTCTGCCGCGCATCGAGCCGGACGGCCTGTTCATGGGACTGATCGCCTCCGCCACCGACATCTCGGCGATCAAACAGGCGGAATCCCTGCTGACCCAGTCGAATCAGGAATTGGAGCAGGAGGTGGCGCGCCGGACGGCGCAGCTGGAGCAGCTGATGCTGACCGATCCCCTGACCGGCATCGGCAACCGCCGGCGGCTGACCAACTGGCTGGAGGAGGAAACCGCCCGCGCCCAGCGGTATCGTCGCCCCCTGACGGCGATCTTTTTCGATCTGGACCACTTCAAGCATGTCAACGACACCTACGGCCATGCCGTCGGCGATTCGGTCCTGATCCAGGTGGCGAAAAGTCTCAAGGCGAATTTGCGCCAGTGCGACCTGCTGGGCAGGTTCGGCGGCGAGGAGTTCGTCGTGCTGCTGATCGAAACCGGCCTCGACGACGCCTTCGCGGTGGCGGAACGAATGCGCGCCGCCGTCAGCCGTCTCCAATTCGCCGACATGGCGGAACAGGTCACCATCAGCGGCGGGCTGGCCGAATTGCGCCCCGGCGAAACCTGGGAAAAGCTTCTCCAGCGCAGCGACCAGGCGCTCTACCGGGCCAAGAAATCCGGTCGGAACTGTTGTCAGACCGGGTGCGCCACCCCGGCGCTCGTCCAGAAATGACGGCGTCATTCCGGGACGGCGCCGAGACCCGGTTCAGTCCCGAATGCCATCCCTTTCGGCCGGACCGCGCGGAAGAATCAGCCGCTCGACCGCGTCGGCGAAGCCGTCCTCGTCATTGGAAAGCGTCACGGCGTCGGCGCAGCCCTTCACCTGCGGACTGGCGTTTCCCATGGCGATGCTGAAGCCGCTGCGGCGGAACATCGCGACATCGTTGTCCATGTCGCCGATGGTGGCGATCGCGGCGGCCGGTATGTCCAGACGTTGCGCCAGGCCGGTGACCATCAGGCCCTTGTCGGTTCCGGCGGGAGTGATGTCGAGATAATAGGCCTGCGAACGGACGATCGAGGCGCGGCTCCCCAGCGTCCGGCGGGCCGCCGGCTCGCAGGCGGCCAAGCGTTCGAAGTCGTCGCTGACGCCGACCATTTTTTCGACGGCGTCGAGATGGTCGTCGAGACGTTCGACCACCGCCGGCGGGGCGTCGATCGTCCGTTCCTCCCGCGGCACATAGGGACCATCGGACTTTTCGACCAGCCAGCGGTCGCCGGCGAACACCCAGACGTCGACCGCGAAGGAGCGCAGGACGCCCAGCGCGTCGCGCGCCGCCTGCGGCGACAGGAGCCGCTGTTCGAGAACGCTCAGATCCGGCATCACCAGCGAGCCGCCGTTGTAGCCGCCCATCGGCAATCGCAGGCGGAGCGGCGCGACCAGCATGCGCAGACCGAACGGCGGCCGGCTGCTGACGATGGAAAATCCGATGCCGGCCGCGCCCAGGCGCGCGACGGCCGCGCGGCTGCGGTCGGTCAACAGCTTGTCGGTGGTCACCAGGGTGCCATCGACGTCCGAGACGACGAGCCGGATCGCGCTCATCTTTCGATCACCTCGACGCCGGAGGCCCGTCCGACCACGATCATCGAGGCCAGGCCGATGAAGAGACCGCTCTCGACGACGCCGACGATCGAGGAAAGCCTCGCCTCGAGCCCGGCGGGATCCGTTATCGCGGCGACGGCGCAATCGGCGATATGGTTGCCGCCGTCCGTCACGAACGGCTTGTCTTCCGCCGACCGCAGCCGCGGGCCGCAGCCGATCGCCGTCAGCCGTTCGAACACGGTCTGCCAGCCGAAGGCGACGATCTCGACCGGCAGCGGCTTGTCTCCGCCGAGACGCTCGACCAGCTTCGTCTCGTCGACGACGACGATCATCCGGCGGCTGGCCGAAGCCACGATCTTTTCGCGCAGCAAGGCGCCGCCCAGGCCCTTGACGAGGTTGAGGGCGCCGCGTTCGACCTGGTCGGCGCCATCGATGGTGACATCGATACGGCCGTGCTCGGCGAAACGCGTCAAGGGCACGCCGAGCCGCCGGGCCAGGGCCGCCGTCTTCGCGGAGGTGGGAATTCCGGCGACCCGCAGCCCCTTGCGGACGCGCCGGGCCAGGGCTTCGAGCGCGAAAGCGGCGGTCGAGCCGCTGCCCAGCCCGAGCACCATGCCGTCCTCGACCTCCATGACGGCCCGTTCGGCCGCCGCCCGCTTCAACGCCTCCTGTTCGGATGACGGCGGCATCGTCACGCCCGGTCCTCCACCGCCGCCGCGTCGGCGAAAATCCGCAAGGCCCCGGTCGGTCGCAGATGCGCGGCCGGCAGCCCGCCGTCGCCCAGGCGAAGGCGGGCCAGAATCGCCCGTTTCTCCGCCCCGGTGACCAGAAAGGCGGCGCACCGGCTGCTTTCGAGCGCCGGATAGGTCAGGGTGATGCGCGTCTCGGATTTGGCGCCGGTCACCGCCGCGACCCAGCGGTGGCGCTCGGCCAGCACGGCGGTGCCCGGGAACAGCGATGCCGTATGGCCATCCGGCCCCAGCCCGAGAAGCGTCGCGTCGAACAGCGGCCGCGCCGGATCGAGCCGTTCGGCGCCATAAAACGATTTGAGCGCGCGCTCATAGGCGGCGGCGGCCGCCTCGGGGGCGATGCCCTCGGTCGGAACGGCATGGATGTTGCCGGCGGGAATCGGCGCGGAAGACAGCAGCGCCTCCCGCACCATGCGGTAATTGCTCGACGGGTCGTCATGAGCGACGAAGCGCTCGTCGCCCCAGAACCAATGCGTGCGCGACCACGGGAAGCGGTCGCGATAGGGCGGTCCGGCCAGACGCTCGTAAAGCCGCCGCGGGGTGGCGCCGCCGGACAGGGCGACGGCGAAGACGCCGCCCTTCGCCGTCGCCAGATCGAGCAGCCAGTCCGCCACCCGGCAGGACAGGGCGTCCGGATCGGCCAGGATTTCCACCGCGGCGTCGTACCGGCCGGTCATGAGGGTTCGGACGTCGGCTTCGGCGACAGCCCGACCTCCCGCCAGACGCGTTCGCCGTCCCGCGCCAGCAGCTCGTCGGCCGCCGCCGGGCCGTCGCTGCCCGACTCGTAGCCCGGAATGTCGCTCCCGTCCTCGGCCCAGGCATCGAGCACCGGCTGCACGATGCGCCACGCCTGCTCGACCATGTCGGCCCGCATGAACAGCGTCTGGTCGCCGATCATCACGTCATGGATCAGCGTTTCGTAGCCGACATTGGGTTCCTTGGGAAACCAGTCGTCATAGCGGAATTCCATTTCCACCGCGGCGAGATCGACCGCCGGTCCGCGCCGCTTGACCTGGAATTGCAGGGAAATTCCGTCATCCGGGGCAATGCGCAGGACCAGCCAATTGGGGGCCAGGGCATTGACCGGCGTGTCCTGAAAGGCCGCCGAGGGCGCCTGCTTGAAGCGGATGGCGATTTCCGTATAGCGCTGCGACATGGGCTTGCCGGTACGGAAATAGAAAGGCACCCCGGCCCACCGCCAGTTGTCGATCTCGAGCTGCATGGCGACATAGGTTTCGACATTCGAATCGGCAGCGACGTCGGGCTCGTCCCGATAGGACTTCACCGGCTTGTCCCGCACCGCGCCGGCCCGATACTGGCCGCGCACCGCCCGTTCCGGCTTGACGGCGGGCATGGCGGCGAACACTTCGGCCTTCTTGGTCCGAATGGAAGCGGCATCGAAGCCGGTGGGCGGTTCCATGGCCACCATCGAAACGAGCGTGAAGATATGGTTGGGAACCATGTCGCGCAGCGCCCC
>JAATGN010000315.1 GCA_015654615.1 Rhodospirillales bacterium
CGAATCGCGCTCTAGAACAGGCCGTGGCGCAGGGCGCACCAGATCTTGCGCGCCTTCGGAACATGCAGGGATTCCGGCGGCTGCCAGCGGGCCGCCTCCAGGCGGTCGAAGATATCGCGGTACATGGCCATCATGATGGCGGCCGGCCGCATCGAGCGGCGCGAACATTTGGCCATGGCGACCTGGGCCAGGGTGAAATGGCGGCGGGCGATTTCCCCCAGGTCGCGGCAGACCAGGGCGATGTGCGGATGATGGGCGACGGCCATGGGGTCCCGCCCGGCGATGCCGTATCGCGTCAAAAGATCGTCCGGCAGATAGAGCCGGCCGATCTTCGCGTCTTCGAGGACGTCGCGCAGGATATTGGTCAGCTGCAGGGCGCGGCCCTGGTGGTGGGCGACCTCCAGGCTGTGCGGGGTGAAATCGCCGAAGATGCGGACCGAAAGGCGGCCGACGGCGCAGGCGACGCGGTCGCAATAAAGCTCCAGCGTCGGCATGTCGGGACGGACGACGCCGGCGCCGATGTCCATTTCGCAGCCGTCGACGACGGCGATGAAATCCTCCGCCGGCAGATCGAACCGTTCGATCGGCCGGGCCAGCGCCGCGGCCAGGGCCAGCCGCGCCGGGCGTCCGGCGTAGAGGGCCGCGATATCGTCCCGCCATTCGGCCAGGCGGCGGCGCTTGTCGGCGGTTTCGCCGGGTTCGTCGACGATGTCGTCGACCTCGCGGCAGAAGGCGTAAACGGCATACATGGCCTGACGCCGCACGGTCGGCATCAGGCGCATGGCCCAATAGAAGGAACTGCCCGACCGGCGGACCCGCTCGGTGACCAGGACGATCAGGGCGGCCTCGTCCGACAGCTGGGGCGAGAGCATGGCGGCGGTCACGGGCGCGCTCCCAGAACGGACCGCAGGATCCCGCCGGCCGCCGCCAGGGCGATGGCGGCCGGACCAAGCTTGACTCGCTTGGCCAGGGGATCCTCGCGGCCGAGACGGTCCAGCAGGCGATCGGCCAGTCCGACGATGACGGCCGATTCGGCCCGCAATCCCCGGTCCCTGACGCCGCCGGGCAGCGTCTGCGCCTGCGCGACCAGCGGCCGGGTGGCGGCGACGGCGCGGTTCAGGGTGCGGCGCAGGCCCGGGGTGGCGGCCGGCCTGTCCAGATCCTGCACCCCGGTCCCATCCTCGGCCATCCAATCGCCGGGGATGTAGACGCGGTCGAGATCTTTATAGTCCTCGGCGCAGTCCTGCAGGTGATTGATCACCTGCAAGGCGGCGCAGAGCGCGTCCGAGGCCGGCCAGGTGTCGCGCGATTCGCCGTGCAGATCGAGCAGATAGCGCCCGACCGGCGCCGCCGACAGGCGGCAATAGGCCATCAGCTCGCCCCAGTCGGCATAACGCGTCTTGGTGGCGTCCTGGCGAAAGGCGTCGAGCAGTTCGTGGCAATGGACCGGGTCGATCGCGCTGCTTTGCAGGCTGCTTCGCATCGATGCGGCGGCCGGCGCGTCGGACCCCGCGGCGCCGTCCAGCACCGCGGCCATGCGATCGAGACGCCTGAGCTTTTCGGCCGGCGTCAGGTCGGCGGCGTCGGCGACATCGTCGGCATTGCGGGCGAAGCGGTAAAAAGCATGCACATGGGGCCGCAAGGGGGCGGCGATGAGCAGCGATCCGACGGGAAAATTTTCATCGCCGCTGCCTTTGCCCGAAGCATGTTCGGCGGTGCCGTCCGGCATCATCCTTTTCTCCTCATGGTGTCCGTCGCCTGCATGCGGCCTTTCCATTCCCCGCCCCGGCCCATCCAGTGGCGCCGGGCCGAATCCACCGTCGCGCCCAGATAGAACAGGGCGGTCAGGGGCAGCAGGGGGGCTAAGGCCGGCGGAAGACGATAGAAGCGCAACATCGGCGCAAAGGCCAGCGACATCTCGGCCCAGGCCAGCCGCGCCGGCCAGGCCTGCGGTCCCGCCGTCAGGGCCAGCAGCGGCGGCGCCAGGAAGGCGATGGCCATGGCAAGCACGGTGCCGGCGAGCAGCAGGGGCGAACAGCGAAGCTGGGTGTAGGCCGAGCGGGCGATCATCATCCACAGGCCGCCGACGTTCGGATAGGGCCTGAGGCTGACGGTGTCGTCGGCCAGATCGAGCGTGATGCGGCCGCCGGCCCTTTTCACCGTGGCGGCCAGGCTGCAATCGTCGATCAGGGCGCTCTTGATGGCGGCCAGGCCGCCGATTTTTTCCAGCATGGCGCGGCGGATCACCATATAGCCGCCGGCGGCGGCGGCGGTCGCCTTGGCGGGGTCGGCCACCCAGCGGAACGGGTAGAGCAGGCGGAAGAAGAAGACGAAGGCCGGCACGATGGCCTTCTCGGCGAAACTTTCCGTCGAAAGCCGGACCATCAGGGAGGCCATGTCCGATTTTTCGGCCAGCAGCCGCGAGACCATGCGGGTCAGTTCGCCGGGGGCGTGGCCGATGTCGGCATCGGTCAGCAGCAGCACCTCGGTTTCGGGAAAGGCGGCCAGCGCCGCGCCCAGGGCCTGCGACTGGGCCCACATCTTGCCGCTCCAGCCGGCCGGCAAGGCGGCGGCGGCGACCACCAGAAGACGATCCTCCGCGCCCAGTTCCGCCGCGGCGGCGCGGGCCAGGCGGGCCGTGTCGTCGGTGCTGTGGTCGTCGGTGACCACGACCCGGAAGGGTCCGGGATAGTCCTGGGCCAGCAGCGAGCCGACGGCCCGGCCGATCACCTGGGCCTCGTCGCGGGCCGGCACCAGGACGGCGACCGCCGGCCAGACGTCGGGGCGAGGCGCCGCTTTCGGGCGTTCGATCAGCCAGAACCGGCCGCGCAGCAGAAGCATCCAGCCCCAGGCCAGGGCGGCCAGCCAGGCGAGAGCGGCGGAGAGGCTCATCGGCAATATCCGTTGGTCCGGAACCATCCGATGGCGTCGCCGATCGCCTGCTCGGCCGGGCGATGGCGATAGCCCAGGGCCTGTTCCGCCTTGGTCGAGTCGAACCACATGCGCCATTTGGCCATTTTCAGGCCGTCCAGGGTGAGGAGGGGCTCATGGCCGGACACGCGCCCCCAGGCTTCGGCGACCAGCGCCAAAGGATAAAGCGGCAGGCGGGGCAGCTTCACCACGGGAGGCCGCCGGCCGACCGCCTTGGCGATGGTCGCCAGGATCTCGGCCAGCAGGAGATTGTCGCCGCCCAGCACGTACCGCTGGCCGATCGTGCCCTTTTCCAGCGCCAGCAGATGGCCGGCCGCGACGTCGTCGACATGGACGACGTTGAGGCCGGTATCGACATAGGCCGGCACCTTGCCGCAGGCAGCCTCGACGATCAGCCGGCCGGTCGGCGTCGGCTTGATGTCGCCCGGTCCGATCGGGGTGGAGGGATTGACGATGACGGCCGGCAGCCCGTCCTCGCGGATCATCCGGTGCACTTCTTCCTCGGCCAGGAACTTCGAGCGCTTGTAGGGACCGGTCATATCGCCGAGTTCCGAAGGCGTCGTCTCGTCGGCCGGCCCGTCCAGGCGATGCCCCAGGGTCGCCACCGAGCTGGTATAGACGATGCGGGAAACGCCCGCCGCCATGGCGGCCGTCATCAGGCTGCGGGTGCCGTCGACATTGGTCCGCAGCATGGCGGCCGGGTCCCTGACCCACAGGCGGTAGTCGGCGGCGACATGGAAAAGAAACTGGCAGCCGTCGACGGCTGCCCGCAGCGAGGCGCCGTCTTCCAGGCTGCCCTCGGCCAGGCTGACCGGCAGTCCGGCCAGATTGCGCCGGTCGCTGCCCGGCCGGGCCAGCACGCGGACCTGATGGCCGGCGGCAAGCAAAGTGCGAACGACAGCGGAACCGACGAAGCCCGTCGCTCCCGTGACCAGTGATGTGGACGCCATCGAAGATACCAAGCGGTTGAACCAATGCGGGCGGCCAAGACGAAGGCATGGCCGCACCGTGCGGTTTAGTTATAACTTTGTGACGGAGACCGCTATAGTTTCTTGAATGACCGCCTGCCGATTGGCCGCGGCAAGGTAGCGAATTCCCCGCGATGAAACGGCCGATCGGTGAGGTCATGAGCAAGAGCCCCCTGCTGGACAAGGTTCAGGAACCCTCGGACATCCGCGCGATGGACCTGGAGGATCTGACGCAACTGGCCGACGAGCTTCGCCGCGACATGATCGAATCGGTGTCGGAGACCGGGGGCCATCTGGGCGCCGGGCTCGGGGTGGTCGATCTGACGGTGGCGCTGCATCATGTGTTCGCCACGCCGGACGACCGGCTGATCTGGGACGTCGGCCACCAGGCCTATCCGCACAAGATCCTGACCGGCCGGCGCGACCGGATGCGGACGCTGCGCCAGGGCGGCGGCCTGTCCGGCTTCACCAAGCGCTCG
>JAATGN010000059.1 GCA_015654615.1 Rhodospirillales bacterium
GGCATCGCCACGAAGTATCTCGCCAGCTACTTGCGGTGGTTCCATCTCATCGCCCTGCACCAAGATCCGTCCCCGCGCCATTGCCTCGCCGCCGCCATGGGAGACTGATTATCAATACAATTCGCGAATAGAGCCTTTATTATCCGCGTCCGTCCGTGTTGCTCGCTATCTCGTCCACACCGCAGGCGCCTGCAATGTGGATTTAAAAAACAAAAAGGACGGCGCGCTTTTCGGCCCGCCGTCCCGTTTGGTCGCATTCCCCGAGGGGCGCATCACTGCGCGGCGCGGGCTTTCGATTCGATGCGCTGACGCGCCACATGGTCCTTCAGCTTGCGCTCCATATTTTCGAAGGCCTCGCGTAGAGCGATGAGGATGTCTTCATTGACGTGGGAGTCTTTGGGGTCGCGTTTCACCACCAATTCGGCCCCAGGTACCGTCACATCGACGGTGATGTGAAAGGGCTCGCCCTTGCGATGCAGGCTGCTGGTGTTGCGGTGATGAACCTCGATCACCACCCGGCAGCTGGTAATGCGGTCGCAAATCTGTTCGAGCTTGCCCGCTTTTTCACGGATACGCTCCTCGATGGCATCCGAGTGATCGATGCCATGAAAGGTAATCTGCAAAGGAATCTGCATGAGCCTCTCCGTCAAAATTCGTCCCTACCGGCGAAATTACGCCCGGATACCGCATTGGACTCTCGGTATCGGACTCCCTTTGGCGCAACCATCCGCCGTCGGGGCGATATACATACCCAAGTCGACAGGGGAAGAGCAACGCCGGCGTTGGCGACCCGAAATTTTCCGCATTGCTCCAGGGTCTTGCGTTGCGCCGCCCTTTCCCTCATATCCTGCGGGCGAACTACTCACCCATCGGATCGACTATCAAGGTTACTCCTCCCATGGCCGAAGAAAAGCTCAGTTTTCAGGCGGAAGTCAGCAAGCTTCTGGATCTCGTCGTTCATTCGCTTTACAGCAACAAAGAGATCTTCCTCAGAGAGCTGATCTCCAACGCGTCGGATGCCTGCGACAAGCTGCGATATGCCGCCCTGACCCAGCCGGACCTGCTGGCCGGCGGGCCGGGCGAGTTCCGGATCACCCTGTCGCCCGACAAGGCGGCGCGGACGCTCTCGGTGGCCGACAACGGCATCGGCATGAACCGGGACGATCTGGTGGGCAATCTGGGGACCATCGCCAGCTCCGGCACGGCGGCCTTCCTCAGCCAGATGACCGGCGAAGCGAAAAAGGACATGAGCCTGATCGGCCAGTTCGGCGTCGGCTTCTATTCGGCCTTCATGGTGGCCGAGAAGGTCGAGGTGATCACCCGCAAGGCCGGCGAAGACCAGGGCTGGCGCTGGACCTCGGACGGCAAGGGCGAATTCACCATCGCCGAGGATGAGACCGCCGAACGGGGGGCCAGGATCGTCCTCCACATGCGCGAAGGCGAAGACGAATTCCTCGACGGCTATCGCTTGCGCAACATCGTCAAGACCTATTCCGATCACATCGCCCTGCCGGTGATCCTGATCGAAGAGGGCAAGGAGGAGGCCGTCAACAGCGCCTCGGCGCTGTGGACCCGTTCGAAGTCCGAGATCACCCCCGAGCAGTACAAGGAATTCTACCACCACGTCGCCCATGCCTTCGACGAACCCTGGGCGACCTTGCATTACAAGGCGGAAGGGGCGATCGAATATACCGGCCTTCTGTTCATTCCCGGCCAGAAGCCGTTCGACATCTTCCATCCCGATCGCAAGCAGCATCTCAAGCTTTACGTCAAGCGGGTGTTCATCACCGACGATTGCGCCGAACTGCTGCCGCCTTACCTGCGTTTCGTCCGCGGCATCGTCGACAGCCAGGACCTGCCGCTCAACATCAGCCGCGAGATGCTGCAGCACAATCCGCTGCTGGCCAAGATCCGCACCGGGCTGATCAAGCGCCTGCTGTCCGAACTGAAGAAGAAATCCGAGGACGCCGAGGGGGGCGATTACGGCACCTTCTGGGCGAGCTTCGGGGCCGTTCTCAAGGAAGGTCTCTACGAGGATTTCGAGCGCAAGGCCGAGATCCTGGACCTGTGCCGTTTCGCCACCACCGCCTCGGATGAGCCGATCAGCCTGGCCACCTATCTGTCGCGCATGAAGGAGGGGCAGGAGGCCATCTATACGATCAGCGGCGACGAAATCTCCGCCCTGAAGAAAAGTCCGCAGCTGGAAGGCTTCATCGCCAAGGGAATCGAAGTGCTGCTGCTGACCGATCCGATCGACGAATTCTGGCCGAACGCCGTCACCACCTATCAGGAAAAGCCGTTCCGCTCGGTGGCGCAGGGCGCTGCCGATCTGTCGGCGATCAAGGGCGTCGAAAATCCCGACGACAAGCGTCCGGAACCGGCCGCCGGCGACGCGGTGGCGGCGCTGATCGCCGCGTTCAAGCTGGCCCTGGGCGAACAGGTCAAGGATGTGCGCAGTTCGGAACGCCTGATCGACAGCCCGGTGTGCCTGGTGGCCGACGAAGGCGACGTCGGCCTGCATCTGGAGCGCATGCTGCGCCAGCATCAGCAGGCCGGCCAGCGGGCGCCGCGCATCCTCGAAGTCAATCCGCGCCATTCGCTGATCCGCCGGCTGGCCGAGGAGGCGACGGCGGACGGGGCGGCGGACCGCCTGGCCGATACCGCCTGGCTGCTGTTCGATCAGGCCCGCATCGTCGAAGGCGAGGTGCTGCCCGACCCGGCCTCCTTCGCCCGGCGCCTGTCGAAAATGTTGGAACAGGTGGGGTAACCTAAAAAAGTGAATTGCACCACAGAGACACAGAGAGCAC
>JAATGN010000285.1 GCA_015654615.1 Rhodospirillales bacterium
AGGACCCGTTATAGAGTTAACCTCAGTGGCACCGCCGTCCCTGCCGGTGGAAAAGACTCCGCCGCGCCAGCGGCGGACACCGGCGGGGACGCCGGTGCCACTTTTCCTTATTCATTCAGGGCGGGGCGGCCGCCGCTCGTTCATCGACGGTTGTCCTTCGCCGTGGA
The DNA here is from genome assembly GCA_015654615.1 of Rhodospirillales bacterium. Taxonomy (GTDB): domain Bacteria; phylum Pseudomonadota; class Alphaproteobacteria; order Rhodospirillales; family Magnetospirillaceae; genus Telmatospirillum. The sequence goes on from JAATGN010000285.1 coordinate 168, forward strand.
AACGGCCATGTTGGCTTGGGGCTTACCAGCAATTTGGAAAACCATGAGCGACGAAAAACCGATCAAATCCGAAGAACGCTACGTCACCTTCCGCGGTATCGATTGCGCCGGCAATTCGGCCAAGGTCCTCGAGCATGTCCGGGCCATCGTCGGCGATCCCGAGAAAAGCAACGCTTTCTGGGACCGTTTTCAGGAACGGGTCAAAGCGGCGGAAGACGCCCAAAACCGCGTGACCGACGAGCTTTGCCTGTTGTGCTCGCACACCTATTTCATCGAGGAACTGTTCGAGGAACATGGCGACGAGGAGGGCCTGCGCCATCTGAAGCGTCTCGAGGAGGAATGCTGCTGAGGGTTCTGCAGGGTTCACGGCGGGCCGGCCCGATGTTATGAAGACGCCGTCTCATGATGGAACCGCCATGCTCGCCTCGACATCGGAACAGCCTCTTCGCGTCAGCCGCGGCCAACTCTTCCTCGGCTTCCTCAAGATCGGCCTGCTTGGCTTCGGCGGCGTCGCCGCGGTGGCCCGCCATGTTCTCGTCGAAGATCGCAAGTGGCTGAGCGAAAAGGACTATGCGTCGGTTTTGGGCGTCGGACAGATTTTGCCCGGCGCCAATGTCGTCAATGCCTCGGTGATGATCGGCGAACGCTTCCAGGGCGCCCTGGGCTCGGTGATCGCCTTGGGCGGATTGATGGCCATGCCGCTCATCATCCTGATCGGCCTGGCCAGCCTTTACGAGCATTTTTCCACCCTTCCCGGCGTCCAGGCGGCGGTCGCCGGAACCGCCGCCGCCGCCGCCGGCCTGGTCATCGGGACCGCCGTGAAGATGGCCCACCGCCTGAAACCGACGCCGACGGCCCTGGCCTTCGGCCTCGGCGCCTTTGTCGCCGCCGGTCTGTTCCGGGTGCCGCTTCTGCTTTCCATCGTCGTCCTGGCGCCGCTCAGCATCGCCGCGGCCTATTGGGAGAAGCGCCGATGAAAGGCGCCCTGCTGCCCCAGATCGCCCTCACCTTCGCCACGCTGTCCCTGGTGGCGGTCGGCGGGGCCAACGCGGTGGTTCCGGACATTCATCGCCAGGTGGTCGACACCTTGGGCTGGATGGACAACGGCACCTTCGCCAATCTGTTCGCCATCGCCCAGGCCGCGCCGGGCCCCAACGTGCTGGTGGTCAGCCTGATCGGCTGGCATATGGCCGGTTTTGCCGGCCTGATGGTGGCGACGATCGCCATGATCCTGCCGTCCAGCCTGCTCGCCTTCACCGCCGGCCGCCTGCTCGACCGCCTGTCGGGCGCCCGCTGGGTCGTGATGGTCAAAGCCGGACTCGTTCCCCTGGCGATCGGCCTCATCCTGGCCAGCGGCGTCATCATGGCGCAGACCTCCTATCGGGGATGGCTCACCGTCCTGGCCACCGCCGCCACGACGGTTTTCGTCCTGCTGTCCGAGCGCAATCCCCTGTGGGCCCTGTCGGGCGGCGCCCTGCTCGGCCTGCTCGGATGGGGCTTCGGCCTGAGCCCGTAATCTTTTCGAATATGGAGACGCTTCGGGAAATCCGAGGGCTGTGGTAACACGGACGGACACGGACAGCCACGGACGAGCCCGGACAAGAAAGCGCCGCAGGCATTTTTCTCTTTCGCGGAACGGCGCGGCAATATGGCCTGCGACGCTTGAGCGAGCGAGTATCCGGGTTCGCCCGTGTTGCTCAAACGCCCGATCGGCCCGCGACCGCCTGGACAGACCGCAAAACCCAATGGGAGCGCCTTCTTCATGCCTGTTCTTTCCGCCGCCGATCTGAAGGCCAGCCTGGGCCGCGACCGGCGCCTGCTCGGCCTCGACCTCGGCAGCAAGACCATCGGCCTGGCGCTTTCCGACGTCAGCCGCACCATCGCCACCCCGTTGCTGACCATCAGCCGCACGAAATTCACCAAGGACGCCAGACAGCTTTTCGAGATCGTCGATTCGAAAGACGTCTCGGGCCTGGTCATCGGCCTTCCGGTCAGCATGGACGGAACCGAGGGCCCCCGCTGCCAGTCGGTGCGGCAATTCGCCGCCAGCCTGCTGGCCCTGCGCGACATCCCCGTCGCCTTTTGGGACGAGCGGCTGTCGACGGCCGCCGTGACCCGCACCCTGCTCGAGGCCGACGCCTCGCGCAGGCGGCGGGCCGAGGTCGTCGACAAGATGGCGGCCGCCTATATCCTGCAAGGAGCACTCGACGCCGGGGCTTCCGCCTTCCAGTAGAATCCGTCACATAATCTTACATTTACTATCGATTGCGTTTTTCTTTTCTATCGCGTAACAATATTGACGCGATCGAGGCTTGGTAGCTCGCGCGGAGACCGTCATGAACAGTTTGGACGACAGCCGAAAGGCCTTTGCCCCCGAACGTCGGGCCTTTTCGGCCAATACGACGATCTTCAAGGAAGGCGACCAGGCCGACTGCGCCTATATCGTCGAGGCGGGCGAAGTGCAGATCGTCAAGATGATCAGCGGCCGGCGCGTTCTGTTGGCGGACGTCCACGCCTGGGGAATGTTCGGCGAACTGGGGCTGATCGACGCCAGTCCGCGCATGGCCACCGCCATCGCCCGCGAAGATACCGTCTGCATGGTGGTCTCGAAGAGTTCCGTCGCGCAAATGATGGACGGGGCGCCGCAGGGATTGAATACGCTCATCCATTCCCTGGTGCAGATCGTGCGGACCGCCGGCCAGGACCTGGCGGAAGCCCGCTACCAATTGCTGGAACGGGAAAAACAGGGCTGAGCGCAAAACTGTTTTCTTTATGACCACGGTGGCGCGGGCGTCCCGAGGGTGTGAATTTTTGCGCAAAGCGAATCCCTCTTCCCTCGTGGGCTATCGGAGTCGCACGAAGCTCCCATTGCTTCGTTCTCGGGATCTGTCCGATGGCCTGGAGACCGGGCGGGATATTTGAGGAACACGGACAGCCACGGATGCACACCGATAAAGACGAGCGTGACATAATCGTCATTGTCTACCAAATAATTTTGGAAAATTATTTATAAATTACTTAATATTTGTGGAAGTTTGCCGTATTTTTTACTTTATTACTGCGAGAAAAACGAGATCATGCCACTTGACGTCCAATCCGTGTGCGTCCGTGGCTGTCCGTGTTCATCCGTGTTCCCCAAAATCCGTCGTCATCCCGAAGCGCAAGCCCCCTTCGCAAAGCATTTTTCAGCAAAGAGAAACCTTTCCCACAAGGGGAGAAGGAACCTCTCGGCGTAAAAACTCACATGTCCACGTCTCGGCGGACGAGGCGGGCGCGGAAGCCCGCCCCACCGGGGGGCAAAGTGAATGATCCGGGGTTTAACCGTCTTGCCGCTCGGCCGGGCTCGACATATAGTCTTGGCCCATGACCCAGCCCCGCTTTCCCCAGCGCCATCTCCTCGGCATCGAAGGCCTTGGGCCGCAGGAGATCACCGCATTGCTCGATCTGTCCGACGGCTTTGTGGAAAAAAATCGTTCGGCCGACCGCAAGTCCAACAGTTTGCGCGGCAAGACGGTCATCAATCTGTTTTTCGAGAACTCGACGCGCACCCGCACCAGTTTCGAACTGGCCGGCAAGCGGCTGGGCGCCGATGTGATCAATATGCAGGTCTCGGCCAGCTCGGTGGCCAAGGGCGAGACGCTGATCGACACGGCGATGACCCTGAACGCCATGCATATCGACGTCCTGGTGGTCCGCCATCCCGATTCCGGCGCGGTCAAGCTGCTGTCGGAAAAAGTCAATTGCGCGGTCATCAATGCCGGCGACGGAGCGCATGAGCATCCGACCCAGGCCCTGCTCGACGCGCTGACCATCCGGCGGCGGAAGGGGCATCTCGACGGGCTGACCGTCGCCATCTGCGGCGACGTCCTGCACAGCCGGGTCGCCCGCTCGAACATTCATCTGCTCAACACCATGGGGGCCCGCGTCCGCCTGGTCGCGCCCCGCACCCTGCTGCCGTCGCAGGCCGAGCGCCTGGGCGTCGCGGTCTTCCACGACATGGTCGAAGGTTTGGAAGGCGTCGATATCGTCATGATGCTGCGGGTCCAGAACGAACGCATGCGCGGCAATTTCATCCCCTCCATCCGCGAATATTTCCATTTCTTCGGGCTCGATTACGAAAAACTGAAGGCGGCCAAACCGGACGCGCTGATCATGCACCCCGGTCCGATGAACCGCGGGGTCGAACTGGACAGCGATCTGGCCGACGACGTCGAACGGTCGGTGATCCGCGAACAGGTCGAAATGGGAGTCGCCGTCCGCATGGCCTGTCTCGACGTGCTGACCCAAACTCCGGACGGAGGGAACGCCTGATGTCCGCGCCCGCCGCCGGCCGCACCGCCTATGTCCGCGCCCGCCTTCTCGACCCGGCCAGCGGCCTCGACGGCACCGGCGCCCTGCTGACCGACGGCGAGAGGATCGTCGACGTCGGTCCCTCCCTGTTCGCCGACGGCGTGCCCTCCGGGATCGAGGTGATCGACTGCCGGGGCGCCTGTCTGGCCCCCGGCCTGGTCGATATGCGCGTCCAATTGCGCGAACCGGGCGAGGAGCATAAGGAAACGCTGCGCTCGGCCGGCGAGGCGGCGGTGGCCGGCGGCGTCACCTCGATGGTCTGCCTGCCCAATACCCATCCGATCATCGACGACGTCGCCACCGTCGAATTCGTGGCGCGGCGCGCCCGCAAGATCGGCCTGGCCAAGGTCTATCCTTACGCCGCCGCGACCAAGCAGTTGGCCGGCCAGGAACTGGCCGAGATCGGCATGCTGGCGGAAGCCGGGGCCCTGGGCTTCACCGACGGGACCA
>JAATGN010000106.1 GCA_015654615.1 Rhodospirillales bacterium
CATACGCTGGCCACCTTCGCCGACCAGGTGACCAGCGTCGCCCGCGAGGTCGGCGTCTAAGGCCGCCTGGGCGGCCAGGCCAATGTGCCGGGGGCGGCCGGCACCTGGAAGGACCTGACCGGCAACGTCAATCTGCTGGCGGCCAATCTGACCACGCAGGTCCGCGCCATCGCCGAGGTGGCCACCGCCGTCACCAAGGGCGACCTGACGCGCTACATCCAGGTCGAGGCGCGGGGCGAGGTGGCGGAGCTCAAGGACAATATCAACACGATGATCGGCAATCTGCGGCTGACCACCGATCGCAACACCGAGCAGGACTGGCTGAAGACCAATCTGGCCCGCTTCACCAACATGCTGCAGGGCCAGCGCGATCTGGCCACCGTCGGCCGCATGCTGCTCTCCGAGCTGGCGCCCCTGGTCAATGCCCAGATCGGGGTGATCTATCTGGTCGAAGCGGAAGAACAGGCCAGCCTGAAGATGCTGTCGGCCTATGCCAACAAGGGGGGCGACGGCTACCCCGAGCGGCTGCGGGTCGGCACCGGGCTGATCGGCCAATGCGCCGCCGACGCCAAGCGCATGCTGATCACCAACGTGCAGGGCAATGTCGTGCCGATCGCCTCGGGCCTGCTCGCCATGACCCCGAAGAACATCATCGTCCTGCCGGTGCTGTTCGAAGGACAGGTCAAGGCGGTCATCGAATTGGCCTCGGTCGGGCTGTTCAGCGACCTTCAGGTCTCGTTCCTCGAACAATTGACGGCCGGCGTCGGCATCGTCCTCAACAGCATCGAGGCGACCATGCAGACCGAGGGCCTGCTCAAGCAATCCCAGCAATTGGCCACCGAATTGCAGACCCGCCAGCGCGAGCTGCAGCAGACCAACGAACAGCTCGAACTGAAGGCGCAGCAGCTGGCCGAGCGCAATGTCGAGGTGGAGCGAAAGAACCAGGAAATCGAGCAGGCGCGCCGCGCCGTCGAGGAAAAGGCCACCGAGCTTGCCCTGACCTCGAAATACAAATCGGAATTCCTCGCCAATATGTCGCACGAGCTCAGGACGCCGCTGAACAGCATCCTCATCCTCGGCCAGCAATTGGGCGACAACCCCGACGGCAATCTTTCGGCCAGGCAGGTCGAATTCGCCCGCACCATCCATGGCGCCGGCACCGATCTTCTCAATCTGATCAGCGATATCCTCGATCTTTCGAAGATCGAATCGGGAACCGTCACCGTCGACGCCGAACAAATTTTCTTCAGCAACATCCAGGACGTGGTGATGCGGCAATTCCGCCACGAGGCGGAAAACCGCAATCTGGCCTTCGAGGTGCATCTCGATCCGCGTCTCGACCGCAGCATGATCACCGATTCCAAGCGTCTGCAGCAGGTCTTGAAGAATCTGTTGTCCAACGCCTTCAAATTCACCGAAAGCGGCAGGGTCCATCTGGCGATTTCCCCGGTCGTCGAGGGCTGGAGCCAGACTCATCCGACCCTTTGGGCCGCGCCCTCGGTGATCGCCTTCGAAGTCACCGATACCGGCATCGGCATCCCGCCGGAAAAACAGAAGATCATTTTCGAGGCGTTCCAGCAGGCCGACGCCAGCACCAGCCGAAAATACGGCGGCACCGGCCTGGGCCTGGCGATCTGCCGCGAACTGTCCAGCCTGCTGGGCGGCGAGATCCAGCTGCGCAGCACGCCGGGCCAGGGCAGCACCTTCACCCTCTATCTGCCGTCGCCCTATTCGGGTCCGGCCGGGCCGCAGCGCAGCACCACCCGCTCCGGCGCCGTGCAGGCCGCCGCCATCGCCCGGCTGCCCGACGCGGCCAGCGAACCGGTGTCCGACGACCGCCACGACGTCGCACCCGGCGAAATGCTGCTGCTGATCGTCGAGGACGACGTGCACTACACCCGCATCATGGCCGATCTGGCCCATGACAACGGCTTGAAGGTGCTGATCGCCCACCGCGGCGCCGACGCCCTGGCGCTGGCCAACCATTATCTGCCGAGCGCCATCTCGCTCGACATCTTCCTTCCCGATACGCTGGGATGGACGGTGCTCAGCCAGCTCAAGCAGAATCCGGCGACGCGGCATATTCCCGTCCAGATCGTCACGATGGACGAGGATCGCCAGCACGGCCTGGCCCGCGGCGCCTTTTCCTTCCTGACCAAGCCGACCACGACGGAGGGACTGGAACAGGCGCTGGCCCGCATCGCGACTTACGCCCGGCAGCGCCGCAAGCGCCTTCTCGTCGTCGAGGACAGCCCCGACGAGCGCCTGAGTATTGTCGCCCTGCTGGGCGATGACGATATCGATATCATCCTGGCGGGCACCGGAGAGGAGGCGCGGATGATTTTGGCGGGCGATCAGCCGATCGATTGCATGGTCCTCGATTTGCGCCTGCCCGACATGTCGGGATTCGAGCTTCTGGAGAATATTCGCGACGACGACGCCCTGTCCGACCTGCCGGTGGTGGTTTTCACCGGGCGCCAATTGTCGCCCGAGGAAGACGCCCAGCTTCATTCCATCGCCCGCAGCGTCGTGGTCAAGGGGGTCGAGTCGCCCGAACGGCTGCTCGATGAAACGGCGCTTTTCCTGCACCGCATCGTCGCCGACATGCCGGACGAAAAGCAGCGGATGCTCGAACGGCTGCACAGTTCGGACGAGGATCTGGTCGGCAAGACCGTCTTGCTGGTCGATGACGACGCCCGGAACATCTTCGCGCTGTCCAGCGTCCTGGAGAGACGCGGAATGCGCGTGGTGACGGCGACGACGGGCCGCGAGGCGATCACCCTGCTCAACATGACGTCCGAGGTGGCGATCGTCCTGATGGATATCATGATGCCGCAGATGGACGGCTATGAGACGATCGAGGCGATCCGCGAGAACCCCGCCTTCCATCGTCTTCCCATCATCGCCCTGACCGCCAAGGCCATGAAGGGGGACCGGGAAAAATGCCTGGAGGCCGGGGCGTCCGATTATCTGGCCAAGCCCGTCAATACGGAACAATTGCTGTCGTCTCTCCGCATGTGGCTGCATCGCTAGGATGAAGACCGATGGACGGTGACAACCAGGTCAATATTCTGCTCGTCGACGATCAGCCGGCCAAGCTGCTCAGCTATGAAGCCATGCTGGACGAACTGGGGGAGACCCTGGTCAAGGCCGATTCGGCGCGGGCCGCCCTCGAGCATCTTCTGAAGAAGGACATCGCGGTCATCCTGATCGATGTCTGCATGCCGGAACTCGATGGCCTCGAATTGGCGACGATGATCAGAAATCATCCGCGCTTCGAGACGACGGCCATCATCTTCGTCTCGGCCGTCGCGCTTAGCGATCTCGACTATCTGAAGGGCTATCAGCGCGGCGCGGTCGACTATGTTCCGGTGCCGGTCGTTCCCGACGTGCTGCGGGCCAAGGTCCGGGTCTTCGCCGACCTGTTCCGCAAGACCCGGCAGCTCCAAGAGCTCAATCTGGAGCTGGAACGCCGGGTCGAGGAACGGACGGCCGAACTGGCCCGCACCAATGCCGAGCTGGAGGACCGGGTCGAAGCGCGGACCCGCGAGCGCGAGGCGGCCCTGGCGCAGCTTCATGAAATGCAAAAGCTGGAGAGCCTCGGCAAGATCACCGGCAATCTCGCCCACGATTTCAACAATATCCTGATGGCGATCATCGGCAATCTGGAGCCCCTGGCGCGAAATCTGCCGAGGAATGCCTCGCGGCGGCTGGTCGAAGGGGCGATCGAGGCGGCGGAACGCGGCGCCAGCCTGACCGCCCGGCTTCTGGCCTTCGCCAGGCGCCAGGAATTGCGGCCGGAGCCCGTCGACGTCCAGCAGCTGGTTTCCGGCATGGAGGACATGCTGCTGCGGGCGCTGGGACCGGCGATCGGCGTCCGGCTGGACTTCGCCCCCGACCTGGCGATGGTTCTGGTCGATCCCAACCAACTGGAGCTGGCGCTGCTCAATCTTGCCTTGAACGGCCGCGACGCCATGCCGGACGGCGGCTGCCTGACCATCGACTGCCGGCTTCTGATGATCGAAATGAACAGGGCGTCGGGGCTTCCTTCCGGACAATATGTCAGCGTCAGCGTCATCGATACCGGCGTCGGCATGAGCGAGCCGACGCTGCGCCTGGCGACCGAACCGTTCTTCACCACCAAGGAGGCCGGGCGAGGCACCGGTCTCGGCCTGTCGATGGTCTATGGCCTGGCCGCCCAGTCCGGCGGCCAGCTTCGCATCGCGAGCGAGGTCGGGGTGGGAACCCGGGTCGAACTGCTGCTTCCGGTCACCACGGGCGAAGCCGCCAAATCTCCGGTGAAACCGGTGGCGCCGATGGTGAAACCGACCAGGTCATACCGCATTCTCCTGGTCGACGACGATCGGATGGCCGGGCAGGCCACCTTGGAAATGCTGTTGGAACTGGGGTATTCGGTGGCCCTGGCCCGATCGGCGGCGGAAGCGCTGCAGCTTCTCGACGTGCCGCCGGCGATCGATCTGATCATTACCGATTACGCGATGCCGGGGATGACCGGAATCGAACTGGCGAAACAGATTCGCCACATGAAGCCGGATTTGCCGGTGCTGCTGGCCACCGGCTATGCCGAGTCTCCGGGCGGCGAGACCATCGAACTACCGCGGCTCGACAAGCCTTATCGCATGGACAAACTGGCGGCGATGGTCGAATCGCTGGTCGGCGGCCGGAACGGGCAAAGCGAACCGGCGGCGGGCAGTGACGATGCCGGGCGTCCCGCCCGCCGGGCGTGAGGGAGCGTTTGGGCAAAAGGTCAGCGGCACCGGCCTTTCGTGCCGGTGTCCGCCGCTTCGCGGCGGAGTCTTTTCCATCGGCCCTCGGACGCCGGCGCTCCCGTTACCGGCAGGGCAGTCGCAAACGGACCGTGCGGGGACCGTCCGCCTCGTTTCCGATGACGATTTCCCCACCATCCTGGACCAGCAGGCCGCTGATCAGTTGATGCTGCCACTGGTGGGCGGCGTCGAGAGACGGATCGTCCGGCGGGCCGGTGTCTTTCACGATCACCTCCACGAAATCGCTGGTCGGCGTCGGTGGCGCCGCTCCGTTCCACGGCGCGGCATGGACGGCTTCGATGCGGACCGTTCCGCCGCCGTCGGCCATCGCGTTGCGCGACCGCGTGGCGAGCGCGATAAGGATGGATTCGAGCTGGACCTGGTCGGAATAAACCGCCGGCAGGCTCGACGCCGTCACGATCTCCAGCGTGATGTCGTCGCCCAGGACCGTCGCCAACAGCCTTTGCATGCGTTGCAGAAGGGCGGGAAGGTCGAGCGCCTGCACGCGGTGGACCGAGGGTTGCGCCATCATATGGAATTGTTCGATGAGCGCCGAGCAGGCTTCCGCTCCGGCCAGGGCGACGGTCACGCGGTCACGCTCCCGGCCGTCGGAGACGCCGGTCTCGACGGCGCGCTTCATTCCGTCGAGATTCCAGAGGACCACCACCAATCTGTTCTTGAGGTCGTGGACGAAATCCTGCGTGAACAATTCCAGGGATTCGAGTCTGTGGGCCCAGAGCAGCTGCCGGTCGAGCCTTCTGCGGTCGGTGATGTCGCAACAGGTCCCGTGGATTTGGGGCGGATCGTCGTTCCGGTCGGTCCGGACCACCAAGCCTCTGTCCTGGAAGATTCTTTCCGAGCCGTCGGCGCAGAGCCACCGATATTCCGATGAAAAACGTCCGGCCTGGACGCTGTCCGCGAGGCTCGACAGGACGCGCGGCAGATCCTCCTCATGGATGCGCGATGCCCACAAGGCGCCATTTTCCACGAAGGCGGCGGCGTCGTATCCGAGAATGCCGGCCAGGGCCGGATTGACATGGCGCGGTCCCGAGAACCGGCCGTCCGGATTCGCCCGATAGAGAGCGACGGGAAAGGAGCGGACAAGGGAGTCCTCTCCCGGGCCGAGCCGCCATTTCCGGCTCCAACGGCGGCTTTTCCTGGTCGGCATGCTCCGGGTCGCGCCGGCGTCCACCGGGTCTGTCGGGGTGATGCTCATCTGTCCACTCCGGGCGCCACGCCCGAGCCGCGCGCGGACATCGGTCGGCATTGCGATTCGTTTCCTCTTCGGCGGTGCAGTCTAACGGGAAACTACAGGCGCTCAATCGGGAAAACCCCGAGAATGCCGGTTCTCATCCCCGAATGCCGGGACGAAACATCGCGTTCGGACGCTTCGGCAGGTGATTCCACCCACCAGGATGGTCGCTCCGGCCGCAAAGTGGGGCCCATTCAGAAATAACCGCGCGTTCCGCACCGGCCGGTGGCCGACCCGCCCTGGAAGAATAAGGAAAAGTGGCACCGGCGTCCCTGCCGGTGTCCGCCGCTGGCGCGGCGGAGTCTTTTCTCCACCGGCAGGGACGCCGGTGCCACTGACGCTTTTCTTCTTAAGCGCAGCGCAGCAATCCAGCAACCGAGCCCGGCCCCTGGATTGCTGCGCCTTCGCATCGCTTTGACGGATGAAAAACGATTTTAACGGGCTCTTGGCGGTCTTGCGGTTAGGGGTGCTCCGCCGCCGCGTCGACCGGCAGGTCATGCGTTTTCAGCAGCCATTCCTCGCGGGCGATCCAGGCCTCGAGAATCTTCACATGCTCGGCCTCTTCCCCGACGAAAACCTTGGCCATGGCCACCACCTCGGGATCCTTGGCGGTGCCGGCGACGGTGTAGTAGAACTCGTAGCCGCGCCTTTCGCCCTGCAGGGCCGCCTTCAAGGCGTCCAGATGCGTGATGGCGGCATCGCCGGCCCAAAGTTCGGTGCGTTCGGGCGTGACATAGTCCGGCCACATCAGTTCGGACGGCATGAGATCGCTGACGTCGCGGGAGCCGACCCGCGCCTTGGTCTGCTCGTAATGCAGGCGGGAATAGCCCGAAAGCTGACGGAACAGCTTGGCGACCTCATGGTTGCCGTGCGCTTCCATGGCATTTCCCAGATCGGCGAAATGCCGGGCCGCCTCTTCTTCGACGCTGAGCGCGAAGGCCAGGAACTGGTCCATGCTCTCGATCTTGAGCCGGCCTTTGAAGGTTTTGGCGGCCGGCGTCAGATGCGGCCCCTGGGCCGGCAGGGCCCGGTCGCCTTCGAAGGTGACCATGATGTCTTCGTTGCGGATGAAACATTGGCAGGCCAGCCGATGGCGCGGCGGCATGTCGTTGACCTCCGCGTTGCGGATTTCCTCGGGGGTGATCTTGCCCAGCTGGCGCAGCGACTCCTTCTCTTTTTCGGTCAGGGCGATGGCGTATTTGGTCAGCGGCGAAAGATGCGTCACCTCGACCAGGCACGATCCGCATTCGCCGTCCTGGCAATCGAAAGGAATGGGGATCTTATGCGCCTTGGCCAGCGAGAGGATCGTCCCGCGATCGCCGGCCACCGCATACACGGTGACGTCCCGCGCCATTACGGGAGAGGAAAAGGTCACATTGGCCATCTGTCTGCTCCGGTCGTTGCTATTGATTGACGGCTGTCGGCCGGACAAACGGCTTGTCGGCCTGCCGCGCCCTGTTCAGCAAGGGGCGTGCCAAGGGCGGAAAACGGCGGGAAAAATGTTCGGGGCGTTGCGGGGCGCCGATTTTGTCGGCCGCGCTGGCTGCTTGCAGACAGGCCTGTCGCGATCCCGACAGGCTGCGGCCGGCCGCCGCGCTGCCGGCGGGGGGGCGCCGATAATCGAGTGAACCCGAGCCGCTTAACCGGAGCGGCGCCGGCCCGGATCGACATCGCGGATCGCCTGGTCGAGCAGATCGAGCAGATGGGCCGGTTCGCCGCTGCCGTTCCTGGCCGACCAGTCCAGCGCCGCGGCGATGTGCGAGATGTGGTCGAAGCCGAGATTGGACGCCACGCCCTTCAATTCATGGGCGATTCTGGACACGCTCGGCAGATCGCGGTCCGTCTGGGCGATGCGCAGCTGCCGGCATTGTTCGGGCAGCAGGGCATGGAATTGGCGGCACAATTCGGCGAAGACGTCCTCGCCGATATCGCGGCCCAGCTGAGCCTGGGCGCCCTCGTTCACCGGCTGCGGCTGGGCGGGCGGCGGCATCGCATCGGCGCCGCCGCGCGGCGGAAGGGCGGCCCGGCGCACCGCTCCCAGGCGCGTGGTCCAGCGGCCGAGCAGCGCGGCGAGGCGATGGCGGTCGATCGGCTTGGGGATATAGTCGTCCATGCCGGCCGCGAGAAAGGTCTCGCGGTCGCCGACCATGGCATTGGCCGTCATGGCGATGATCGGAATTTTCGCCCGCCGGCCGGGCAGCGCGCGGATGGCGGCGGTGGCGGCCAGGCCGTCCATGCCCGGCATCTGCACATCCATGAAGACCAGATCGTAATCGCCGCGCTCCACCAGGATCACCGCCTGGGCGCCGTCGTCGGCGACATCGGCGCGCCAACCCAGCTTGGCCAGCAGACCGACCGCCACCTGCTGGTTGATGGCGTGGTCCTCCGCCACCAGCACCCGCCAGGGCTGTTCGGGCAGGATGTCGGCCGCCGCTTCCGCCGGGCCGGCCGGCGCCGCCGGCGAATGCCGGCTGGTCAGGAACAGCAGGGTATCGAGCAGGCTGCTCGGGCGGACCGGTTTGGAGAAGACGGCATCGAAACGCGGATCGGCCAATTCGCTCGCCGCCTTCGGGCTCAAGGACGACGAGGCGAGGATCAGCCGGCTGGGCGCCACCATCGGGTCGGCCCGCAAGGCGTCGGCGAAATCGCTGCCCGTGCTTTCCGGCATATTGTGATCGACGATGATGACGTCGTAGGGGACGCCGGCCGCCGCCGCCTGCCGCGCCGCCGCCAGGGCCGAGTCTCCGTCGGCGGCGACGGCGACGCAGGCCCCCCATCCTTCCAACTGGGCGCGGAAGATGTCGCGATTGATGGCGGTGTCGTCCACCACCAGCACCCGCAGGCCATGGGCCGGGCGCCGCACCTGCTGGGCGGCGGCGCCGTCGACGCGGCGCAGCGGAACCCGCATCCAGAATCGGCTGCCGCGTCCTTCCTGGCTGTCGAAGCCGATCTCGCCGCCCAGGGCGTCGACGATGCGTTTCGAGATGGCCAGTCCCAGACCGGAGCCGCCGAAGCGCCGCGCCGTCGAGGAATCGGCCTGGGAAAACCAGGAGAACAATTTGGGTTTGGCCGCCTCCGGGATGCCGATGCCGGTATCTTCGATGGTGAAGCGCAGCCAGACCGTCTCGCCGTCCTCGCCGTCCGGGCGGACGCTGAGCGCCACGGCGCCCTTTTCGGTGAATTTGATGGCGTTGCCCGTCAAATTGAGCAGCACCTGGCGCAGGCGGCCGGCGTCGCAGAGGAAAACCCCCTGGGTTTCCGGCGGAATCAGCAGGGAAAAATCGAGATCCTTGCCCTTCAGGCGCGGCGCCAGGATATCCATGATCCCTTCGACCAGCGGGGTGATCTCGAAGGCGCTGTCCTCCAGCACCAGGTTGCCGGCTTCCATCTTGGAGAAGTCGAGGATGTCGTTGATGACCGTGAGCAGCGATTCGGCCGAGACCCGGACCGTGTCGGTGAAATGCCGCTGTTCGGACGACAGGGCGGTATCGAGCAGAAGTCCGGTCATGCCGATGATGCCGTTCATCGGCGTGCGGATTTCGTGGCTGACCGTCGAGAGGAATTCCGACTTGGCCCGGTTGGCGGAATCGGCCTGATCGCGGGCGATTTCCAGCGCCGCCGTATAGGCCGCCTCCTGCCGGGCCATGGCTTCGGCCCGTTCCTTCGCCGCCGCCAGTTCGACTTCGCGGCGCAGCGAGGTGTCGAGGACCTGGGAGAAACGCCGCGCCGTCATATTGAGCCCGAGCCAAAAGATGATGGTCATCGCCGCCATGCCGATCCGCCATTTGTCGGGCGGCACGAGGAACAGCAAGACGAGGGACGGGGCCAGCAAGGGCGTGCAATAGGCCAGATAGACCCGGCGTTCGGCCGACAATATGGGCACGGCGCCGGCGGCCATGCCGGCGATGGCGAAGGCAGTGAAGGAAATTCCGGCGTCCGAGGCGCGCATCAGCATCAGGAGGGCGCCGACGCCCCAGATCAGGCCGGAGGCAAAACTGCTGGCGGTGATCAGCGCCAGCCATCGCCGGTCGCGGCGCTTCGCCCTGACGCGGCCGAAGGCGCCGGCAAGGAGCAGGCGGGCGGCGACCGCCGCCATGGCCGCGAGCCACCAGCCGACCATGACGGCCGGCTGATCCGGCATGTGCATATAGGCCAGAAGGCTGGCGTTGACGATGGACACCACCTGGGCGACGGCCGAATTGGCGAAAAGAAGGTCGAGCTTCTTCGCCAGGATTTCGTCCCGGGACGCGTCATCGACAGGTGAGGGACCTCGGTCCTCGTCGGGCTCCAAATATATTGCCAAGTCTGTTGCTACGGTATGGCGATCCACAGCATAGACGAGGCGGCACGGAGGGGAAAGCGAGCTGTGGCGGGGGGCTGCCGACCATTTTCCCCCCACCCCGACCCCTCCCCACGAGGAGGAGGGGAGCAGGAATTGCAACGCCCTCCCCCTCCGTGGGGAGGGCTGGGGTGGGGGGCCGCCATCGCCGCCGGCGGGACCTCAAACCACCTCGTCTTCGCCTCCGGTGGACTCGGATGGGCCCGGCATGTCGTAGAAATCCGCCAGCATGTCTTCCAAACGGCAGGCGCGTTCGTAGAGCACGATGCTGCGCTCGGACAATGCGCATATTTCGCTTTTCGGGCCTTGACCGGCAGGCGCGGCGCTTTCCGGATTCTCCTCGCGGGGCCGCAGCCGATTTTGGGGGGACAAGGCATCTTGGATGGTGACTTTGCCGTTCGACCAGGCATGGAACGAAATCGCCCTCGCCATCAGTTCCTTCAATCGAAGGGAGAGACGATAGGCCTCGCGGCTGGCCAGGAGGTCCTCTTCGGTGGCATCTCCGAAACGCGGCAGGTCGCTTTCCTTGAGATAGGCCTGGCTTTCGGAAATCAGGGAGAAGACATCATCCCTGAAGCGCTCGGCGACATTCCTGAAGCGCTCGGCAACCAGTTCGAGGAGGCTGGCCGATTCGTCGTCCGCCATAGTACTGTTTTGGGAGGCCATTTTCATTCCACCTGATTCTACTCGATAGAGCGTGAGGCGGATTTTTTAGAAGGTGGACGGCCGCATGCCTATCCCCAGATGGGGACGGAGACGGACCATGACGACGACGGCGGATTTTTATCACGAGGCCGCCCGGCTTCCCGCCGACCCGGGCGCCTATCTGTTGCTGCTGGACCTGGCGCGAGGCCTGGCCGTCCGCCTGCCGGGACGCCGCGAAACGGTTTTGGCGGCCGGTCGCTATCTTTACTGCGGCAGCGCCCGCGGCCCCGGGGGCATCAAGGCCCGCGTCGGCCGGCATCTGCGCCGGGACAAGGTCGTCCGCTGGCATATCGACCAGCTGACGGCGGCGGGGACCGTGCGCGGAGCCTGGGTTTTCCCGGGCGGCAGCGAATGCGCCCTGGTGGCCGGCCTGGCTCATCTGCCGATGCCCATACCGGGATTCGGCAGTTCCGATTGCCGCGTCTGCGTCAGTCATCTGCTGGCCTGGCCCGAGGGGGCGGGCCTGGCGCCGCTGCTGGACATTTGACCCCTTTGGCCAGGAGTGGCGCGGGTCTCTCTCTTTTTTATTACCGATGCCCCCATTCCGGAAAATGTTCCGTCCGGCGCGGCCGTCCCGGCAATCGTTTCCGATAAATATATCGCCGCGGAAAATCTTAATATCATCGTCGTGATGTCTCGGTTGTATTTTGGATGTTTTCGCCCTATGTAGGGATGATGTATTGGCACTCTCGATCCGACAGTGCCAAATTCTCAATAATTTCTGGTCCCGAGGAACTTATCCATGAAAATGCGTCCGTTGCAGGATCGCGTCCTGATCCGCCGCGTCGAGCCGGAGCAAAAGACGTCCGGCGGCATCATCATTCCCGATACGGCGAAGGAAAAGCCGACGGAAGGCGAGGTCGTCGCCACCGGTCCGGGCAGCCGCGACAAGGATGGCAAGCTGCATCCGCTCGACGTCAAGACGGGTGACCGCGTTCTCTTCGGGAAGTGGTCGGGCTCCGAGGTCAAGCTCGATGGCGAGGACCTGATGATCATGAAGGAATCCGACATCCTGGGCGTGATCGTTCACGTTTCCAAGAAATCGAAAGCCGCTTAATTCAAGGACGGAGACGGAACATGGCTGCCAAGGAAGTCAAATTCAACGGCGATGCGCGCGACAGCTTGCTGCGCGGCGTCGACCTGCTGGCGAATGCGGTAAAGGTGACGCTCGGCCCCAAGGGGCGCAACGTCGTTTTCGCCAAGTCCTACGGGACTCCGCGCATCACCAAGGACGGCGTCACGGTCGCCAAGGAGATCGAACTTTCGGACCGCTTCGAGAACATGGGCGCCCAGATGGTCAAGGAGGTCGCTTCCCGGACCAGCGACGCTGCCGGCGACGGCACGACGACGGCGACGGTGCTGGCCCAGGCGATTTTGCGCGAGGGGCTGAAGGCGGTCGCCGCCGGGATGAATCCGATGGATCTGCGGCGCGGCATCGACATGGCGGTGACGGCGGTGGTCGCCGAGATCAAGGCGGTCTCGAAAAAGGTTTCGACCAACGCCGAGATCGCGCAGGTCGGGACGATTTCGGCCAATGACGACCGCGAGGTCGGCGAGATGATCGCCAAGGCGATGGAAAAGGTCGGCCACGAGGGCGTGATCACGGTCGAGGAGGCGAAATCCCTGGAGACCGAGCTCGACATCGTCGAAGGCATGCAGTTCGATCGCGGCTATGTCTCTCCCTATTTCGTCACCGATGCCGAGAAGATGTTCGCGGCGCTCGATGAGCCCTACGTTCTCCTGCTCGAGAAGAAGCTTCCCGGCGTGCAGCCGATGCTTCCCTTGCTTGAGGCGGTCATGAAGAGCGGCAAGGCGTTGCTCATCATCGCCGAGGATATCGACGGCGATTCGCTGGCCACGCTGGTCGTCAACAAGCTGCGCGGCGGCCTGAAGGTGGCGGCGGTGA